>JBMYQA010000408.1:0-4459 GCA_049600855.1 Flammeovirgaceae bacterium | reverse complement strand
ATGAGGATAAATTAGCCATTTTAAACTGAAGGTTTAAATTTTAGACAACCTCTATCAAACCTAAAGTGATTATACGCTTTTAACCAGTTAATTCGATGAAAAGATTCCATATATATAGTTATATTCTGTTGTTATTGGTCGCATTGAGTTGTGATCAACTGCAGTCAGATGAGTTACCCGATGATGATGGCATACCCATTACTACAAATGATGTGGTTTATGGAATGCCAGGTTCACCAATCTTAATTGATTTACTAGCTAATGACGTAGTGTTGCACGATGCAACGTTCGAAATTATTGAGCAACCAAGTTCTGGTATGGCTCAAATTACAGAAAGTGGCCAATGCATGTACCGTTCAAATTTAGGCGCAAATGTAAGTATCGATCGATTCAAATATCGAATCACTACTGCATCCAATGCCTCGAGTATCGGAGAAATTGAAGTGCGGTTAGAGTCAGATAGTAGCAATATCCCTTGTGAATATTTGAATTTGATGTCAGATTTTGTTCATATCACTGATCCAAATGAGTTGTATGGGCCTATTGCAATTGATGTACTGGCAAATGATGCGTTTTGTGCGGGAACATGGGATGCCAATAGTTTAGCCATTGCTTTTAATCCGTTAGCAGGAACGGCTTTTGTAGATAGTGGTTGGGTAATTTATGAGGCACAGCAAGCAGCCATTGATCCAAGCCAACCTTTCCTTGATTTCTTTATTTACAGTGTTGATCGCACTGATTCAGATGAACAAGGATATGCGCTAGTATTAATCGAGTTTTGTCCCGATTCCATCGGAGATACAACCGATGTTTGCTTGCCAGTAGTTCCAGAAGCCGTAGAAGATCACCAAGAATACATTGAAGTGGGGGTAGAAGCCTGTATCAATGTGTTAGCGAATGATACCTATTGTGAAGCCGATATTGATTTAAGTTCATTGCATGTGTCGAGCCCCGCGTTTTTTGGGACTACAGTAGTAGGTGATGATGGCGTAATTTGCTATACAGCCAATCAAAATTTTAACGGGTATGATTGTTACAGCTATGAATTTTGCACGACTGGAGGAGATTGCTATTCAGCCATTGTCCATCAATATGGAGATACTGCTGTGGTTTGTAATGTGACTACCAATGCGCAAGACGATTACCTGGATTCAATAACACCTAATGGAGCTTGTATTGATGTGTTAGCAAATGACTATTACTGCGGAGATCAGATACTCTGGAATTCATTTACCATTCTTAGAGCTCCGAGTTATGGAGAGGCTTTTATGAGTAATAATTGGGCTTGTTACGCACCTAATCCAAACTTTACAGGACAAGATGAATTCGAATACCATTTTTGCTTAACTGATGGTTCGTGTTATCAGGCGACTGTATATGTGAGTGGTAATCCTGATACAACTACTTGTTCACCTGTACCAACACACGATGAATATGTGTTTTCATGGTCAGCAGTGGATGACTGGGCATTGAGTACTACAGCACTCGATTCTTTAGAAGATGAGTTTGATTCGTTAGGAATTACACTTGGAGCTAATGAGTATGTGGTTGAATTAGATGTGATGGCTAATGACGTTACCTGTACCACATGTGATATCTTGGAAATTACTTATCAGAATTCAGGACGCTTTATCGCTATTCCGAGCTTAGGCAGAATCTATTTTATTGTAGCGGATGGAACGATAGGAACTGATGAGGCTACTTACAATATCTGTAATCCAGCAAATTGGTCGTGTAACCAAGCGAATATTTTTATTAATCTTACACAATAGCGAATTATTCTTGCTTGTTCGATAGATTTGGTAGTTTTGGAGTTTATTCCAAAGCTGCCATTCTTTACAAGAAATACGTACTCATTAACCAATATCAACTATTGCCAAGAAGGAAAATGACCTTCTTGTTCATCATACTTAATGACCGATCAAGAAATCATAGAAGGCTGTCGTAAAGGAAAAAGAAAAGCGCAAGAAGCGTTATACTCGAAGTATGCCCATAAGTTAATGGGAATTTGTAGACGTTATTCTAAGAACTATCAAGAGGCTGAAGATGTTTTTCAGGAGGGATTTGTGCGTGTGTTTAAATCTGTAGGAAAACTGGAAAAAACAGGTGCATTAGAGGCTTGGTTGAAACGCGTTTTTATTAATACGGCGATTAATTACTATCAGAAGCATAAAAAACATCACGATCATGTGGATTACGATTTAGTTTATAATTCAAATGATGATTATGAACATATTATTAGTAATTTGAATAACCAAGAGTTACTCAAATTTGTAAATAATTTACCCGATGGCTATCGCATGGTGTTTAACCTATATGCGATAGAGGGTTATACACATAAAGAAATCGCAGCAACTTTGGGGGTTACAGAAGGTACTTCTAAATCGCAACTTTCAAAGGCCAAAGCGATGCTTAAAAAGCGATTGGGTGAGTTTATGGAGCAAGAGGCATTACGCTTAAAAACTGGGTGAACACTTAAATGTACTAAATGATTAAAATTTACTTTACTGCTTACTAGCGAATTATGGCAAAACAGGCTAACGATAAAAAGTTTGAGGAAATCTTTAAGCAAAGGCTTGGAGGTTATGAAGAGGCGCCTCCTCCAATGGCTTGGGAGCAGATTACCCCACAAATTGGAAAAAATGGCTGGCCTCATTGGAGATATCTATTGCCTTTATTTGTATTTTTCATAGGGATAGGGGTTTGGGTTTCTCTGTCAGAACAGGGTGCAGGAAAACAGCAAACAACAAATCAGGCAAGGCAACATACGACTGAAGAGGTATTAACCCTAAATAAAGAGAAAGAAACTAAACACCCAATCAGTGATGCATATAATCATATTAATCACCAGACTAATAAAGGAAATGTAGGAGAGAACAGGTTGAAGGATGGTGTTGAAGATAAACATGATCATGCCCATGCTCAAAAAGTTGGAAATATTACGAATAATTTGTCTAGTGAAGTCAAAAATCCTTCTGGAACAAATACCAATCATACACAAGGCACTACAAAACAACATGGTAAATCTTCGCATACAGATGTGAATGTTGCTCCTAAGGATGCATTATCGGAATCGGCTTATACGATGAACGGTTCGGGTTTTAGGTTGGGAAAAGGGCATGTACTAACTGATAAAATGATATCACTTGCTGGGAAAATGCCCAATTTAATAACAGGCATTTATGCTGATCTCCCTGAGGTTAAAGGATTGGAAAAGTCGGCAAAGCAGTCGCCATTAAAACCTAAAAGTAGCAATGAGCTATTCTTCTTTGCAGAGCCTGTTTATACCTATGAAAGGGTATATACAAATTCATCAGATGGGATTTTAGTAGAGTCTGGTGCAAATAATCCTAGCTTTACTGGACAAAATTTAGGTGTAAAACTGGGTTTAGGTGTGAGGCATGCTTTGGCAAATAAACGAGTAGCGCTTTTTGGAAATGTAGAATATAGTTTACTCCGAAAGGAAGGTAATTTTAAACTGACGAGTGCACATCCTACGGCATATCACACTTATTTTGACTCAGCAGGTGTATTACACATTTCCCCATTATTTAAACCTGAGCAGGTGAAAGCCCGTGCTAGTTATCATTTGTTGGGCGTGCGTTTAGGCGCTGATTTTTTACCGTTTGCGAGCAAGCCGAATCAACGCATTGTTGTGGGTGGTGGGTTCGATGCCTTACTAGCTTCTAGGCTTACTGTGGAAGGAAATGGAGACATGGCTTTGCAATTAAATGAAAAGCGCTACATTCATCCCGTTGGTTTATTAGGCTATGAGCTTACACACACTTTATCTGATCGCTTAACGATGAAAGTCATGCCGAATGTAACCTATTATTTCTCTTCATTATTAGATCGAAGCTCAACGATTGGGTCGAAACCCTATACGGTTGGATTGAGAGTGACCTTCTCTTTGAACTCTTCATCTAATTTGAATAAATGATAGTGCGCGTGTAATTGCCAAAAAGTTGGTAGGTAAATTAAAAATTTCGAAGCGCTGCAGCAGTATACTCTGAAGGAATAATCATGATTGGACCTTTATAAATCCCTCCATCTATTCCAATGTCAGTGACTTTAACCATGATGACATTGGTTTCATAACTTTTTAAACAAGATGGAGGAATTTGATAGACACGAGTTTGTTGCCAAGAGTTAGATGCTCCAAAGGGTTTGTAATCGTTGGTGCTGCCAATTTTGACTCCATTGATAAAGACTTCATCAAAATCATCAATTTTACCTAAAATCAAACTTAAATTATGCTTTTGAAAGTTTTTGGGTAAATTAAAATACTTGCGATACCAAGCTACATGATTGTAGTTTTTAATGCCATGATAATCCCAACGTTGCGGAACCATAATTTGGTTCCAGTTGGCAAATTGACGTGTTCTGCGGGTTCTCCATCGTTCCATTTTCATTTCCCATACCCCAGCCAAAATAAATTGATTTGGAATTTCATTTCGTG
>JBMYQA010000407.1:0-4465 GCA_049600855.1 Flammeovirgaceae bacterium | reverse complement strand
AACGTTGACTAGCATAATTTATGTATTTGATTATCAGAATCTTGCAAAACCATCGGGTAGAGAACTCCTTTCCTCATTTTAGAAATGGAGGGCATACACTAAAATGACAACTTAGTGTTAGTAATACTGCTCTACATAGAGATAAATTCTGCTGTAGCGCAGTATTACACTCACTCATGATATCTTAAATCGTTAACCCACCATCTACAGTCATCGTGGCACCTGTGGTATAGGAACCTGCGTCAGAAGCTAAAAATAGCGCTAAGCCAGAAATGTCTTTGGTTTCCCCAATTCGCTTAATGGGCTGCTTGGTCATCACCATTTTCATCGTGCTATCGTTACTCCAAAGCGCCTCGCTAAACTTCGTTTTGATTAAGCCAGGACAAATGGAATTTACGCGAATATTATCTAAGCCCCATTCTTTTGCCAATACATTGGATTGCATAATCAATGCGGCTTTACTAATGCTATATGCGCCTAAACCAAAGCCTGGATGCAAACCTTCTACACTGCTGATGTTAATGATACTGCCTCCTCCCCTACTTTTCATAGAAGGATACACCAACTGACTGAGGTAAAAGGGTCCTCTTACATTCACTTCCATAATTTTATCATAGGCACTGAGCTCTGTTTGAGTCGCTGGCCCAAAAATGGGATTGGTAGCCGCATTATTTACCAAAATGTCTATTCCACCAAATGCATCGATGGTTTGTTTTACGAGGTGCTCTATGGCTTCTGTCTTTCCCGTATTGGCAGCTACAGCTAATACTTCAATGCCTTCTTTTTTGTATTCTTCTGCCAACGCATCCAATTGATCTTGCTTACGGCTGCTAATGACTACTTTTGCTCCTGCCTTACCAAAAGATCGGGCAATGGCTTCTCCAATACCTTTACTTGCTCCTGTTACAATGGCTACTTTACCTGTTAAATCAAAGTTTGCACTCATCTGATTTTATTTTAAGTGTTGAACTAAGGTTTTATGGTTATTTGAGATTGATTAATAACCAATAGCAAAATCTTATTTTTTTTTGGAAATGGCAAATGTCAATCCTTTTCTATATTCGCACAGAAATCAATCGAGGAAAAATGAATAAAATTGATACCTGCCTTTCGCCTGAAATGATTGGGCTATTTGAAAACTTGGAAGACAAAATTATAGTCGTTGCGGATATCTTTCGCGCTACCTCTTGCATCGTCTCTGGAATGGCTACTGGGGTAAAAAGCATCATTCCTGTTGCCTCTGTAGAAGAGTGCCGTGCATTGGGTCAGCAAGGATACATCACCGCAGGCGAGCGACAAGGAATTAAGATTGAAGACTTCCATTTTGGTAACTCTCCCTATTCCTACATGAGCGATACGGCTAAAGGGCAATCTATTGCCATGACTACCACCAATGGTACCCGTGCCATTGATTGTTCCAAAGGTGCCAAGCAGGTTGTTATTGGCGCTTTTCTAAATCTCCAAGCCATTGCGAATTACCTCATTGAACAACAATCGGATGTGATTCTATTCAGCGCAGGCTGGCGTGGGCGATTTAGCATGGAAGATACACTTTTTACAGGGGCTTTAACCGATATTTTAGTCCATCACCAATTTGAACCTTTATTTGATGATACACTCGCTGCTTGGCAGCTCTACCAACAGGCTAAAGGCGATTTAACTGGATATTTAGCGAATGCCAATCATGTGCAAAGGCTCCAACGTTTAGGAAACGAACGCGATATTGAGTTTTGTTTGAGAATAGATGAGTTCGATGTAGTGCCTATTTTGAAAGGTCGAGAACTATTTCCATTGGGAAAATAATGGTATTGACTGTTCGTAGGAAGCCTTTCAATGCTACGAACAGTATTACCGCGCTTTCTCAATCTGCGCCCAAATTATTTTGGATGGCCACACGTACTAAATCCGCGGCATTATTTACGCCAACCTTCTTCATAATATTAAAACGATGGGTTTCAACCGTTCGGATACTGATATTGAATTGCTCAGAAATGGCTTTATTATCATACCCTTGAATGATTAAATTTACCAATGCTTTTTCACGCTTGGTCAAGGGTTTAATTCCACTAGAAGATTGCTCAGAAAATGCTTTTTTTTCTGGGGAATGATAAGTAGCCGTTTTTTGATGCAAATAGTGTTCAACAATTACTGCCGAAACATCTGGGGAAAAATATTTTTGCCCATCACTTACGGTATGAATCGCTTTAATAAAATCTTCCCGATTAGCTCCTTTTAAGATAAATCCACTCGCCCCATATTCAATCGACTTCATGATGTAATCATCATTATCGTACATGGAAAGAATGAGTATTTTATTCGTAGGATTTTCTTGCGTTAACGCACGAGTAGCCTCTAGGCCGTTCATTTCTGGCATAGAAATATCCATGATGGTTACATCGGGGCTTAACTCACCCACCTTAGTCAGTGCTTCTGTTCCGTTTGAAGCTTCCCCAATTACTTGGATATCGCCTTCTTTTTCTAACAACAACTTAATACCATCTCTAACAATATCGTGGTCATCAGCTAATAATACGCGTATTTTGCTCATAATTTTCTGGAGTTAGTGGAACTTCCAAGTAAATATTTGTTCCTTTTCCTGGTGAAGTGGAAATTAGCAAGTGTCCATCTATCAAATTACTTCTTTCTTTGATACTCGCCAAACCATTTCCCGAAAAATCTCGTTTCGGCTCTGTGAGTTTTTGCTCTAAATCAAAGCCTTTTCCATTATCTATAATCGATAAAGTAATAAACTCCGCATCATTGCCCAGCGTTACTTGAATGGTATCCGCTTTGGAATATTTTAATGCATTATTCAATGCTTCTTGCGCAATTCG
Source organism: Flammeovirgaceae bacterium (assembly GCA_049600855.1). Classification (GTDB taxonomy): domain Bacteria; phylum Bacteroidota; class Bacteroidia; order Cytophagales; family Flammeovirgaceae; genus JBMYQA01. Next base: position 1,631 of record JBMYQA010000407.1, on the reverse strand, counting down.
GTATAAACTCACTTCCACATCGCGATGCAAACGGTGGTCAATTTTCAAACTATTATCAAAAACAATTGAAATGCCCGATTGTTTCGATGAAACCTGTACTAAATCTTTAATTCCTGCGGCTAATCCATAGTCATTCAGTACAGCTGGTAACAAGCCTGAAGATATTCTCCGTACTTCGGAAATGGCTCTCGTTAAAATCGTTTTTGTATCCATCAGTTTTTTCTGCTCGTGTTCGTCAGTAACCTGTAACGACTCTAAGCGAAATTTAAGTGCGGTCAGTACTTGCCCAAGTCCATCGTGTACCTCTCTTGACATGCGCTTTCGCTCTTTTTCTTGCCCAGTGATAATGGCAAAAGAACGCAACCGCTGGGCATTGATCTCTTTCTCATACTTATCTTGACTTTCCCGAAAGCGCTTTTCCTCTTGCGCCCTGCGGTGCGTGATGTCATTGCAAATGGCTAAAAACTGATAGGTTTCCCCTATAGCCGAGGCAATGGGAATAAGGGTGATATCCAACCAGTAGATTTCTCCATTTTTAGTAAATTGTTTTTCCTCGCCTTTCCAAATGAGTTCATCGCTCACCCCAGCCTTAATACTTGGTAAATGGAAAAGCTTCTCTGAAAATGGCGTAATTTCAAAAAATAAGCCCACTGCTTCTGCTGCTGTAAAACCAGAAAGCGAACAATATTTCTTATTTACTTCAGTAATGTAACCCTTTATGTCTGTTTTTACGATGATGGCCGCTTCATTCAGTGCATAATTGATGTGCTTAATCTCTCGATTTGACTTACGCACCCCTTCGTAGAGCTTTCGAGTCTCATAGGCTAATTCATTTGCTTTCTCTTTGGAACGTCTCAGCTCATTGTAAGATAGGTTAAGTCGCTTGGCTTGGGGAAGAAATACTAAGATGAGTTCTAATACTAACACTGTAAGCATGATGCTAAACAGGATAATTGCCGTCAACTGCAATGAACGCAATTGTTCAGTCGCTTCTTTATCGTATTGAAATACGATTTTATCCATTTGTGCCAAAAAATCATCGTCGTGAGCTAATATTACCTTTATGGCATCCTTCAGCTTTATTAGTTCATCTGCACCTTTCGTTTGTAAGATTTGGATGACTTGCTCCGTTGCGGCAAGCATGTTTCGATAATGAGGCTCCAACTCAATAAACATCCGAGATATTTCAGGGCTATTTTGCGCCAACACCCCAATCGCCTGATTTCCATACAACAAGCCTTGATGACTTTCTTTCCATAAATCGCAATTCGCTATTAATTCATGGAGCAAATGGGTGACTTCCTCACTTGTAGAATCCTGCTGCAATACGATTTGTGCCCTCAGGGCAATCTTGCTGATCTTTTGACTCAACATTCGCTGCCTACCTGCAATATTGATTACCCGCGCATCATATTTCTGACTATCTAAATGAGTCTGAATCAATACTTGAGAAACCGTAGCAGCTACCGCTATAACCGATAAAGCAATGAAATAAATGATGGACAGATTTTGGATCGAATCTCTGAACTCATTGATGTTGAAGGGAGACTTCACTTAAATAAGGTTAGGTACACGGAGAACTTACGTAAAGTTCGTGTACACACGTATCTTTTGCAAATCAGTCGTTTGCA
>JBMYQA010000406.1:0-4491 GCA_049600855.1 Flammeovirgaceae bacterium | reverse complement strand
ACAACCACCTCTCACATTTTCTACATGAATTAAAAGCGTATCCTGTCCTACAGGAAAAGATTTTATAGTTCCATTAAACTTTTCAAAGAAAGGTGCTGTTAAATTAACAATTCTTTTATATAATACTTTTTTCTTTTTCCAATTTTCCACTAAAAATGTATCTAAATCCAAAGTGAGCTTTAATGTATTTAAATCAATTGAATAACTATCATTAGAACCTTTGATTTCAATTTTATCCAAATCTAGCGTATCACCAGTGATACGAATAGCTCCTTCATTCACTTTTGCTTTCAAGTGAAGTAAACTATTACTATTATCAAGCTCAACCATGAAGTTATTGGGATTAATACGCCATAGGCTGATTCCTTGCGTTAAAAGTAAATGCATTAATTCATTATCAGGATAAACTATCTTTAGACTCTTCCAACCAATTAACTGTTTATTCAAATCATCTTCCACAAAGCCTAATTGAAGTACTTGAGTATTATTTTGCTTATTGACGGATTTCAAACTTAAAATTTGATCAATGCCACTTATTTTTAGCCAATCACGATAATTGTCTTCTGGAGTCTGAGAGTAGAGGTTAAATGTTATTAATAAGGTGCAGAAGAATAGTATACCTTTCATTTTATTCTGTTGGAAGCGCTTTTGAATTATTTTATAATCTAGTTTTATTATGGTTCTTGAAATTGGCAGAAAACTTATTATAATGTTAGATTTTGTTTTTTTGTAATTATTTAATATCCTAAGCTATCTGATTATCAGTAAATTGAAATTTGAAGCTTTCTTGAAATTAGAGTTTTTTTTTAGAAATCTCATTGCAAAATTCATAATTTTAAGACCAAATATTGAAATTTAATTAAAACACAAATTTCACTTGTTTAAGTTCAGCATTTATAAATTTAGGTGCTAAATCATTACTTTTTTTTAAAAAAAACACATTAATGCACCAATATAAGAATATTATATAATATCTAACAATACACTGACATTTTTTCTCATTTCATGCAACCTTCCTAAATATTCTAACTCTATCCTTAAAAATTACCACTCATGTAAAACCACGACAAAAAAAGAAGCGGCACGTGTAACGATTCGCATAAGTTGCAGTTATACCGACAAACACGATCTCATGTTGCTTGAGACTGCCTTTGCCAGAAATGGCGGGGCAGTTTCTAAAAAAAATCCAGCGGAAGCTCCAAAAAACTGTGAACAAACTCGTCAATTCCACAAAAGACTAAAAACTCGGGATCATATCCCAAAATAGCGTGAAAGTAGTTTAAGTGTCAATGCTTTCACGCTATATGATCAACAACATCAAATAAGTGTCAAATTAATTTTACGACTTACTATGAAACGATTACTATGCGCCCTCTGCTGGATGGGTTTGCTACTGCTTTCCTTCCCTACAACAGCCCAAGATGAGAAATCAACCACATCAACCGAAGAAATTGAGACGAAAAAGTATTTCACCAAAAGAACAGCCACACCTCCAACTGTAGACGGTTTATTAAATGATGCCACATGGAATCATGTAGAATGGAGCGGAAGCTTTACCCAACGTCAGCCCGAAGAAGGAGCAAATCCCTCACAAGATACCAAATTCCGCATCCTTTACGATCAAAAATACTTGTACATTGGCATTCGATGTTTTGACAAAGAACCTGATAAAATTGTCAAACGGATGTCGAGAAGAGATGGCTTTGAAGGCGATTGGGTAGAAGTAAATATCGACAGCTATTTTGATAAGCGAACTGCTTTTTCCTTCACCATCACGGCTGCTGGTGTGCGTGGAGACGAGGCCATTTCCAACAATGGAAATAATTGGGATTCAAACTGGGATCCCATTTGGATTGCCCGCACCAATATGGATGCCGAAGGTTGGACGGCTGAGCTTAAAATTCCTTTGAGTCAGTTGCGTTTTGCAGATAAGCCTAGACACGTTTGGGGCATCCAATTTACGCGCAGGATTTTCCGTGAAGAAGAGCGATCAAACTGGCAGTTTATTCCTCAAAATGCGCCAGGCTGGGTACACTTATTTGGCGAATTGCATGGGATAGAAGGCATCAAACCACAATCTCCACTCGAATTGGAGCCTTTTATGGTGGCTCAAGCAGAACGATTTGAAAAGGAGGAAGGTAATCCTTTCGCTACAGGTAGAGATGCCAATGTTACCGTTGGACTGAATGGTAAAGTAGGCTTAACCAATGACATCATCTTAGATTTCACCATTAACCCAGACTTTGGACAAGTAGAAGCCGATCCTTCCCAAATTAACCTATCGGCCTTCCAAGTATTTTTTCGCGAGCAGCGCCCCTTCTTTGTCGAAGGAAATAATATCCTCAATTTTAATGTGAGTAATTCAGAAGCAGGAGGTAACTTCAATCGAAATAATCTGTTTTATTCCAGAAGAATTGGGAGTCGGCCACATGGTTGGCCTTCCAGTGCCGAAGATGGCGATTATGTAGATCAGCCGAGTAATACTCGAATTTTAGGATCGGCCAAAATTACGGGGAAAAACGAGAAAGGGTTTTCTTTTGGCATATTGGAATCGGTAACCCGCAAAGAGTTGGCAACGATAGATCGCGGAGGCGAACGCTGGGATGAAACAGTGGAGCCGCTGACAAATTACTTTGTTGCGCGCGCTCAGCAAGATTTTGAGGAAGGGAAAACCGTCATTGGAGGAATGTTCACCGCGGTAAATCGTAATATGGATGACGATTCTTACCTCGCAGAGTTCTTACATAAATCGGCTTATTCTGGTGGGTTAGATGTACAGCGATTCTTTAAAGACCGAAAATATTCGTTGACTGCTAGAGCAGTAATGAGTAATGTACAAGGAACACCAGAAGCCATCTTAAATACCCAAGAATCGAGTACCCGTTTCCTACAACGTCCTGATGCAGAGCACCTTTCGGTTGATCCAACCAAAACCTCACTTACGGGTAGTGGCGGGCACTTAGCCTTACAAAAACACAGTGGCAAATTGGTTTTCCAATCTGGAGTCACCTGGCGAACCCCTGAGTTGGAATTGAATGATGCAGGATTTTTAGTCAGCACCGATCAAATCAACCAATGGACATGGGTAGGGTATCGCTTCATTCAAAAAACAAAAGGAATCTTTAGGAGCTTACGCGCCAATGGTAACCAATACTTGAATTTCGATTTTGGTGGTCAAAATACCTATCGAGCGCTAAATTTTAATGTGCATGCGCAGTTTACAAACATTTGGAATTGGGGAACAGGTGGTACTTGGGAAGCGCGAAACATCTCCAATTTCGATCTGAGAGGTGGGCCAGCATTTCAATATCCTAGCGGCATTGATAATTGGATGTATTTAAGTACCAATGATCGTAAGAAATTACGCTTAAATTTTAACATCTATAACTATTGGGGCAGTGAAAATTACTCGCGGTTCAAGAGTTTCAATATGGGCATTACCTATCGCCCTATCAATGCCTTACGCATCTCTTTATGGCCGCGCATGAGCTTCTCCAATAACGAGTTGCAATACATCACTACGGAGTCGATGAAAGATGAGAACCGCTACATTGTAGGTAAAATTGATCAAGCCACTTACAGCATGCAAATCCGTTTAACTTACAGCATTAGACCCAATCTTTCGATTCAGTATTATGGACAACCCTTCGCTTCTAAGGGTGAGTACAGCGACTTCAAACGCATTACCAATTCAAAAGCCAATCGCTATCAAAATCGTTACCACCAATTCAACCACGAGGAAATTAGTTTCAATGTTGCGAATGATGAATACGATGTGGACGAAGATGGCAACGGTTTAACGGATTACACGATATACAATCCCGACTTCAACTTTGTGGAGTTCCGCTCCAACATGGTGATTCGTTGGGAATACATTCCGGGCTCTACCCTCTTTTTAGTTTGGACGCAAAACCGCACAGGCGGTTTAGATACCGACCAACAGAATGAGTTTCGGGATTTAGCAAGGGGCTTATTTGATGTAAAACCACATGATATTTTCCTAGTGAAGTTTACCTATCGTTTCGTTAGGTAGAATTCATGGAGTTTTGGTTGAAAAACCGTCTCATTTTGGGGCGGTTTTTTTGTTGACTCAGGACAATAGTTGCCTCAATCCTATATTTAAACATATTTCTTGAGGATTTCCAATACCACTTGCTCTTTTCCTTTCGAGAAATCATCTGTCCTATTTGCTGTCTCCTTTTGTATTTGCAAAAGGAAATCCATCAGATTCTTTTCCCTTGGATTCTTTGGTGCCAACTTTCGGAACTCCTTCCCTTTGGATTTGAACAAACGATCATATTTCCCCTTCACCAAAAGCCAAAGAGCCTCACCTTCCATCCCTTCAGCCATTTTCATCAAATCATAAAATAACCAATTCATCGAGCTAAACTCCACAATCTTCCCATGATTGGCCAACTGAATTCCAAAATCAAGAATCCGCAAGCTATGAAATACAGATTTGATGGCTAACTTCTTATCATAATCTGAAGT
>JBMYQA010000405.1:0-4504 GCA_049600855.1 Flammeovirgaceae bacterium | reverse complement strand
TTCAAACCATACTAAAGTTAGTCTTTTAAATGACATTTCTCATATTCAAGATGTGTTGCGACTTTTATATTTGGAAATAAGCTACAAAATACCTTACCTTAAATCAAGTGATAAACACCATATTTATTATAAACTAGCTCAAACTATACTTTGTAGAAAACCTCTCCCCAACATCTGCTGGAAACCGAACAAAGCAGTACAGCAAATGCCGTCATGTTGTTTGATACAAAGCCCTTTGCAATATTTTAAATCTAAGAAATTATGGGAGCCAAAGCAGTCAAAAAACTCGATGAAAACATGCGACAACAGTTCATCAAGCATTTGCTAGATGATGTAAAAACACTAGAGCGCATGTTAGAACAAAATTTATTCGAATCTGGCACGCAACGCATTGGAGCAGAACAAGAATTTTGTCTTATTGATGAAACCTTGTATCCTTCCTTTAAGGCAATAGAAATACTCGATGCGATTCAAGACGATCACTTTACGACTGAATTGGCGAAATATAATCTAGAAATCAACCTAGATCCTCAGGAACTGGGTCCAAAATGTCTTCAACATATGCGTCAACAACTAGAAGAGTTGTTAGCTAAAGCCCAAGAAAAGGCTGAAGAACATAAGAGCAATATCTTGTTGACGGGAATTTTACCAACCATCCGCAAAAGTGAGCTTGACTTTGAATATATGACTCCAAATCCACGTTATCACATCCTGGATGAAATCATTCGCCAGCTCAGAGGAGGCGACTTTTATTTACACATTCAAGGGATAGACGAGCTAGCTACGCTACACGAGTCTGTTCTTTTTGAAGCTTGTAATACGAGCTTTCAAATGCATTATCAAGTTCATCCTAAGGATTTTGTGGATGCCTATAACTGGGCCATGGCAATTTCAGGCCCTATTTTAGCGCTTTGCACCAACTCACCAATACTACTTGGTAGAGAACTTTGGCAAGAAACTAGAATTGCCGTATTCCAACAAAGTATCGATACCCGCAGTAGTTCTTACTCACTTAAAAACCAAGAGCCTAGAGTCACATTTGGCAATGCATGGCTAAAAGATTCTGTTGTAGAACTTTTTAAAGATGACATTAGTCGCTTCACAATTCTCCTAGCCAATGAGGTTCAAGAACACTCTTCAACGCAATTAGAACAAGGTGTCATCCCTGAATTAAAAGCATTGAGATTACACAATGGTACAGTTTACCGATGGAATAGACCTTGTTATGGTGTAAATGATGGTGTAGCACATTTGCGCATAGAAAATCGTTACATACCCTCAGGGCCTACAGTAATTGATGAAATGGCGAATATGGCATTGTGGCTTGGACTCATGCATGGCATGCCTGAAGAATATAAAAACATCGCTTCATTGATGGACTTTAAAGAGGTTAAAAATAATTTCCTCAAAGCTGCCCGATTAGGAAAAGGCGCTCAAATGTTTTGGATGGGCGAGTTAATTCCTGCTAAGGATTTCATGTTACTTTTCTTGCTTCCAATTGCTTCAGAGGGCTTAAAAAAAGTAGGTATCCCAGCTGAAGAGATTGATTATTACTTGGGAATTATTAGAAAAAGAGCCGAAGGAAATACGGGGGCTGAATGGATGATAAAAAATTATCGGAACTTACAAAAAGAAGCCAAGCAAGCCGAAGCGCTATCAGCCCTCACGTTAATGACCTTTGTTAATCAAAATAATGGTCATCCCATTCATGAATGGGAAAACATTAGCACAGAAATGACAAATGCCATGACAACCCGCTACACTCGTGTAGAACAAATCATGTCTACTGATTTATTCACGGTGTATGAAGGCGATTCTGTTGAGTTGGTTATTGAGTTAATGAAATGGCACAATATTCATCACATGCCTGTAGAAAATAAGAAAGGGGAATTGGTTGGAATCATTAGTTCGAAGGATTTAGAAAATCACCTTCAATCTTCCTTATCTGCAAAAGAGGTCATGATTGCATCGCCTACCGTAACTTATCCAGAGGCGAATGTAGAAAATGCGGTTCTACTCATGTTAGCTCAGGAAATCGGTTGTTTGCCAGTCGCGCAAAAAGGGAAACTAGTAGGTATTATTACTAAAAATGATGTGTTAGCTTATCAAGAAAAAGTAAGTTAACGTCTTTTATTTTTAGGTCGGCTATTTCTTTTCTTAGAAGAAGCTCCTTTCTTGTTGTAATTCCCTCTACTTCCTCCGCGTTTATCTTTTCGAGGAGGAAGTTTCTTTTTCTCATGAAATGCGCCTTTATAATTAGGATTTTCCTTTTTCTTTTGCTCATCAATCTGTCGAGCCATGTCTTGGCGCTCGGCAAAAGGCGTTTCGGCAATTTCTAAATCTGTAGGAACGATAGCCTCTGGAATTCCCATACGAATGACCTTTTCTATTTTCCTGAGGTGATATTTTTCTGCTGGATTGCAAAAAGTAATGGCTACGCCCTCCTGATTAGCTCGCCCTGTACGCCCAATCCGATGTACATAGTCTTCGTACACAATGGGCACATCAAAATTGATCACATGGCTCACCATACTCACATCAATTCCCCTAGCAGCCACATCAGTAGCTACTAATACCCGTACTTCTCCAGCTTTAAAAGCATCCATGGAATTCATACGTGTATTTTGGCCTTTATTCGCATGAATTACACGTATTTCACCTGTTGATTTTCGTTGAAGAAACTTATAAACATTTTCTGCTGTCCCCTTAGTTTTCGCAAATACAATGACTTTATTAAAAAGGGTTGTATTTTCCATCAAGCGCCCCAGCAGGTTAATTTTAGTCAGGTAGTTTGGCAAAAAGTAAACGCTTTGTTCTACCATTTCTGCCGCAGTAGCTTGAGGTGTTACCTCTACTCGCATCGGAAACTCCAAGAACTCTTCAGACAAACGCACTACCTTATCGGGCATGGTAGCAGAAAACAAAAGATTTTGCCGTTTCTTATGCGGAATCACCTCTAACATGCTCCTGATTTGAGGCATAAACCCCATATCCATCATGCGATCAGCCTCATCGAGAATCATGGTTTTCAGTTCCTTAAAATTCAATTCCCCTTTTCGATAAATATCCATGATTCTTCCTGGCGTACCTACCAAAATATCAATTCCTCGTTGAATGGCTTCAATCTGTGTTTTTGCCCCTACTCCTCCATACACACATACATGACGGATATCGGTATACTTAGCGAGTAAATCAATATTTTTACTAATTTGTATCGCTAACTCTCGCGTTGGAGCCATGATTAGTGCCCTTGGGTTTTGTCCTTGTGCATACTTCACTTTCATGAGCAGTGGCAACAAGAAAGCCGCCGTTTTTCCCGTACCTGTTTGTGCAATACCTAACACATCATGCCCTGCTGATATTAAAGGAATCCCTTGTTGTTGTATGGGCGTAGGGCGTTCATAGCCAGCTTCTTCAATGGCATTTAGCAATTGTTTATTGAGCTTTAAATCGCTAAAGGAGGTGATTTCTTTGGCCATGATTTACGGATTAAAAAGGAAAGAGATTATTGTTATGCTTAACCAACTAACAAAAATATAATGCACAAGCGTTGAGTCAAAAAAAAAGCCTTCCAATTAGTTTGGAAGGCTAATGTGATTTGGCTGGGGTTCGAACCCAGGACCCTCTCCTTAAAAGGGAGATGCTCTACCAACTGAGCTACCAAATCAGCTTTTTTTAACTTTTTCTCCCGCTTTGTTTGCAAGGGAGTGCAAATATAGGAGGAAAAATCAAATTCAAAAATAAGCACATAAAAAAATGGGAAATATTTTTCCAACCTATGCTGCTGCTGATTCAGACTTAATCACTCCTAAAAACTCTAATACATCTTGTGCAGTCATCTTAGGCACTTCTTCCATGGGAATATGCCCCACATGTTCATAAATGACGAGCCTAGAGTTTGGTATCTTTTTATGAAACTTATGTGCAAATTTTACTGGAATCCATTCGTCATTTTCTCCCCATATAATGAGCGTTGGTGCAGAAATGTATTTCAGCTTTCGCGTGTTGTCTTTAAATCGCCCATTTACCAAACTTAAAAAAGCTTCAGGGTTTCCTTCTCTTGAAAAAAGATCATAGTAACGATCTACGAGTTCTTCGGTAACTTTACTCTTGTTGTAATATACTTGTCGAAGAAATTGCTCTAGCACCGTTTTTCGAACCACGTATTTAATGATTCGTCCAACAATGGGGGTGCGAGCCATTTTGAAGGGCAATGGCACCGCATCGATTTCCATAAACCCAGCCGCATCAACTAATATTAAGCGTTTGATTTGCTCAGGATAACGCAAGGTAAATTCCCAAGAAATCCAACCACCCAAAGAACTTCCTGCTAAATAACAGGAATCAATATCAAGGATATCTAAAAACTTTTTCAAGAAATCTGTATACGCAGAAATGCCATAAGAATGATCTACCGTGTTATTCGAAATGCCAAAGCCAGGTAAGTCTGGTCGAATAATTCGAAAATGAGGTTTCAATTCTTCTACCCAAGCATTAAAGGTAT
>JBMYQA010000404.1:0-4528 GCA_049600855.1 Flammeovirgaceae bacterium | reverse complement strand
ATAAATTAAGTTGTAGGGTTCTGTTCTACAGCAAATCCTGATAAAATCAAGGCAAATATAGCGTAATTAATCATGTCTTGATAGTTGGCATCAATCCCCTCAGATATAATCGTTTTGCCATCGTTATCTTCAATTTGCTTTACACGAAGTAGTTTCATTAAAATAATATCAGTGATGCTAGACACACGCATATTGCGCCAAGCTTCTCCATAATCATGGTTTTTTCGAAGCATAAGGTTAACAGTATCCGTAATGTTTTTTTCATAAGAGGCAACCACCTCTTCCACAGGTAATTCAAGCCGCTGATCATTTGCGTATTGAATTTGAATGAGTGCCATCACGCAATAATTGATAATACCAATGAACTCATCATTGACATGATCGCCTACCTTCTGTTCGCCTTTTTCTTGAATGGAACGAATTCGTTGAGCTTTGATGTATATTTGATCGGTAATGGAGGGTAAGCGCAAAATACGCCATGCGGTACCATAATCTTTCGTTTTTTTAGCAAAGATGGATTGACATCTTTCAATAACTTTAGTAAATTCTTTTTCTGTTTGATGCATATTCAACAATTTCAAAGCAGTTCGCGGAAGCCTTTCCCAATTTTACTTCTTGCTGGGAATTTCGCAAAAAAATAACATATTGCACATAAGTCAAACACCCAACTTGATCAACTTGAAAAAGTACAATCAAATCCAATAATTGTATTAAGTAAAGGAAAAAGAATGCAGTTTTGATAAAAAAAAAGTATATAATAAATACTTCGACATTCTGCCTCCCGTTCAAAAATATGAGTTAATCAACCAAAGACTAAACTTAAACGAACGTTGTTATCTACAAACGAGTAATTGTGATGAAGAACAAATCGACATTGAGCCTATTAATTTTTCTACTAGTATTTTCAATTGCTATGCCTGTTTTTTCTCAAAATACAGGTAACTTAATTAAGAAAGGTAAAAACCTTTTAAAACAAGAAAACCCTTGGGGTGCCCTCCCTATTTTTGAAGATGCCCTAGACCAATCGCCATCCAACCAAGTTGCCACGTTCTACATTGGCGTTTGTAATTTGCTTATGGAAAACCCTTCTTATGCATTAGAAGTGTTAGAATCGATTGACGAAACCTCCATTCAGAGTGAAAAAAGCTTTCATTATTGGTTAGGCCGAACCTATTTTGCAAACACAAATTTTGATCAGGCTACGCGTAGTTTTGAGTTATACGTGGCAAGTGGCGATCAGGAATACCAAGCTTCGGCACAGAATTACATCCAATATGTAAAAAATGCTAAAGCGCTTTACGATGCCCCAGAGCAATTTGTAGTAGAAAATTTAGGGATAGAGGTAAACTCCGAATTTCAAGATTATGGAGCATTGGTTACCTCAAATCATAAAACCATTTTTTATACTTCTAAACGAGAAGGGAACTTAGGAGGTACAACTTTAAAAGGAGAACGTTTTGAGGATATTTTATCGAGTACCATCAATGCTGCCGGCAAATGGAGTGCGCCAGAGCGTTTCGAAGGATTAACTACTCAAGGGCACGATGCCGCGGTTTTTCTCTTCGGTGATGATAAAAAACTATTGGTATTTCAAGAAGGGGATTTGTTTGAGACCATGCAGAATGAAGATGGTACTTGGACAGCACTCAAGTCATTAGGAAAGAACATTAACTCCAAGCGATTTGAATCCCATGCCTGTATCAGTGCTGATGAGCAGATGATTATTTTTACCTCTAACAATAAAACAGCTAATGGAGACTTGGATATGTTTTATGCGATTAAAGATAATTCGGGTAATTGGGGAACTCCTAAAGCCATTACTAATTTGAATACGCCTTTAGATGAAGATGGGCCGTATTTAGCCGAAGATGGTACCTTATATTTTAGCTCGAAAGGCCATAATTCCATTGGGGGATACGATGTGTTTAAAAGTGAGTTTAATGCAGAGAGCATGTCTTGGGGAGAACCAGAAAATATGGGGCATCCAGTTAACTCTGTATTAGACGATAACTTCTTTTCCATTCAAGGAGAAATTGGTTATGTGACATCGAATAGACCTGGAGGTTATGGTAAAGAAGATATTTATCGAGTATATATGTTTTCTGATGTCCAATTGGCTGGAACAATTGTGAATAAGGGAAATCAAAGGCCAATTTCAGGCGCAAGCTTAAAGTTTATTGGTAAAAAAGGTACCTTAGAAGCTACCGCAGATGCAGCTGGTCGATATCGTTTAACCGTGCCTTTCAATACAGAGTTTAAAGTAAAGGTTTATGAACAAGGCATGGTGCGCCATGAAGAATCTTTTATTGCCAAAATTGGCATTAATACCCCAAAAGAAATGGAGCGTAATTTTTACATCCAAGTAAACACTGGAGGCGGTGGATCAGGAGAAGAAATTACTGCATTCAAAAAGGCTAGCCCTGAAACAAAAGAATTTTTAGCATCGCTCCGACCTTCTGGTGATGCAAAACTCGTGATAGGTGGTATGGTTAAAGATCGTAAAACAAGACAACCTTTACTTAGCGAAATCGAGTTGGTAGACGCAACGAGCAATGAAGTAATTGGCTCAACTTCTTCCGATGAAAACGGCCATTACCGCATTGATGTGGTGCGCGATGATTTAGCCTATAAAGTAAGGGCGAAAAGTGGCGAGCATTTAACCACAACACGTATGATTGATTTAGGAAAGGCCGTCAATGGCGTTGTGTATAAAGAATTGAGATTACCAAAAGTTGAAGTAGGTCAAACGTTTGTAATCAAACGAATCTATTTTGGTTTCAATCAATCCGTCATTCAAGAGGTTTCTTACCCTTCGTTAGATCGAGTAAAGGAGTTTTTAGATAATAATCCTACACTAAAAGTAGAAGTGGGAGGACATTCCGACTCGGTAGGAAATAAGGCATACAATGAGAAGCTTTGTAGAAGAAGAGCGCAAAATGTGTTAAACTACTTGGTTAAAAAAGGAATTGATCGTTCGCGATTAGTCGTGAAAGTTTATGGAGAAAGTAATCCTATTGCAAGTAATGATGACGAAATTGGCGGAAGGGAAGTCAATCGTAGAATTGAACTGAAAGTGATTGCTAATTAATACAAGCTATTAGATCGTTTTAACCCATACGAAGTAAGATAGTCTATTGAATTAGGCTATCTTTTTTTATATTGAATTTTGCTTACTAAATCAACAGCCACAGGAATGAAGGCTTTGAGGTAATTGGAAGCTCCTTTAAGCATCATTATTATGAAACAACAAACAATTGGCATCGTGCTTTTTTTGTTAGTACTCACCAGCAATTTGTTGGGCCAATCCTATTTTGATCTAGTATCGGTGAGGTATCAACAAACCCCTAAAACAGCTTACAAAGAGCAAAATGGAGATGTTCAAATTAATGAATTAAAGGCTTCATTAGTTTTACCCATACCACTTAAAAATAAAAATACACTGTTAGTTGGCCTCGCCTACGGACGACTAGATTTAGATCAAAACTTTGAGCAATCCGTAACAGATCATCCCATTAGTCATCAATTTCAATCCATTGCCTTGCAGTTAGGCATGGTCAAAAATCTAAACGAGAAAACGAAGCTTACATTGATGCTCATTCCCAAGTTGGCTTCTGACTTTGAAGAGTTGAGTAGTAAAGATTTTCAACTGGGAGGTTTAGCATTATTTACTAGAGTAAAAAACGAGCGCTTCAAGTGGAAGTATGGCTTTTATTATAACCGCGAATATTTTGCTTCATTCTTTGTTCCTTTACTCGGATTTGATTGGAAGTTTAACGATAAATGGCGTTTTTGGGCACTTTTACCGCAAGGTGCAACGTTAGAAAGAACCTTAAATCAACGATTCAGAACAGGTTTACAATATGAAACGCCCCTTGTTTCGTATCGTTTGTCAGAGCATTTAATCAGTTATCCCAATGGTTACTTGCACCAAATGTACTATGGCAAATTGGATGTTTTCTTAGAATCATACCTCACCAAACAGGTGGTGTTACAGGCTAGGGTGGGGCATACCTTGTTGAGAAAATACCGTGTATTTGCCGAAAATGACACACAAGGGTTAAATATTTGGGGAATTGGATTTCAAGAACGGTCAGAAATGCAACCCACTGCCTATAATGCAATTAAAGATGGGGTAGTGGTTGAACTTGGGTTGCGTTTTCGTTATGATTTAGAATCGACTAGTCAGAAAGATACTACAAAATAACTCTAATATTCCCCTTGTGCCATTGCAAAGAGTTGATTAGATTTAAACGGGTTCTTGAGGAATCAATGTAAAAAAATGATTTGAGGTACAAGACTACTATCCATGCGATCTATAAAACATCAATTTACTAATGCTTCTGGTCATAAGTTAGCTGCAAGGCTTGATATGCCTACTGACGGGCGGCCTGCTGCTTACGCTTTATTTGCTCATTGCTTTACAGGTAGTAAAAATTGGAATGCGGTTAGAAATATTGCTCGGGCTCTTACCCAAGAAGATGTGGCGGTTTTCAGATTTGACTTTACTGGATTAGGTGAAAGTGAGGGC
>JBMYQA010000403.1:0-4573 GCA_049600855.1 Flammeovirgaceae bacterium | reverse complement strand
ACGTACTTTTTAAATAATTAAGCAGAAAGGAAGAGTTAAGATTTAGAAATTCTTATATAGTTAACTAAAAGCTCTCATAAAAATATAATAAAAAGATTAGAATTTCATTATTACATTAGTCTATTGAAAAATTCATCATACAACTTTTTAACTAATTAGTTTATGGCATCATCAATTCTAAATAAAACGACCATCACGCTATATACAATAATTAGCAGTATGCTTTGAAGCAGTTTGGGAATAGAATCAAGGGTAGTAACAGTAACATGCAGTATAGCAATTTTAATATCAGTTATTAAAAATATTTTACACTTATACATTGTTTTATTTCCTATTCCTTCAACCAACCCATTGTTCGCGCTACTGCTTTTTTCCAAGCCCGATACAAGGCAGCTACTTTTTCATCAGGCAGATTGGGTTCAAAGTTTCGTTCTACGACTCGGTGTTTAACCACATCTTCTTTCGTCCATAAGCCAAGGTAAATACCTGCTAAAAACGCGGCTCCTAATGCTGTGGACTCAATCACTTTTGGACGTTCTACGGGTACCCCCAGCATATCCGCTTGAAATTGCATGAGGTAGTTGTTTGCACACGCGCCTCCATCTACTTTTAATTCACTCAGGGCAATGCCCGAATCGTCTTGCATCGCAGCTAGCAAATCCTTGGTTTGGTAAGCTAATGATTGCAGTGCTGCTTTGGCGATGTGTTCTTTTCCAGTATCTCGACTCAAGCCAAAAATAGCTCCTCGCGCATACATATCCCAATACGGAGCGCCTAGCCCTGTAAATGCAGGTACCAATACCACATCATCACCTGCTGCTTGTTCGGCTAACTGTTCAGAGTCCGCAGCATACTGAATAATCTCTAACCCATCACGCAGCCATTGAATGGCCGCACCTGCAATAAAAACGCTACCTTCTAATGCATAATGCACTTCATCTGGTGAAGCAAATGCAATGGTGGTCAGCAAGTTATTTTTGGAAGTAAAAAGTGTATTCCCTGTATTCATTAACATGAAACACCCCGTACCATAAGTATTTTTAGCCATCCCCTCTTCAAAACAGGCTTGCCCAAATAAAGCCGCTTGCTGATCTCCAGCAATTCCTGTAATCGGTAAAGCGATTTCATCATTTAACTCAAAATCGCCAAAGTGATGCATACAGGGATAAGCAGCAGGCAATATGTTTTCTGGTATTTCTAAGACCTCCAACAGTTTGTGATCCCATTGCAAGGTTTTGATGTTAAAGAGCATGGTTCGAGACGCATTCGTGTAATCAGTAGCGTGCACCTTGCCTTTCGTTAACTTCCAAACCAGCCAGGTATCTATGGTGCCCGCTAATAAATCCCCATTCATCGCTAGTTCACGCGCTCCTTCTACCTCATCTAATAACCACTTGATTTTGGTACCTGAAAAGTAAGAATCAATGACTAAACCCGTATTTGCACTGACGTACGGAGCGAGTCCATCTTTTTTCAGTTGCTCACAGATTGCACTCGTGCGCTTGTCTTGCCACACAATCGCATGGTGAATGGGCTGTCCGCTTTGTTTATTCCAAATAACGGTGGTTTCCCGCTGATTAGTGATGCCCAAACCTACAATTTTAGTAGGATCAATACCCGCTTGCTCAATCACTTCGTGTATGGTAGCCAGCTGCGTTTCCCAAATTTCCAGTGGATCGTGCTCCACCCAACCCGATTGGGGAAAATATTGCTGAAACTCTTTTTGCGACATGCCCACCAGTTCCGCTTCTTCATTAAATAACAGGGTTCGCGAGCTCGTTGTACCTTGATCAAGTGCAAGTATGTATTTCATAGTTAGGTCGTTGGTCGATTTTTTATTTTCGAATAATACGAAGAACTTGGCAATAAAAAAACATCCGCAAAACTGGACTTGAACCCAATTCTACGGATGCTTTTATGAGGGCTGAAATTACTTAAGCAATTTCAAACTTCAATTTCGTATTTTCTTTGAAAGCCGCTCTTGGTTTCAAATTCAAGGTTTGGAACATTTGCTTATCGGCATCCTCTTCAGGATTAGGTGTGGTGAGTAGCTTTTCTCCCGCAAAAATGGAGTTTGCTCCTGCCATGAAGCAAAGTGCTTGTTCTTCTACGCTCATTTGCACACGTCCAGCAGATAACCGCACCATTGCCTTTGGCATAATGATTCGAGCAGTGGCAATCATTCGAATCATTTCCCAAACCGAAACGCGCTTTTGCTTTTCCAATGGCGTACCGGGCACAGCAACTAAGGCATTTACAGGAACAGATTCAGGATGTTCGGGCAAGGTCGCGAGTGTATGCAACATGCCGATGCGATGCTCATCCGTTTCACCCATGCCAATGATACCGCCAGAGCATACCGAAATGTCGGCATTACGCACATTCTCTAAAGTCTTGAGGCGATCGTCATATTTTCTGGTGGAAATGATTTCCCCATAGAAATCTTCATCCGTATCTAAATTGTGGTTATAAGCATAAAGCCCTGCATCTTTCAATTTCTGCGCTTGATCTTCTGTAAGCATTCCCAAGGTACAGCAAACTTCCATGCCCATGCTGGTTACTCCTTTCACCATGTCTACTACCTTATCGAAATCACGGTTATCTCTTACTTCTCTCCATGCGGCTCCCATACAGAAACGCGTACTTCCTGCCTCTTTCGCTGCCGTTGCTTTTTTCATCACCTCACCAACTGACATCAATTTTTGCACTTCCACATCAGTATGGTAACGCGCAGCTTGCGGACAGTAAGAACAATCTTCAGGACATCCGCCTGTCTTTATGGATAGAAGCGTACACACTTGCACCTCTTGCGGATCATTGTATTTACGGTGCATCGTAGCGGCACGGTAAATCAAATCCAAAATGGGAGAATGGTAAATTTCTGAGATTTCTGCTTCAGTCCAATCATTACGTATTGCTTCCATATATGCGTCTATTTATTTAGGAATCAGCCTTAATGTGATAAAAAACAAAGATTCTCCTGTTTTTTGGTAAGGCATAGTCAATTTCAGGGGGTAAATATAAATTAAAAAGCTACGTATTCAATAGATCATGCCTAACAACTCTACACCTTTGGTTAATAATTCTCCCGTATAAGTTAAAATCACTGTGGGGATAATAATTCCCACAGCCGAACCAATTAAATACGTAGAAGTTCTAATTTTCATGATGCTGTAGGCATAATTCAATAAATTGTAAGGAAAGAGCATGGTAATTCGCGTGAAAATCACGGCCCACAAATGATACTTATCGAGCATCTTTTCCAATTGCCGCACCACTTTTGTCCCGCCATACTTCTTCACAAAATGATCTTGAAATAAGTAGCGCCCCGCCATAAACGAAGAAAACAAGCCGATGGTCATGCCACCCCAGGCTAGGAAAAAACCAGGATAGACTCCGTACAAATAGCCTGAAAGTACCGAAAAGAACAAGGTTGGTAATCCTGCTAAATTAAACACGATGTAGAGCAACACAATGATGACGGGAGTCCACCAACCGAATTGCAGCAAATAATTGCGCACTACGCCAATCTGTTCTTCAGTCAAGTGCTCATTTAGATCAAAATAGAAGAAACAAAAGAGGGTAATGGCTACAAAAACTCCAAACAGCGCTTGAAACAAACGTTTTCTAGTGATTTTAGGCATATTTTTCAAAAAAAAGAAGCAATTCTTAAAACCTTTATTGAATACACTTAGTTAGACCACCACAAATGTACGTCTGGTAATTCATTTATTATTTTTTAAGCTAGACATTTTTCGGTTTGAGAGTTCGATTTGTATTCAAATTACTAAACAAAGGAGCGGTATTACCCTTTCACCATCAAAATTTAATTCGCTCCTTCCTAGAAATGGTTGTCGGAAAGCATCAAGCATTGGACAATCATCCATTCAATTATTCTGGATTGAAAGGCCAAACGAAGGTTGGCAAACAGGGTTTGCACTATTATTCGAAGCGCGTGACCTTGGTGATGTCGAGTTCATTCCAAGATTTTATGGAAGAAGTTATTGAATTGATTTTTGCGCAAGAACAGTTTTACTTGGGTAATTTATTGCTGCGGCCTGAATTGGTGGAGACCGAAAAGTTGCCCGAAGTGAGCACCGAATGCAAGTATTTGTGCATTTCCCCGCTTGTGATTAGTTACACCGATGATTTGTACAAAAACAAGCAATTTATTCCACCAAATAGTGATGAGTTTTCGGATTTACTTTACGAATCTACCATGAATCGCATGGAAAGCTCTGGACAATTCACGAGCGATGAGATTACCTCTTTTTCCAAATTTCAGTTGGTGCCCGACAAAAAATACATCGACAAGATGACGGTTCGCGGTAAAAAGTTTGCCCGCATTTATACCATTACTTACCAAGGGATATCGAATGAAGTGCGCGGCTACACCTTTCCATTTACTTTATATGCACCACAAAAAGTGCAGGACTTTGTATTGCGCAACGGATTGGGAGAGCTCACGCGCTATGGATTTGGCATGTTAGATTTTGCCACCCCAACTCCAATTACACGCGAAGTATTGCTGGAGGCTCAAGATTCTTAGTGCTCGTTTAGGGTACTATCCAAA
>JBMYQA010000402.1:0-4591 GCA_049600855.1 Flammeovirgaceae bacterium | reverse complement strand
ATTTATTTAGTTATCTATAACGGCGCGAAACTATAGTGCTTTTGTACAAGAAAAAAGACTTAACAGCAAAAGCCCCAAGGCTTCACTATTAAGTCCAATGAAATACTTTAAATCTACAAGAC
Organism: Flammeovirgaceae bacterium; assembly: GCA_049600855.1. Lineage (GTDB taxonomy): Bacteria > Bacteroidota > Bacteroidia > Cytophagales > Flammeovirgaceae > JBMYQA01. The sequence goes on along the minus strand of JBMYQA010000402.1, from coordinate 4,469 downwards.
AAACGATAAACTAGTTGGCAAAATAACGCGAAAGCCAGGTTTCTTTGGCCGGTACTTCCCAAGCGGAGTGGAGTTGACCGACATTTTCTACTAGATTATTGAAGGTGATGTGTTCAGCCTCTAAATCGCCCGCATGAGCCAATTCCTTAAGCTGATTCATACGGAATGTTTCAATTTCATCTTTTCGCTTAAAAGCAACGGCCATACGATCGAAAAGGTTTAAGCCATATTGCTGTTCAATTTGGCGAATTACGGCAACTGAGGCGTCAATCGAACAACCTGTTGGTGTATAGTGCTCTTGATCGGCTGCAATAATGATAAAACGATTGTATGGAAGCTGAAAGGAAGCTTTCAGGTCTGTACCATGTGCTTGCCAGTTGTTGATAAACTGTTCCAAGGTGATGGAGATGTTTTTAGCTTCGTCATCCGTTAATTGACGATCAATCTGATAAACCCAAACCCGCGCATGGTTGGGCATTTCTTCAAATGGAATATACATGAGTCGATAATTCTTTTCCCTTTAATAATGATTATCACGATAAGTGCTTAGCCAAAATTAATTATAGTTCAAGTCTGTGACTTGGACTAGCTAATTATGGAAGTCTACAGACTTTCGAAATAGCTTTGTACAATTGGATCGCCGCAGCGCCAATGAGAACTATTCGTGATATACACTAATACATACAAAATTCGATTAAAAAATGTTTCCTTCCAATGAAATTTAAAAAATTGCTGACGCATTGGCAACCTTCACTGTACACGTCTGTCATTGAGGTACAAAGATTATGATTACTAAAAACTTAAAAATACTCATGAAAAAGATTGTTGTTTTATGCATTGCGCTGTTGCTTTCTGGTGTGGCTTGGTCTCAAGATATTGGTAGCAATCAAGGCCAAATTAAAACGCTAGTTGGTAACACGAGCCATTTTGGATTCTATGGCGGATTGTCCTTCCAAGCATCAAAACTAAAAAACGAAAACATCATGATGGGTGGGGTCAAGTTTGCTGCTTTGATCAACCGCACACTAGGAATCGGATTTGAGGGCTATGGCATTATTCCACATTCTTCTTCAACGAACTACCTCACAGGCCAAGATGTAATTCCTTTAGGTGGTTATGGAGGCTTAATGTTAGAACCCATTTTATTTTCGAATAAAGCAGTGCACTTCACTTTTCCCGTATCTGCTGGTGCAGGTTGGTTGGGTTATCATGAAGATTGGGGAAACGAATTTAATAACTCAAGCGATTTAATTGAAGGAGATGTCTTTTGGTACGTTCAGCCTGGTGCGAATGTAGAATTTAACATTTCCAGGGCATTTCGAATCAACTTAGGGATTAACCGACGATTTGTTCAAGATCTCGACCTTCCAGAAACTACAAATGATGATTTCAGCAAAATGGGCTACTACATGACCTTGAAGTTTGGCCGTTTCTAATCGAAAATCAGCAATCAGAAAAAGCGTTTCCCGATAAAACAGTTTGCTTTTATACTAACAATTCATTTGTGTTTTGGCTCTTTACAGATAGGTTGACAAACCCGTCAGTAAGGAGTCAACTGTTTTTTTAGTTTTGTAAGACGCTGCTTTACATGGCGATTCAAGCTAACTTCAAACGTGATTTTTTATCCACAAATTCGCCATTCCCAATCTGATCTTCTAACTTAGCTTAGTACAAGGTACCCTACCAATAGAAACAACTATGAAGATCGAAGATGTCCCCAAATCGGCAGCAGGCTGGGAAGCGGTTACGAATGCCCTGAAAATGGCGAATAAGGTAATGGCTAAAGGCAAAGCGTTTACCATTTTAAAATCATTGAATCAAGAACATGGCATTGACTGCCCAGGTTGTGCATGGCCTGATCCTAAAAAACGCTCAAAGCTTGGCGAGTTTTGCGAAAATGGGGTGAAAGCCATTGCGGAAGAAGCGATGGACAATACCATTGATCAGCCCTTTTTTAAGCGATACAGCATTCAAGAATTGTTAGGCAAAAGCGATTATTGGTTAGGGCAACAGGGGCGCTTAATTCAACCCATGCTGGTAACGGAAGGGCAAACGCATTATCAACCCATTTCTTGGGAAAATGCATTTAATTTAGTAGGAACAGCACTCCATTCCTTAGGCTCTCCAGATGAGGCCATCTTTTACACCTCTGGCAGAACGAGCAATGAAGCTGCTTTTCTCTATCAGTTATTTGTGCGGATGTTTGGCACCAACAATATGCCCGATTGTTCAAACATGTGCCATGAATCGAGTGGGATTGCATTGGGAGAAACGTTAGGAATTGGAAAAGGCTCGGTGACTTTAGAAGATTTATACAAAGCAGAGCTGATTTTGATTTTTGGACAAAACCCTGGCACAAATCATCCACGAATGTTAACTGCTTTGGAAAAAGCAAAGAAAAATGGAGCTAAAATTGTAAGCATCAACCCGTTAAAAGAGGTAGGTTTAGTCAAGTTTAAGAACCCCCAAAGTGCCAAGGGATTGCTGTCAAAAGGTACAAAATTGACCGATTTATACCTGCAACTGCGCATTAATGAGGATGTTGCACTACTCAAGGCGGTGATGAAGTTGCTGTTAGCAAAAGCAGAACATGATGCTTCGGTATTGGCAACTGATTTTATTCAATCCAAAACTTCAGGTTATGAGGCATTTATCAACGAGTTAAACACACATGACGTGGATGAATTGATTGCCCGAACAGGATTAGCGGCAGATGCAGTTCATTTGTTTACGGATTGGCTAGCTAAAAGCGATAAAATCATTGCGTGTTGGGCGATGGGCTTAACGCAGCACGAAAATGCGGTAGACAATATTCGGGAAGTGGTGAATTTGTTATTGATGAAAGGAAGCATCGGGAAAGAGGGAGCGGGTACTTGTCCTGTGCGAGGACACAGCAATGTTCAAGGTGACCGAACGGTGGGCATTCACGAACGTCCGTCTAAAGCTTTGTTGGATCAATTGGCTGCTCAATTTAATTTTGAACCGCCGCGCACGCATGGCTACAATGTGGTAGAAGCCATTGAAGCAATGTATGCGGAAAAAGCGAAAGTGTTTTTTGCCCTTGGAGGCAACTTTTTACCAGCTGCTCCAGATACGCATTATACCGCAAAAGCATTGCAAAATTGTGAGTTGACCGTGCATGTTTCCACCAAACTCAATCGCTCGCATTTGGTGCATGGCAAAAAAGGCTTGATTTTACCCACGTTAGGTCGCACCGATAAACACATCCAAAAATCGGGCGAGCAGTTTGTTAGTGTAGAAAATTCCATGGGTATTGTTCATACCTCTTATGGGATGCTGCAACCGCCTTCTGATAAGTTGCTGAGCGAACCTTCAATTGTGGCTGGCATTGCCACAGCAACGATCAAAGATTCGAGCATAGATTGGAACTATTTAGTGGAAGATTATAGTCGGATACGCGACCTCATTGAAAAAAGTATCGCTGGATTTGAAGGATATAATCAAAAATTAAAGAAAGATAATGGCTTTGCCTTGCCAAATGGTGCGCGTCAAGGAATCTTTAATACAGTTGATAAAAAGGCACATTTTACGGTGAATCAATTATCTAGTGTGGAAGTGGCTCCAGATGAATACCTCATGATGACCATTCGCAGCCACGATCAGTTCAATACCACCGTTTATGGTTTAGATGACCGATATCGCGGAGTGAAGGGTGGGCGAGAGGTGATCTTTATGAATGAAACAGATATGAAAAACCTTGGACTACAAAAAGGGAGTCTAGTCAATATTTACAATCATTACGATGGCATTGAACGCAAAATTAACCATTTCACGGTGGTACCATACGATATTCCGAAGCAATGTGTAGCTACCTATTTCCCCGAAGCCAACGTGCTGGTTCCCATCAGTGAGTTTGCTAGAGGGAGTCATACGCCAGCCTCTAAATCCATTAAAGTGAAGCTGGAAAAAGTAATGAATGCATAATGGACAGTGTACTAATGGGGAGCTCAGCTCCCTTTTTATTCCCCGCGATTGGCCTCCAAAATGCCTTGAACTTCATCTTCAGTAGCCCGCAGCTTTTCTCTGCAAAATTGAATTAAGAAATTTGCGCGTTTCACTTGCTCGGAAAGCTCATCAATCGGAATTTCATTACTTTCCAAGGCTTGTTGAATCTCTTCAAGCTCTGCATAAGCAGTCGTATAATTCAATGTTTTGTCCTTTTTTGCCATTCGTTTTTATGCTTGATCAGCCACAAATAAAATGAAATAATCCCAAAGTTGGGAAAAGATATGATGACTTTAGTAAACCTTTTTCCTGTAACTTAGAGATGGTTCGGTTTAGGCAAATAATCTGATAAATAAAAGGCCCAACTCATCAGAGCTGGGCTTTTAGCTGGAATATTTCGTTAAAGAAATCTCTTCACTTCATAAATGACATGATGTATTTATATCGAGCTTGTTTAAAGTAAGGGGTTTCGAACCGAAAATGAGCTAATTTGACGTTAGGCA
>JBMYQA010000401.1:0-4637 GCA_049600855.1 Flammeovirgaceae bacterium | reverse complement strand
ATTCCCATAAAAGGAGCTTTTTTGATCGGCAGGTAAATTTAAGAAGCCCCTAAAAATGGCTTCATGCCCCTGATGACTTGAGGCCACATAAGCTTGAGGCGTTTGATCAAATTCATGGCTGATGAGTTTGCTGACACGCTGACTTAAATCGTAATAAGCTAATATTTTGGTGCTGCTTGTTAAAAACTGAAGTAGCGCGGAAGTGAACACGCCACCATCACTTACTTCAGCAGCAAGTTGCGTATTGCTACAGGCAGCAAGCTGAATAAAATTTTCGTCAGGGAAAATGGATGCAATGCCTTTTTCCACCAGCTCATCAGGATCAATCTCCCGATGAAAAATAAAATCAGCCCACTCGCGTTTTGGAAATGCGCGAATGGATCGATCAGTAGGTAATGCTTGGCGCACAGTAACCGATTTATCTGTTGGTACCGATGCTCGAACATTATCGCCCGCGTGACAACAATCAAAAATACTTACAATATGTGCGCTATTTTGGGAAAGGTGGGCGAATAACCAGCGTAATTCTTTATCGGCTAGTAATTGATTATCGTGACAAACGAGGCATTCTAACCTTCCATCACTTTCGTGCGGCCATAAGGCCAAATCGGCATGCTCTTGCGCGCCATGACCTGCATAATAGAACAAGGCCACGTCGTCAGTTTGCGCTTTTGATAAGTGATCTTGAAATTGAGTGACCAGATTTGTTTTATCCGCTTGCTCATCAGTTAAGGTAAGGATATCAATCGCTTCAAAGTGTGCGGTAAGTGAATGGAGGTAAGTAGCCATTTTAGCCACATCATTCACACAACCTTTGAGTTTGCTAATGGGAGGTTGATAAGCATTTATTCCGACAAGTAGCGCAACTAGTTTTGGCATAATGGTGCTTTAGTTAAGGTTCATTGTTTGCATTTATTTATTCATCTACAACATCATCCAATTTAATGGGAATTGCCGCTTGTTTTTTGAGCTCTTTGATGTCCAAAATCCTAATTTCTCTTTTATGGATGTGAATGTATTTTGCTTCTTTAAATTCCCGAAGTAGGCGAGTGAGTGTTTCGCGTGCAGTACCAATCACATTGGCTAAATCTTCCCGCGGAAGCGAAATAACAGGTTCCTGATGACTACTTTCTCGGTAACGCTCTCTTAATACGATCAGGTAAATCGCTAAGCGTTCGCGTACGGTTTTTTGTGCTAAAATGGTGATGGTGTTTACCATCACGGCAAATTCATGCCCTAAATTTTTGATGAGTAAACTGCGAAATTCGGGAATCTCATCCATCAACTGAAAAAAGTCATCCCTCGAAATGAAGGAAACCTTACAAGGTTCTAGGGTTTCACAAGAATCCATGTAATATTCATCGCAAATCACCGAGTGATATCCTAAAAGATCTCCTTGCTTATAAATGTAAAAAATCTGCTCCTTCCCATTGATGCCCACTTTGAAAATTTTCGCTTTTCCTTCTTCTAAAAAATAAACTCCTGTAGGAATGCCATGTTCATGAAAAACCAACTGCCCTTTTTTGAAGAATAAAGAACGCATGCGCGCTCTCACCAATTGTTGGTCAGCAGCTTTCAAGTTACTGATGATTGAATCACTTTTAAAGTTGAATGAGTTCATAGGTCAAAAATGGTGTTTGCGAATGTGTTTCATGCAGCCTAACTACTAAAACTTAAGGAAGAAAGCAGTTGTTTACCCAACGCTTTTACCAATTTAAAGCCAAGTTGTATCCAACCCAAAGGATTACTCATTTTTATAATGTCAACAATGACAAGAAATATTTTTCGCAAACTTGCCAAAGTGGTGGTAGAAGAAGCCAGCTTTTGTTGACACCTTAACTGGTGCTGTTGAAGTAATTCTTCATTGACTTCTCCACTGATTTGGGTAATGCTATCAAAATTGTGATCAAAATCCGTGGTCACACTTTGGGAGCCATCCGCTGATTCGGTATGCACAATGCGTCGTCCAAATAGGAAATCTAGGCCTTCTCGAATCGCCGTGATGGTACTTCTAATTTCTTCCCAAATTCTTCGGATGCTATCCTTAATCTTTTGGAAAAAGGCTTTAATCGCATTAATGATATTTTTCAGCAGCTTCCCCGCTTTTTGGAACACCCACTTGATGGCTCCCCAAATCTTATTGGCACCGCGATATTTCTTCTTTCGAGTTTTTGTGCTTGTTGCAGGCGCTTCTAATTGTGCTTTAATTTCGCCATAGGCTTCCTGTTGATCAGCCGTAGAACCTTCACCTGTTTCAATCACCTCAAGTAGTTGCCCTGAAATGGTGTTAGCCTCATTTTTTCTATTTTCACGTAAAACCGTTGGAATAAAACGCTCAAGTAATGTGCGCACATTGAGCATCCAAATTTTATTTCTGCGAAAGAGCAATTGACTCAATTCAAGCTGTTCCCTCACCTGATGTGCTAACCACCAAGTGTCGCGAATATGATCGGGATTGAGTTCTTCTAAATCATCATCTAGTTTGATATCAGAAGTCCCTAACATCCACAGTTGAATTTGCACAAGACGAATCATAAAGCGATTGAACGCGGCATTTCCTGGTTTTTCAAGGTAAGCTTCAATCTTCTTTTTCCGTGTAAACGTGGCTTCAAAGCGCTGAATATTGGTAGGCGTAGCGCGAATTTCAGTTTGATAATACGTTTCAAACGTTTGTCGGCTATTCGAAAAGTTGGCGGGCTTTTTCTTCGTTAGACTGTTAAAATAAACAATGTGGTGGTACTCCGTCCCTGCAATGACATTCTTTTTGACCAGCTCAGTGGTGAGTTGAGAAACATCCCCTGTGAGTTTGATAACGGTAGCTACTGAGAACTTGGTTTTTCCTAACCATTTTCGCAACTGAGCAATGGCTAACTCACCATCTTGTTCTAATTCATGAATGCTAAAATCCAAGATGCGCAAGCGATAACTCCAAATGCGCCGCAGCAGCGGATTCTTGTAAATTTGATTCAGTGAAGGGAGCTGGAACTCATTATCGAGTGAGGTGAAGCGATTGAGTAAATCAATTTCTTCTTGGCATAATTTAGTTGCTGGTAATGGATAAGGTAATTGAAGGGTTGCATCAATCTGTCGCAAGTACTGTTTACATTCTGATCGGAACGTTTGAAGGGCATGATGATATGCGTCTTCGCTAATCACCCGATCAATATTTTGATCAATAGCGAGGTAATTCAAATCATCCAATAAATCTTCACTTTCCTCATGCCCCACTTGGTCGAGTTGTTCTTGAGGAAACGATTCAAAAAGGGTTTCGGTGAGCGTGGCTGAAATCATGAAACCAACTGATTAATCCATTTACGCGAAGTTGAAAGAAACTCCACCCAAGAGCGGTGGAGGTTTTTCCAACGATTAGACTGGTTATTTTGCGAAGAGATCATGGTATGTTCCGTAACCTCAAGACTCACCTGAAGTCCGTTCGAAATTTCACGATTCACCGCATCGCGAACATCATGTAGTTCGATGCTTGCGTGCTTCGCTGTGACTTTTATGCTTGGCGAAAAGTAATTTCTACAAATCGGAGTCATGAGGTTACTAGATTCCATATTATACGACTACATCTTCTGTATCGGAACTTGAACTACTTCCAATGCTCCTTGCCAATTTAATCAGCGAAGAACGTGAAGCTTGCGCAGATTTCACGAAATCCTGATGCATCGTATATAGATTCGTATGGCTGTCTTTGTTGCTCACAAAGTTCACCGAGTCGCCTTCCAACTCAAAACGGGAATAGCCTACTAAATCTGCTTGCGATAACCCTGCCCGAATGTGCGAAAAGATGTCCTTTGGATTGTAAACTCCCAAGGATTGCTTCACATCATTCAAATCTTTTCGTGCTCTCCTATAAGCTTTGCGAGCAGCTTTCATCGTTCCAGAATCCAATTCCTCTCCATCTACTTTTTTATAAGCAGCCATTAAGGTAGTACGCGCATCATTGACATGCTTTTGCACCTCATCAATGACTTCCTGATCTTCAGCACTTATGGTTTGTTTATCTAATTGAATAGAACCTTCATCTTTGGTGAGGGTTGCTACTTCAAGGGTTATTAAGTCTTCTACAATTTCTTCGATGCTAAATGCCATGTGAATAAAATTAAGTGTGAGAAAAATGTATGTTTTATTTATGCCTAAGTCAACTTTTTAAGCAATGCTGTACTGAATTTCCAAAACTCTATGCGAGTTTGTTGCGATTGCCTCACCAGCGCATGATGTAATTCATGCAATTCAGCCTGATCGGTATTGACCAAGGCTTGTGTGTCTCCATCTAAACCCATTTTCGAATAAATGAGTACATCTTGCCCATCGCCTTGCGCGTGATCTTGTAAAATGGCTGATTCTAATGAGGTAAAATCTTCAATTAAAAATTCGATTTCTTCTTTAAAGTCGTGGAGGAAACCCATAGTTTGGAGGAATTGCTGGTTGCTTTTTTAGTTGATTATTGAAAGAAACGAATACTGTCTACCACAGATATACTCAGGAATTTCTCTACCCGATGGTTTTGCAAGATCCTGATAATCAAACACATAAATTATGCTAGTCAACGTTTCAAAACGTTGACTCAATGGTGGCAAGTTTCCTAACTTGCTTAAAACTCGAAAGTTAGGAAACTTTCGATGATGGAT
>JBMYQA010000400.1:0-4654 GCA_049600855.1 Flammeovirgaceae bacterium | reverse complement strand
TTTTATACTGGAAGACCCTCTCGGAGTGAAATAGATAATGCTCCCTGTTACGGTGAAATAATGTCTTAATCCTTTTTATACTGGAAGACCCTCTCGGAGAGTTGATTTTAGAGAACCTGATTATCAATAAGTTAACATACCCTCATCGGGACAATGCTAATTATTCCTTGAAAAACCATATGGAAAATCGTCTATTTTCCCGTTGATCAAAGGTAGTCATTTTTTTGCATAAACCAGCGGCAGCCCTGCCGAAATGGAGTGCTGCCGCTTGGTGTTAGGCTTTATTGTATTCCTTCACAATTAAAGCAAGGTCATCATAAACCCATTCTTGGGCTTCCACTTTTTCTTTAATTTCAGGTTTGTCGGAAATGAAAGGAAGAATGGCATTTTGAAAGTTCGCACGATCTACTTTGGCGAGTTCACCGCCAAACTTTTCTACATAGTAATCGTGTTGGATACGGTCATCGTCACTGTCGTCTGTGGCTTTGTAATCTAGGCGGTACAGCACCACATCGCCTGTGATCATCACTTGCATAAAGCTGCCTGCTTTGGTTTTAAACGAAGCATGCTCCCGCTTCACAAAAATTTCGCTTCCTCGCTTGTAGGCAACAAAATCTTTGAATTTCAGTACCGTATTCTCGTAATTGTGCTCTACGCGGATAAAGCCACTGGTCGTACCTAACTGCAAGTCAAATACTTCCCCATGAATGGTATCTAAAGCATTAGTAACTACATAGCCCTTGAGGTTTACATCAGATTGGGCTTGTGTGGAAAGGGTCATCAATAAAAAACAACCTAAAAATAGGTGTTTTTTTGCGTGTTGTAAAAATTGAGTATTCATGATTCGGTGTATTTGTTTGTTCATTCAAGTAAGACAAAGAAAATAATAGCAGAATGATTATTCTCGCTATTATATGATGTAGAAGTACCGCAAAAGTAAACAGCATCTACTTCTTATTTTTACACAAAATTGATGAAAACGATTGAGATTTGAAATTGTTAACAGTGGGAAGAAAAAACACTGGTTATGAGCGGTTAAAATCGTTTTTTTATGGAATTGAGGATTTCAGTTTCACTACAAAATTCCTTCAAATGTTCAACTCTAAACAGGCCATCCGCTAAGGTATTTTCATCCCAAAAGCTGAAGAGGAAACTACACTATGCTGCCGTAATTTCCTCTTCAGCTACGCTTAGATTTACTAGCTATGACCTATTATAAGTATTTACAATGAGGGCAAGGTCATTGTATTCCCACTCGTGCGTTTCTACCTTTTGCTTAATGGAAGGCTTATCTGAAATAAAAGGCAAAATTGAATTTGTAAAATCGGATCGGTCTACTCGCACTAAATCTCCTCCTCTTTTTTCGATGTAGTAATCGTGTTGCATCTGATCTTCAGCTTGACTTGACGCATCTTTATAATCCAATCGGTATAAGATGACATCGCCCGAACTCATCACTTGCATGAAACTTCCTTCTTTGGTAGAAAAAGAAGTATGCTTACGCTTTAGGTAAACTTCTCGGCCTAACTTATACGCTTTCACATCTTTGAATTTAAAGTTCTTTTCCTCCAAGCCATACTCTACGCGAATCACACCTTTGGTGGTTTTCAGTTGCATGTCGAATACTTCCCCACGAATGGTGTCGTTCTCATTGGTGACGACATAACCTTTTAATTCAATGTCAGCTTGTGCGAAACAAATACAGGTTGATAAGTTTAATCCAAGGAATACGATCCAGTTCTTAATTGAGCATAAAAATTTCATTTGATTTTGGTTTATTTGAGAGCTTGTTTAAAATGGATATTTTTAACATGCTCTAATTAAAAATAGTTAGCTATTCATGTCACCCATTACATGAATAGTTGTGAATTAGTGCAACAAATGTAACTGAACCATTGAATTAATACGAAAGGAAAAAAGGACAAACGTTACAAATGAATGAATGTTAATACATTTTTAAAAAGAAACATTTCTCATGAACACTTTTCTATAACTCAGGGCTAAAGGCACTTTATTTGGGGATTTTATGGGAATTATTATATAAAATAAGAAAATAGTACATTCGAGCTATGCGATAATTGTCTTTAAATAATCCTATTGGTGATGATTTTTCTTGACTCTTCTGCCATTTCCTACTTTTCACCCTACAAGCCCACTTGTTAAGAAAACCTAACGGCATTCGGCTTAATTGGAGAGAAGTTGATCTAAAAACCCAAAGCAGCAGCCATTTCTTGAATGTGAAAACTTGCGTCGTAATAAGCCCAATGAGTTCGTTTAGCCAATTAGCACTTCGCTATCTCGCAAGCTCGACATGAGAAGTCATTCTTTTTTTGCAGAATAGTAAGGCCTTTTCACAATAAAATACGGGCAAAGCAGCCAACCCCAACTGCTTTACCAAAGATGCAAACCCATTGTTCCACATTAAATCACGCCTTTTGTACTAGGAATTTTCCAATCGCTTCCTTCGCGTTTAATCGCCATTTTAATGGCTTTCGCTAAAGCTTTGAAGGTCGCTTCAATTTTATGGTGTTCGTTAGAGCCTGCCACCTGTATGTTCAAATTACACTTTGCCGTATCCGAAAAAGATTTAAAGAAATGTTCAAACAATTCTGTAGGCATTCCTCCCACCCTTTCGCGTTGGTAGTCGCATTCCCAAACCAACCAAGGGCGGCCACTAAAGTCCAGCGCAACGTTGGCGAGGGTTTCATCCATTGGCAGGCTAAAATGCCCATAGCGATTGATTCCCGCTTTGTTCCCCAGTGCTTTTACAAAGGCTTCCCCTAAAGCTAAGGCAGTATCTTCAATCGTATGATGCTCATCAATGTGCAAATCACCTTTTACTACGATGCGCAAATCAATCTCAGCATGTTTCGCTAGCTGGTCCAACATGTGATCGAAAAAGCCAATACCTGTATGCATTTCGTATGTACCTGTACCATCTAAATCCAGCTCGATGGAAATATCCGTTTCCTTGGTCATTCGATGAACCTTGGCCGTTCGATTGGCTGTATCAAGAAAAGCGGCTATTTCATCCCAGTCGTTAGAGATCAGCGCGCAATGTTCGGTTAGCCCTTTTTCTGCTGCCTGCTGCTTACCTGCTTTTTTCTCTGCAATATAAATCCCTTTTGCCCCTAAGTTTTTAGCCAATTCAGTATCCGATAAGCGGTCACCAATCACAAAAGAATTCGCCAAATCGTATTGATCTGGATTGTTGAGGTACTCCGTCATCATGCCAATGCCCGGCTTGCGATTTGGATGATTCTCATGTGGGAAATGTTCATCAATATGAATGGCGGCAAATTGGATTCCTTCGCCTTCTAATACCCCCATCATCTTATTGTGTGCAGGCCAAAACGTATCCTCAGGAAAAGATTCCGTTCCCAATCCATCCTGATTTGTAACCATAATCAAGGTGTACTTTTCTTGCAGTTGGTACAGGTTTCTCAAGACTTTAGGATAGAACGCTAACTTTTCCAAGGAGTCAATTTGCTCATCTTCTGGCTCCAAAATAATTGTTCCATCACGATCAATAAATAACAGTTTTTTCATTTGGGGTGTATTTGTAGACAATCCGTCAGTTTATTTTTTTATCGTTACTAAACATCTTTTTCCAAACCTTCGAGTACCTCATCCACCGATTTTACCCCATCGAAAAAGGATAAAATGCGCTGTAAAACTTCATCAACGGTAATATCGGGACAAGATGCGCCAGAAGTAATCAAAACCGTTAGTGGATTTTGAGAAGGGATAAAATCTTCCGTGGTAAATTCCTCCTTTTTCCGCCAATCAAAATGATTAATGAGTTTATCCGAAAGAATTTTATCGGCAGATGAAATGAAGTACGTGGGTAGTTTTTCCTCACACAATTCCACCAAATGCGTGGTATTGGAACTGTTGTAGCCGCCCACTACGATGGCAAAAGAAGCCCCAGTTTCCGCCTCCAACATCCCAATATTTGCGCGCTGATTATCGTTCGTGGCATAACACAAGGTATCTCTGGTATCGGCAAAATGATCTTTGATGGATGCATCGCCGTACTTTTGAATCATGGTTTCTTTTAAGAAATCGGCAATAGCCTGCGTATCTGTAGCTAACATCGTGGTCTGATTCACCACGCCAATGCGGTCTAAATGCTTTTCGGGGTCAAAATTAGCCGAGTAGCGATTCGCAAATACCTGATGGAAAGCTGCTAAATCAATCTTACCCAAAATGTAATTGGCTAATACCTTCGTTTCTTCCATGTTTTGCACCACCAATGCAGGGGCATCTTCCTTACTGTGGGAAAACGTTGCGCGCGTTTCTTCGTGTGTCGCCTTTCCATGAATGATGACCGAATAATCTTTGGCACCCAATTTTGTAGAAGCTTTCCACACTTTTTCCACAAAAGGACAAGTGGTATTGTATTTTTTGGTTTCTAAACCCAAGGCATCTAATTTTTCCTGAATTTCTACCGTAGTGCCAAAAGCAGGAATAATCACGATATCTTCTGCTGTCAGTTCTTCCCAAGGAATGAGTTGCCCACCTTTGGTATCCATTAAAAACTGGATTCCACGCGCTTGTAAATCCGCATTCACTCTGGGGTTATGAATCATTTCACTGAGCAAAAACACCCGCTGATCGGCATGTTCTTCTACGGTGCGAAAAGCAATTTCAA
>JBMYQA010000399.1:0-4654 GCA_049600855.1 Flammeovirgaceae bacterium | reverse complement strand
TTAATTAGTACTGGGTGTTTAATTTTCCCATTTGAAATAAGAGGGATACATCTTTCTAAATCAAAACGAGTTACTGAAGCCAGCGCTGATTTTAGTAAGGTTTCATACTATGATAAGAAAAGAAAACAGGTTGTCAATCCAAGTATGCCTTATATTAGTGAAAACTTGGTTTCACAACCATTCAACAATCAAAACTTAATTCTAGAAAAGGGACTACACCTACATTTCATTCTCCCCAAGTTTCTTCGCACTACCTTACCACTTCCAGATGCATCAGGCCAATTAAAAGATGAATTTCCGCCCGTTCCTAACCGCTGGATGGTTGTGAAAAATGGGAAACATGCTCAATTGATAGAAAGCGATTTTTTGCATGCCGAGCAAAGTCAACATAAACAAGGAGTTTCAGTTCCGATTCCTTGGAACGTGATCAAGGACAAAAATAGTAACTATAGTGTGCCCTTTCGATACATGGGTAGACAAGGCCGCACCAACTCAGGGAGGCTTCCCAATCATACTGGAAACTATTGGCCTGAATTGACAGGCGAGCCCCTAACCGCTTTGGGCTATGGCGAGCTTGCTTTTTCGAGCTTTTTACCAAATTGTAAGGGCGTGTTCAGCTTTTTAGATCAGAAACAGGTAAAAGTAGGCGATGAATATGAAGTATGGGGATGGTATGATTTTGGTGAAAACACACAAACACAAATTGATCGCTTATATGCCTTTTTAAATCAGGCTGATACTACTGATAAAAAAATAGCCTTATTACTAGAAGAGTGGGAGTTAAGTCCAATCAACGCCATTGAGCTAACAGATTCGAATGACTTACTGTTATATGGTAAGTTTAGGGTTGATCAGTTAGGTGAGGAAACAGCGCAGACAACATCAACCGATTACAAGATAGCCGTTGGAAATACAGGAACAGAGGCCGTAAATGCATTTTTAGCAGATGCCTTGGAGGAACCAACACTAGAGCACTTACTTGAAGCCATTCAGTTCGATTCGTTACATCAGTTAAAGAACGACATTGGAGCCAAGTTTTCAGCCGCTCGGCATCGTAAAAGCTTTGAAGCGGAGGATAGTGGGATCATGTATCGTTTGGATGTTGAAATTACCCCTCATCATCAAGAAGCTTCTCATGCACAAAAGGCGTTCAAACGCTTAATGGAGGAAGAGGTGCTACAATCCTTGTTGCAGCAAGTGGAAGGGCACTTGTATGAACTGAATCAGCTACAAAAACGCTATGACAAAAACAAGCATTTGATTGCAGCAAAAAGGCATCAACTATTTGCCGATTGGTATAAATATATGGTTGCAGCGCATCCGCCTTACCAACACGATGATCAATATCCAAGGGCTGATCGGATATTGCAATTTATGTTTAATGGCAGTGGAAGAGCCATACAAGATTTGGAGCAGCAAACTGGAGTTTTAGACTTTCCAGCAGGAAGTTCACGGCCGGTAAATCCACATTCGTCCGCTCCAATTGGATTAGCCAAACGCATTCTTGAAGCCGTGGAGGTAGTGTTTACCAAAATTGCAGGATTAAATCAGCAGATTAAAGCGCGCTTAGATGAATACTTGGAGAAGATCGATACACTTACTGCCGAAATAGATCATTTAAAACAGCAAGTGGCCGCAATTCCAACTGAAACCACAGACGTTGCATTACAGCAACAACGGGCAGCGTTGGCCAGGCAATTATCGGATTTGGAGCGGCGTTATGATGCCGTGGCATTATATCAGCATTTGAAAAATAAGCAGATTCATTACCGAACAGCTATTCAAGCAGGGCAGCGCTTTTATGAGCCACAAGAGCCTGTTTTATTAATTGCGAATCAAGGAAATACCGAGCAGCGGCTGGTCGATGTAGCACAAAAAGTGATTAGTTTTCAGCCTTCAGCGGGTGAACTACCACAGTGGGCGAAGCAAATCAGGAGCTTTCCTGTGGAGTTGATGAAGCAGTTTGCGGCCCAAATAGTCAGTAAAAGCTTTGCCCAACATCAATGGCTGTTTTTAGAATGGGATGTGCAATACCATCCGTTCAACGACCCTGTAGTAAATCAGCATGCTTATGATGAGAAGTTTATTTTTGAACACTATGACATCCGTCCTGACTCTCCCAACTTTTCGCCAATTGGCGGAAAAAAACTGGCCATATCTTCAGAAACAAGACGCTACACAGGAGCCACCTTATTGTCTTTCGGTGCTCAGCAGACCATGCGTAAAAAAATCAAGGATTATTTAGCGCACCATAAAGATGTAGGGGGAAATTTACAAAAAGCGTTAGACTACCTTGATGAACATCAATTACTGACGCAATCGTTAGGTGGTTTCAATCAAGCATTATTGATGCGCAAGCAAACCATGCAATTGGAAGTAGCTGACCCGATTGCTTTTGAAGATTACCTCGATTTAATTCAACAACTGAAACAGTGGATTGGGGATACGCGCATCAGTGCGCCAGAACCACGCCATTATTTTAACCCAATTCGTGCAGGAGGATTTGTTATACATCGCCTCAGGTTGATTGATTCGTTTGGTTTTTATCAAGATATCTATCAGCGCGAAGAGCATGATCAACTCATAAAAGCACAGACGCTAGCGATGCCATCAAATGTGACGTTGCCAAAACATTTTGAACACTTGAAAGCACAAATGGCGTATTTACCACCGCGATTTACCCAATCAGCGAGAATCAACTTAAACTGGCTGCCTAGTAAAACAGATGAGGAAGATTTTTCGGCGAATCCAATTGCGGGCTGGGCGATGCCCAACTTTTTAGATAAATCCGTAGCCATTTTTGACCGAGCGGGTGAGCTCTTGGGCAATATTGGCTTAAAGAAAGTCAAAACTACGGAAGCAAATAGGAGTCTGGAAGTGGCATTACTCCCCAAGGCTGGAGAGCAGTATTTCTATTTATCTTCAGTAGAGGATGAACATTTGAGAAACTTTATCAACTATTTTATTGATGACTCTAAGTTTGTAGAAATCAAACGAAAAAATCCAAAAGCTAGGGAGCCAAAAGCTGCATTAGTTAGGATGTATCGGCGGTTCATGGACAAAATGCAGTCGTCATTAGACTACATCGAACCGGAGGGTAATAGTTTACACAATGAATTGGTTTGGCTAACTGGAAGGCCGTTGGCTATTGTTCGCTTTTCTGTAAATCTGGAATTGATGGGAGATTATGCCATTAATCAAGATTGGGATTTTTTTAAAAAGGATTTATACCGAAATAATCCTCACGATAAACGGGAAACTTATGGATTTGAACAGGTAAAAATTCCACTTAGAATTGGGGATTACGATCAAATGAATGATGGTGTGATTGGCTTTTGGTATCGTTCCATTGACAAAACATCTCAAAAACTGGCTTATCAATTTCCCCCTGATTTAAAACCTGATACCATTAATTTGACAGATACCTTCTACATGCCCTTAGAGGGCAAGCCCAAACCATCCGTATTTGAACGTCAGGCAGTGGTGGGCAAAACGGAGTTGAAAGAGCAAAATCTATTTAAAGGGAGAGATGGATTTATCATAGAACAAAGTTTAGCCGATGAAGCACAAACCATTGTGCTGTTATTTGATCCGAGAGCACAGCTAAATGTGTCAGCAGGTGTTTTGCCGGTGAAAAGCATTACAATACCTGCGATGTATTACAAAGAGGTGATGAATCGACTCAGTCAAGAGTTTTTGGTTGCGCCCATGATTACCCCATTTAATCAACTGCAAATTCCATTACCTAAAGCGACTTCCGATCATACTTGGAGTTGGCTTGAACTCAACAAAGACGAAGATCGACTAATCCAAATTCCTGCGCGCCCTAATATCAGTCGAGAAAAGTTAGAGCAAGTGTATTGGGAGCTAGAGCGCGTGAGTCAGGAAAAGTTATGGAATGTATTAATTGAAGCCAATTGGCTAACTCCTATTGACGATAAGCAATTAAGTGCGAAATTAACCGAAATAGAACATCAAAAACCATTACCCATCAGCTATGTACAAGAGCAAAGTGCGATTGAAAGTATATTAAGCGATTTCGATAAAACGGCGGTGATTGAGCAAATACACTTTGATTTAAAGTACACCAACTATGTGAAAGACAAAACGAATCGCTTGTGGAAATACTTAATTGATTGCCATTGGCTAGTCAGAAGTTCAGAATCACACGCTTATGACAATCGGGCTTACATCAATTTTGATGTGAATTCGCGTAAGCCTCTGGTTGAGTTTGATAAAGAAAAAATAGACAACATTTTAAATACGTATTTTGATGGAATCGTAACGCCTTCTGTAGAGCCAACTTTTGAACAGCTCGCCATTAGAGAAGGCTGGATTGTTCTTCAAAATGAATCTTAAACCCTTGAAATTATGAGTCATGTAGGCATATTGGCATTTGACCTATACAACCAAGAAGGGAAAAATGAATTATACATTTCCAAAAGTCCAGACTTTATTCAAGCCTTACGCTTGCGGATTCGAAATACAAGCTTGAGTCACGTCATTAAGATGGATAAGGGGGAGAGTTTTCATTTTTCCATTGTGTTTAAGAAGGGTTTATTACCTCCAAACTTTGATCACACTAAAATCAGAATCAGCAAATGGAGAGAGATTGCAGGTGCCGATTTATTCAATCTATTGCCGCTGGAACAAA
>JBMYQA010000398.1:0-4670 GCA_049600855.1 Flammeovirgaceae bacterium | reverse complement strand
ATTTACCACTTTGGCTAACGGCAAGTCCACAATCAGACACACTGGATCCTCAAGCAACGCAAACCATTACCTTTACCGTAAACGAAGGACTGAATACGGGCAACTATCAAGAAGACTTATTCCTCAGTTCTGATTTTGGTTTCGATGAGAAACTCACCTTGAGTTTGCGCGTATTTGAACCATTGCCTGACGCTTGGGAAGTTGATCCTACTCAATTCCAATTCTCCATGAACATCATTGCCCAAGTGAAAATTGATGGACGCATTTCTAACGATCCGAATGATGTAGTCGTAGTGTTTGTAAATGGAGAAGCAAGAGGACGGATCAATTTGGAATATGTACCTGCTTACGATAATTATCAAGCCTTCTTAACGATCTACAGCAATAGTCAATCTGGAGAAGTGTTGGATATCAAAGTTTGGGACGATAGTAAAGGGCAAGTCTTTACAGACATTACTCCAACCTACACGTTCAGTTCAAATGCCAACTTTGGTCAACCCGCAAATCCTCAAGTCTTAGAAACAGGCAGCGAAATTGAAGAGAAATTGGAAATTCCTTCTGGGTGGAAATGGGTATCCTTCAACTTAAGTACCCCAGATCTATCAGATGTTAATCTCATTTTGAGTGAGTTAAGTCCGCAAGATGGCGATTTGATTAAAGGACGTTTGCATTTCGATCAGTACAGTGCTGCTGACGGTACGTGGTTGGGCACAATCACCAACAATGGAGGTTTGCAAAACGAGCAAATGTATCGCCTCCATATGGGAAATGCGGGAACCATTGTGTATGAAGGCACGCCAGCTGTTCCTGCCATGACACCCATCACCATCAAACGAGGTTGGAACTGGATTGGATTTGTCTCTAATCAGAACTTAGCGGTCAATGAAGCCTTATCAGGTTTTAACGCAACTGATGGAGATATCATAAAGTCGCAATATTTATTGGCGGTTTACGATGCGAATTTCGGGTGGATTGGAAATCTCGATTTCCTCATTCCTGGCGAAGGTTACATGCTCAATGCCCAAAATGCAGGAACATTGGTTTACCCAGAATCCAGTGCCATTAATGGTCGAACAATGACTAGCAGTAATGACCTCACCCATTTCGAGTTAGGCAACATCAAGCTTGATCCACACGCCTACCGTTATCAAATGACTGCCATTACGCAATTGGTCAATTATCCACACACCAATGTAAAACCCAATACGCGGTTATTGGCGCTGGCAGATGGTAACGTTCAAGGTATTGCACGACCCAAGCACAATCCAATCACCAATCAGTACGATTACTTTTTAGTGCTCTATACCAATGAACCAAACACCAGATTTGAGTTTAAGTTGACTGATGATACCGGAGAAGTGCTCAGCGATATACAAGAAACGCTTGACTTCAAAATCAATGATGTACAGGGCGAATTAGATGCTCCGTTAAAGTTGCACCTTAACCAAACCATCATCCATGAAAATGCTTTTGAAGTATTCCCTAACCCAGTTCATGATCAAGCTACTTTACGCCTCCAATTGATGGAAAAGGCTGAAGTTAAGGTCGAAATCATTGATGCAGTAGGAAAACAAGTTGCGATTATTCCAGCAAATGCACTTTCAGCAGGTATCCATGAATTTGAATGGGATACGCAGCAAGTAACTTCAGGCGTGTATTACGTTCGAGCTACCCTTAATGGGGAAACCTTTATGCATCGTTTAATGATCTTGAAATAAGCTCAAATCTTGAGAATAATGATTCTGTTTAATAATCACATCACTTGGAAATTAGCACGAGCTGCCTTTGGGATAGCTGTGTTCATTTGCCTGAATGCTCATCTTCTAAAAGCTGCTGTACCCACTTGGTCGGTTACGCCTGAAGATTATGAGTTTTCAATGACCATCACCGCTTTGATTGATATTCAAGGCACGCCTTCTGACGATAGTAACGATTTATTGGCTGCTTTTGTCAATGGAGAGGTGCGGGGAGTGGGCAGTCCAGATGTTTTTGTAGCTTCTGCCAATCAGTACATGGTATTTTTGCAAGTGTATGGCGATGTATCGGGCGAAGATATCACTTTCCAATACTACGATCATAGTGAAGATATTGAATATATGGCGATTAATGCTCCCATCGATTTCGTCATTGATGGCGTGGTAGGCTCTACCAGTGATCCCATTTTTGTAACGGCTAATCATTTCCCAACAGCAATGAATTTAAGCAATTCGAGCATTGCCGAAAACCAATCACTTGGAACGCCAGTTGGCACCTTCTCCACTACCGACAACAATGCGACCGATACGCATACCTATGCTTTTGTGAGTGGAGATGGAGATGATGACAATGCGGTCTTTGCTATTGATGGAGATGAATTACAAAGCAATAGCAGTTTCAATTTCGAAAGTAAGGATAATTACACCATTCGAGTGAAAGTGACCGATTCTCAAGGTGGAACGTATGAGCAAAGCTTTGAAATTAGTATTACAGATGGTAATGATGGCCCTACTGCTATACAGTTATCCAATACTTCTATTAATGAAAATGAAAGCAACACCGCATTAATTGGATCGCTAAGCACTACAGATGAGGATGGAAATGATTCTCACACCTACACCTTTTCTACATTTGGTGGAAATGGTGCTGACAACGATGCCTTTGACTTAGATGGAAGCAACCTAAAAGCAAAGTCTTCCTATAACTATGAAGTACAACATAGTTACAGCATCCAAATCCAATCCAGAGATCAGGATGATGCTAGTGTGTTGCAAACTTTTACCATATCCATTGTAGATGTAAACGACACGCCTGATTCGCTGCAACTTTCCTCAACAGAGCTTACCGAAAATAGTGAAGTGGGAACAGTAGTAGGGGACTTTACTACCTTTGATCAAGATACCTTTGATACACATACCTACACGTTTTTTGATCCAAGTATTACCAATGACAATGCGAGTTTTACCATATCAGGAAATCAATTAGTGTCTTTTGAAGTCTTTAATCGGGAAGAAAAAGACAGTTATACCATTTATGTGCGATCCACCGATGGGGCAGGCACTTCAGTTGATAAAACGCTCACCATAGCTATTACCGACTCAAACGATGTTCCACACACGTTGGAGCTCAGTAGTTTGACCATTGATGAAAACCTCAAGGATAGCACGACCATTGGTTCCTTCTCGGCAACAGACGAAGATTTGGATGCACTAACCTATACACTGGTTAGTGGAGAAGGAGATGAAGATAATAGCGCGTTCTTCATAGATGGAGCAGCGCTAAAATCAGCAGAACGTTTTGATTTTGAGAAAAAATCGCTGTATACCATTCGCGTTCAAGTAGATGATGGGAGAGGAGGGCAAGTAGAAGCGCAATTTGAAATCTCCATTAACGATCAGAATGATGCACCCACTAGTCTTTCCCTCACCCCAGCAGTTGTCAATGAAAATTTACCCATTTCCTCTAGTGTGGGCGTTATTTTAGTAGCAGATCAAGATGACGCAGATAACCATGTTTTTGCACTCGTAGCAGGTACGGGTGATGAACATAATGACCTATTTAGTATCTCAGGTGATGAACTCATTACGGATACCATTTTCGATTTCGAAACGCAAGATACCTTCGCGATTCGCTTACAAGTAGATGACCAACATGGCGGAACGTATGAGCAAGCTTTTACCATTCACATTCAAGATGATAATGATGCGCCAACAGCCATCATCCTCAGCTCTGATTCTGTTTTCGAGAATCAACCCAGCTTTAGCATTGTCAGTAATTTATCGGCTGCTGATCAAGATGTAGCTGATAGCCATAGCTTCACCATCGTTGGCGGCTCAGGGCAAACTGCCTTTGTCATTGAAAGCAGGGTGCTCAAAACCAATCAAGCTTTCAATTTTGAAGAAAATGCCAGTTATAGCTTAATCCTTGAAGCCAAAGATCAAGCGGGCGCTGTGGTAGTCGAAACGCATATCATTCGTATCATTGATCAGAACGATGCGCCCACCAATCTTGCGTTAAATTCAAGCACCGTAGATGAAAACAGTGGAGCCAATGCTTTTATAGGGATAATTTCAGCGACAGATCAAGATGATGGACAAAGCTTAACGTATGCATTAGTTGCAGGTTCGGGGGATACGGATAATTCCCTTTTTTACATTCAAGAAGATTCCCTTTTTGCCCAAAATAATTTTGATTTTGAAAGTCGAGCCACCTACCAAATCAGAATTCAAGCTGCTGATGGCAATGGCAGTACGCTAGCATCCACTTTTACCATCAGCATTAACGACCTGAATGACGCTCCAACCAATCTCAGCTTGTCAGCAACTACCATTGACGAAAATCAAGCAACAGGTTTTGCCATTGGCACATTCGATGTGGATGATGAAGACGATTTAGATAACCACAACTTCACCTTAGTTTCTGGAATTGGAGATGATCATAATGATCAATTTTCCATCATCAATAATGAACTACAAAGTAACAGTAGCTTTGACTTTGAAACGCAAGCCAGTTTTAAGATTCGCGTACAAGCTGACGACTCACGAGGCGGAGTCGTGATGGATACCTTTACCATCCAAATTAATGATGTGAATGATGCACCCACTGCAATCAGCTTATCTGCAGATTCTGTATTCGAAAATCAAGGGACAGGAACAACAGTAGGCGTATTTTCCAGTACCGATCAAGATGATGGG
>JBMYQA010000397.1:0-4693 GCA_049600855.1 Flammeovirgaceae bacterium | reverse complement strand
ATCACCTACAAAATTACCAACAATAAAATTAGTTACAATAATATCACCTACAATAATATCACCTACAATAGTGGTGGTAAACATAGTTATGATATAAATGATGAATTAGATAATGAGTATGAAAGGTTCTAATCATCCTAAGAAAGCGAATAGTATTCGAAATGAATTTCCAATATCCCAATCAGACTTTGAGGCATTAAGTCAATTTATTCAAAAAAATTACGGAATTCAGTTAACGGAAAAGAAAAAAACCTTACTGGAGAGTAGGTTGCAAAAGCGTTTAAAAGCACTCAATATTCGTTCGTTTCAAGAATATGTCGATGTCGTTTTAAAAAAAGGGGATAATATTGAAGTAATCCAGATGATTGATGCAGTTTCAACGAATAAAACGGAGTTTTTTCGTGAAAACATGCATTTTTCGTTATTAAAAGACATCGTTTTTCCTACCTTAACCACAAAATCACAAAAGCCCATTCGTATTTGGTCAGCTGCTGCTTCAAGTGGTGAGGAAGTGTATTCCATTGCCATGAGTACGCAAGAGTATCTGGATAACAATGGCTTGGATGTACCGTATTCAATTTTGGCGACTGACATCTCTTATCAGATGTTAAACCAAGGAATTCGAGCAGTTTATACTGGAAAACGGGTAGAAAATATTCCTCGATACCTCAAGAAAAAGTATTTACTCAAGAGTAAGAATCCTGTAAATGATACGGTTAGAGTTGTCAAAGAATTGCGTTCGAAAGTGATCTTCAAGAGGTTAAATCTAATGGGTACTTTTGACGAGATTAACGAAGCTTTTGACATTATTTTTTGTAGAAATGTGCTGATTTATTTTGATCGGAAAACGCAAGAGCAGGTGATTAGAAAGCTTTGTTCAAAACTAAAAAAAGACGGTTATTTATTTGTAGGGCATGCTGAAACAGTGATTGGTTTTGATGTGCCTTTAACAGCTATTGCTCATGCTGCTTATCAAAAAGTTTGACAATAGAGGTCGCTTGAAATAGATGAAAAAGTATTTTTTAATGCCTTCAACACTTATGGTAACAGATGAACCATACTTGCTGACTACAATTTTGGGATCTTGTGTATCCGTGTGTTTTTACGATTCGGTAAGACAAGTAGGAGGGATGACTCATTTTTTGTTGCCCAATATTGTGGAACATGAAGAACCAAGTCCGAAGTTTGGTGATTTTGCCATTCAGCAAACCCTGCTCAAAATGCAAGCTTTGGGAAGTAAACGCAAAACAATCATTGCAAAAGTATTTGGAGGGGCGAATCAGTCAGGATCAAGTCTCAATATGGGCGCAAGAAATGTAGCGTTGGCTTTAAAGCTGCTGGAGAAATATAGTATTCAAGTCGTTGCAAAAAGTGTATTGGGCGAACGCGGTCGAAAAATTAATTTTAATACGCAAACAGGTGAAGTTTTAGTAAAATATATTTAAGAAATTTTGTGGCTATAAAGAAAATTAAAATATTAGTCATTGATGACTCTCCACTTGCTCGTAAATTTTTAAAAGATTTACTAGATAGTCATCCGATGTTTGAAGTGCTGGGAGCGGCTGCTGATCCCTATCTTGCTGCACAAATTATTAAGCAAGTAGTACCTGACGTGATTACCCTCGATTTAGAAATGCCCAAGATGAATGGGCTCACCTTCCTGAAAGTATTAATGAGTCAGAAGCCGATTCCTGTAGTTATTGTATCTAGCTTATCAGAAAATAATAAAAAGACGGTATTAAAAGCCTTAGAATTGGGTGCTGTGAGTGTGATTCAAAAACCAAATTTGCAAGCAGTACAGCATAAAGATCATGAATATCGGATTAGACTGATTGATTCAATAGCTGCTGCTGCTCAGTCAAAGTTATCGGTAATCTCCAAAAGCAAAAGACAGCGTGAAGTCGTAAAAAGCTGTTCGAAGTCAACTGCAAAAGCAGCTAGCATACCTCCTCATGCAGATGGGGTTGTGGTGATAGGCGCTTCCTCAGGAGGCACAGAAGCCATCAAACAAATTTTAGCCAAGCTAGATCAAAATTGCCCGCCTATAGCGATTGTCCAACACATGCCTGAAAACTTTACCAAGCCCTTTGCCGACCGACTGAATGAGGTCTGTAAAATTGAAGTGCGCGAGGCCGTTCATGGAGAAGAACTCACCACAGGATGTGCGCTCATTGCCCCAGGAAATCGACATATGCACCTTCGAAAGCACAATGGAGTGTATGTGGTGCATTTGACAAATGGCCCATTAGTCAATCGGCACAAGCCTAGTGTGGATGTGCTATTTGAGTCAGCGGCTCAGTTGGAAGGTAATTTGGTGCGTGCCATTTTATTAACAGGAATGGGGAAAGATGGTGCGCAAGGCATGTTGGCTTTACGAAAAGCAGGAGCATTTACCGTAGCACAAGATGAGGCTTCATCGGTAGTATTTGGCATGCCTAAAGAAGCCATTGAAATTGGTGCGGCATCAAAAGTCCTCCCGCTAGATGAAATAGCCACCGTGATCAACTGAGTATATTTTTAATTAAGTTTTTTCCGTCGTTTCACCCCTCTTACCGCTTCCTCCGTCCAAGGATCATCAGGCCAAGCGTGTTTGGGATACCTGCGCTTTAGTTCTTTGCGCACTTCATAGTAGGTATTGTCCCAAAAACTTCGGAGATCTGTAGTGACTTGTACAGGTTTAAATCCTGGAGAGAGTAAATGCAGCAGTACAGTGATTTTTCCCTCATTGATGCTTGGGGTATCTGCTAAACCAAATAACTCTTGAATGCGAACAGCAAGCACTGGTGCTTCTCCATTTGAACGATAGTTTAATGTAATTTTAGAACCGCTAGGAACTGGTAATTTAAGTGGAGCATGTTTGTCCAAGGCTTCTTGTTGTTCCCAACTTAACGAGTGTTGAAGAATTTGAACGAGATCAAGCTTTTTTAGGTCTTCAGGTTTTTTAATGCCCTGTAGGTATGGAGTGAGCCATGTAGCATTTGTAGCGAGCAAATGAGCTGTCGATACATCAGGCCACTTCTCATGTTTACGCCATTTTTTGAGGCTGAGTACCCTATTTTGCCACTGTTCTACTGCTGGATTAAAATCGAGTAGACGCATCCCTTCCTTTTTTACTGCTGCGGAAATGGCCTCCGTGAGTTTAGACTCGTCTGGAGTGGGTAGTGGAGTAGATTTTAACACGATGGTTCCAATACGCAATTCTAAGCTGGCAATTAACCCGCCTTTACGGGTATCCCAAGTAATGATTTCTTCTTCTTTTACTAAGCGTGCTAAATCGCGCGGATTGAGGGGAGACGCTAAAAATATCTTACCAATACCATCCCGTGCATCTACATGTGCTACTGCTAACCACGGTTCATGTGCTAAGTCATCGCGGTGAGAGGCGGCTGCATATTTGCCATTAGACAGTTGGAATTGGGCATTGTTACCTGGGCGAGAAAACGCAATGCGTTCAGGATAAGCATGGGCAAGTAAAACCCCCGTTTCATAAGGATCGACTAGGCCATTATCTTCATCAATCTGAAAGAGTTTTCTATAAGAAGCTGCCACTTTCTCAATCCGTGCCATTTTCCGATTATCGCGTTTTTCGGCTCGATGTTTTCGGAGTGCTTCAATACGTAAATTGATATCAATACCAGCGTCTTTGGGTAATGGATCACGTTCTTCGAGTAAGGCAGCCAAATCAGTTGCTAAGGCTAATAAATCATCTTCTTCTGCTTTAACCATCATATGGGCAAGCCGCGGGTGACAAGGTAATTGGTGTAACCGTTTGCCGTGTGCAGTAATTGCATCTGCTTCTAAGGCTTCTAATTGCTCCAAAATTTCAGTAGCCTGTGCAACAGCCGAAGTAGGAGGGGGGCTTAACCAAGCAAGCTCTTGAATATTTACATTTCCCCACTGTGCCATATCTAAAACAAGTGAAGCCAAATCCGCTTCTAAGATTTCGGGTACACGATGATCTGTCATGCGGTGTTGCGTGGCTTGTGACCACATGCGATAGCAGGTGCCCGCACTCAACCTTCCTGCCCTTCCTGCTCGTTGATCGGCAGAATCTTTTGTTACTTGGATCGTTTCTAACCGCGACAGTCCTGATTTGAGATCGAACTTCGAGGTACGCGCAAATCCTGAATCAATCACGACTTTGATGCCTTCAATGGTTAAACTGGTTTCGGCAATGGAAGTGGCTAGTACGACTTTACGCTTGCCTTGCTTATTGGGTAAAATTGCCGCGCGCTGTTTATGGTGTGGAAGTTGTCCATAAAGTGGGTGAATGGCAAAATCTTTCAGTGATCGTCTTAATATTCCTTCGCAACGTAGTATTTCTCCTTGTCCTGGTAAGAATACTAATATATCGCCTTCATTTTCTTTGGCCGCTTTCATTACCATTTGGGCAACCATTTCAGGTAACATGCGGATGTCTTGCTTTTCGGCTGTGTAGAAAATATCAACAGGGAATTGCTTGCCTTTACTTTCAAGGATAGGAGCTTGTAATAAGTCACTCAGGCTATCCATATCTAGTGTAGCAGACATGACCAAGATGCGTAAGTCGTCACGTAAAACTTGTTGAACTTCCCGACAAAAGGCCATTGCTACATCTGCATGTATGCTGCGTTCATGAAACTCATCAAAAATAACCAAGCCCACATCTTCTAAACTATTATCGCTGTGAATCATGCGGCTAAGTATGCCCTCT
>JBMYQA010000396.1:0-4694 GCA_049600855.1 Flammeovirgaceae bacterium | reverse complement strand
TGCGACTGCCGTCTTCAATCAGCATAAAATCCAAAAAAACTTAACGGACAGTGTATTTAATTAGAGGAAAAATCGAAAAAATATCCACAAAACTGTTTACCTCTCCCTTCCCTTTTACACTATACTATGAATGCTGCAAAAATTATTAAAAATCACACGCAGCAATGATTCAACAATTCAAATTACAAAAACACAACTAAAATGAAACGAACCATTTTAACACTTTTATTCGGACTTTTATTGATGGGTATGGGCAATGCTGTGATGGCACAGAAGTATCACAAGAGCAGTTATAAGCGTTTTCATAGTCAGTGGCAGCGTGCCCACGACCAAGGAAGTTTTAGAGTACATGTAGGCGTTGGAGCCCCTTCTTTATTGTCTGCTAATACCAAAGCGCTAGAAGGATTTGGCGATATCAAAAAAAGGGAAACTCTTCCTGTTCACATTAGCGCAGAGTATGGCTTTAGCGAAAAGTTTTCGGGTGGTCTTTATGTAGGCTATTCACACCAAGAAGTAGCTTGGTTAACTAGCCACGATGAAGAAGTAGGCGGAAATGCAGTAGAGTTTGGCTGGGAGCAGGAATTTATCATTATTGGTGTGCGAAGCAGTTACCATTTTAATGGAGGTAAGAAAACGAAGTTTGACCCTTATGTTTCGGGAATGATTGGTTATAACATTGCAGGTGTGGAGTTAGGCTTTTCCGGTGAAAATGAACTAAATGGCCTCGGAACTGTTGGCGGACAAGTCTCTTCCATTAATTATTCTGTGAATTTAGGAATGAACTACATGTTTTCTGACAATATTGGTGTATTTGCCGAAGTAGGTTATGGAGTTGCCTTGGCTAATGTAGGATTAACCTTGGGAATGTAATGAACTAATGGAGGTGAAATGGAAGAGGAGCAATGCGCTCCTCTTTTTTTATATACAGTTCGATAAATCGCTCACCTTCTCTAAAGTTTATACTTCTCGTTGAAACTTTAGAAAAGCACTTTCCAAAAAAGGAAATACCATTTAGCTTCGCTACTTGAAAGTGGTGATTTGGATGAAGTGAAGTTTATGAGTTTATTAATCTAAAAGAAGAATTAAAATGAGTAAGGCACAAGTAGGAATCATAATGGGTAGTAAGTCGGACCTATCAGTCATGTCTGAGGCCGCTAAAGTATTAGAAGAGTTAGGCGTTCCTTTTGAGTTGACCGTTGTTTCTGCCCACCGCACTCCCGATCGGATGTATGATTATGCGAAAGGGGCAAAAGAGAAAGGACTGAAGGTCATCATTGCAGGAGCTGGTGGTGCAGCACATTTACCAGGGATGGTCGCTTCGCTCACTACCTTGCCCGTAATTGGCGTTCCTGTGAAATCTCGCAACTCTATGGATGGCTGGGACTCTGTATTATCTATTTTGCAAATGCCTGGTGGCGTACCTGTAGCAACTGTTGCTTTAAATGGAGCAAAAAATGCTGGAATACTTGCCGCACAATTTATTGGAGCATTTGACAAAACGGTAGGTGAAAGTCTCGCTAAATTCAAAGAAGAACTTAAAACGAAAGTTTTAGACTCAGCTGAGGAATTGGAGAAACAAGGTTGGGCAAGGAAATCAATTGGTTTTTAAAGGTGTAGTTGGTTGCCCTCGCAAATTGGTGTTGCATTGGGTCATTTGTCCTAAAGTTTGTGTGTGTAAAAATAGGATTATTCCAATTGAAAGTTGGATTTATGAGCTTTGTAGCCAAAGTCAAATTGTGATTCTAAAATGTTTATCGAAAATAAATCACGTTTATCGAAAATATCTACCTGTTTATCGAAGATCGGAATCAGGTACTGTTTAAATGCTTACTTTTACTAAAGAAATCTAAGACAAAACAGAAACGATAGGTTAGTTTTTGATATAGATATTCAAGGATTATTTGGTTTAATTGTTAAAGTTGGAGAACTCGCTTTTGTTAAAAGTGGGTTCTTTTTGTTTTTATACACTTCTGGTTTATTATTCCATTTTATTCTTTAATTTTCATGAAGAACATTCTGTTTCAACGTATTGTTAAAGGAAACAAAATGAATTACTCTCAGATTTTAGCATGAAGCATGGAATATTGGCAAGCTTTTTTAGAAGGATATCGCAATTACCTCAGTTACCTTTGGTCAGAAATTACTTTTTCTGGAGACGAATGGTGGAAAAATTACTTCTATTGGCTTATTGTAGTCTCCTTACTTTTTTTCGCTTTAGAAATGGTTAAGCCGTGGAGGACGAAGCAAGCCACATTCAGAAAAGATTTTTGGTTGGATGTTGGGTATATGTTTTTCAACTTCTTCCTGTTTTCACTCATTATTTTTAATGCGGCCTCCGAAGTAGTGGTTCTCGCCTTCCATGATTTATTAGCAGCAGTTGGTATTCATAACCTTGTGGCCATAAAAGTTGCCGAAATGCCCATTTGGGCGCATCTCTTAATTGGTTTTGTAGTACGAGACTTTGTGCAGTGGTGGGTTCATCGGCTGTTACATCGTGTGCCTTGGCTTTGGCAATTTCACAAAGTGCATCACTCTGTTGAACAAATGGGATTTGCGGCACATCTGCGTTATCATTGGATGGAAAATGTAGTGTATCGGAGTTTAGAATATGTGCCTTTAGCCCTTATCGGAATTGGCCTAAATGATTTCTTCATCATTCATATTTTTACTTTAACCGCGGGGCATTTTAATCATGCTAACATTCATGTTCCCTTAGGGCCATTAAAATACCTCTTCAACAATCCGCAAATGCACATTTGGCATCATGCCAAGACTTTGCCTGAAAAGCACGCTTATGGAGTGAACTTTGGGCTTACCTTGAGTATTTGGGATTACCTTTTTAGAACGGCATACATTCCTGAAAGCGGGCGAGACATTGAATTGGGGTTTGAGGAAATGGAAAAATTTCCAAATGATTTTTTTGGACAAGCAACTTACGGAATTACACATAAAAAAACGCCTTAACTTGTTAAGGCGTTGGTACCGTATCTGTATGCTTATTTACCTGGAGGTTTGTCCTTCAGTGGAGTGAGCATCATAATCATTCTTCTTCCTTCCATTTTAGGATGTTGCTCTACTTTCGCAATTTCCTTCAAACTTTCGGCAAATTTGCCCAATAAATCGCGTCCTCTATCTTTATAGACAATCGAACGACCAAAGAATTGAACGTAAGCTTTTACTTTATTTCCTTCTTTTAAGAAATTCTCCGCATGTTTGGTTTTAAACTCAAGATCATGTGTATCGGTATTAGGACCAAAACGAATTTCTTTTACTACTGTCTTTTGAGATTTAGCTTTAATCTCCTTCTGCTTCTTTTTTTGTTCGTATTTGAACTTGGAATAATCAATAATTTTGCAGACAGGAGGTTTTGCACTAGGAGAAATTTCTACTAAGTCTAAACCTTTCTCCTGAGCCATTTTAATAGCTTCATCAACTGTAAAGATGCCTAACTGGCCTTCTTCAGCAATTACCCGAACTTCTCTAGCTCGTATTCTTCCATTTACTCGATACGGCTCTACAGGCTTTCTTCGATTAAAATGCCTATTATTCCTTCTCTTCTTAATAAGTCTAAAAATTTTAATAAAACATGATACAACAAGAAATAGGAAGTGTTTAGTGATTGATAATCAACACTTCCTATTACAAATATAGGTCATCTTCTGATATTAAGAAATACTAACATCAAAAGTTGAACAAAAATTAATTTACTAATTCTAATTTTTTATTCTGATTTTCCACTAAAGCTTCACGACCAAACTTCTTTAACATTCTAATGTGCGACATGGTAGCACCTAAAAAGGTCTTGTTTTCATGATACGGTACGCCAAACTCATGAGCAGTTGCTTTCACAATTTTACTGATCTGACGGTAGTGCGTATGACAAACCAGCGGGAATAAATGGTGCTCAATTTGCATATTTAATCCACCGCAAATGAAATTCGCCAACCAACTGTTCATCGCAAAGTTTGCGGTAGTGCGCATTTGGTGAATCGCCCACACTTCCTCAATGTTTCCAGCTTCATTCGGCTCAGGAAACTCAGGACCTTCAACCACGTGTGCCAATTGGAAAACCAAACCGAGTGTGAGTCCAAAGAACATGTGCATGGTTACAAAACCAATGATGAATTGCCACCAAGTAATGTCTAAAACAATCAGTGGAATGATGATAAAAAGCGTATAGTTCAATGCTTTGAAAAAGAATAAGTTAAAGTAATCCATGGGCTTGTGCTTATTCTCAGTTTGTCCAATTTGCTTTTGGAAGAATTTCTTGAAGTCTTTACGGAAAACCCAAGAAATAGAAGCTAAACCATAAAGTGGCATGGCATAGAAATGCTGGTATTTCATATGAGGCTTAAGCTCTTCCTCAGGCGATAAACGAACTAAACCAGGTGCCACATCAATGTCCTCGTCATGTCCTGGAATATTCGTGTACGTATGATGAACCAAGTTATGCGTCATCCGCCAAACGTGGTCATTAGCTCCGAGCACATTAAAGGTGATTACTCCAATAAACTTATTTACCCAATGCTTTGAAGAATACGCTCCATGAATGGCATCATGGCTGATATTAAACCCGATACACGCACAAAAGAAGCCTAGAATAGCTGCAAATAACCACATGGTGTATACATTAAATCCACCAAAAATGATAAGTGAGTAGAATAAGATGCATCCTCCACCAAAGAAAAAGCTCT
>JBMYQA010000395.1:0-4746 GCA_049600855.1 Flammeovirgaceae bacterium | reverse complement strand
AAACTCAACATTATTAGGATCGAAGATGAGCACAGTGCGACTGCCGTCTTCAATCTACATAAAATCCAAAAAAACTTTGTTTACAAAGTACTAGTCAGGTTTAGAGGTGGATGATGATTTGATACCTGTAATGAGGTAGCCTAAGATAAATGCAACAATCGCAATGCCAAGCACCACTACAACACCGCTTACTGTTTGCTCGTTTTGTATGGGAGTGCCATCATTTTGGCTTTGAGAGACAATGATAATGGCTAGTGCATTAATGGCAATAATGAACAGGAGCAGGCGATTGGTAAACCTGTTTTTAGTATTTTTATTGGAAGCGTTGGTAGTAGTGAATAAGACTGATTTTTTCATTAGTAGGGTAGTTAAGTATAATACATTCGTTTAGTCTGGAGTAGTTGTTATTGTTTTTACACAATGTTAAAAGTAGTCTACTTTTTTTGAGAACATAAACGCTTTGATTATTCGTAACCGCTAAATGATTATTTGTGTAGATTAGCTTATTATTTGTTTGGCACGATGCAGCAATTTTCACCTGCTTCACTGGGCTTTTAATGCTTCGAGTAATGAATCGCGTCTTCTGACAGCTACGGGCAATGTGCTGCCATCTTTCATGTGGACAATACCGCCATCTTTTTTCTCGAAACGATCAAAATAGTTGAGGTTAATCAGGTGTGATTGATGTGCCCTAAAGAAGGAAGTACCTGCTAAAAGTTGGACGTATTCTTTGAGGGTTTTTGATACGAGAATTTCCCGTTGATCCGCTAAATAGAAACGCGTGTAGTTCGCTTCGGATTGACAGCGGATGATGTCTTTTACCGCAATGAGGTATACATTTTCTGAATCGGAGAGTACAAGCTTTTGGTTGGGGTTCGTATGATTTTGGAGTAAGGCATTCACCTTCATACTTTCTTCAAATTGATGATTTGTTTTCTGTTTGGCTTTATCAAGTGCCCGCATTAAGTCATCTGGCTCAACAGGTTTGAGTATGTAATCGATGGCACTGTATTTAAACGCTCTAATGGCATAAGCATCATGACCCGTTACAAATATGGTTTTAAAATTCGATTCTCCACATAGCGATAAGAGATCAAAGCCTGTACCATCATTCATTTCGATATCTAATAAAATCAACTCAGGTTGATGTTTTTTGATGCATACTAAGCCAGATTTTACTCCATCTGCTTCTCCAAGTATCTCAATTTCAGGTGCATACATTTCTAAGATCATTCTTAGCGTTTCTCTAAGCGATGCATCATTATCTATTAATATCGTGCGCATATTGAAGAATAAATGGACTAGGGTTAGATTAATTGATAAGGTACTTTTAATTCAACGTGAGTACCAATCACTTCATTATGCTCATTATTCATTTCTTCAATTAGCAACTGAATTTTTTGTTTAAGGGCTTTATTGTAACTATCAATTCGCTCTTTAATGATGGTAGTGGCTAATGAATGATGCTCTTTTGGGTGAGACACATTAATTGCTTGGTTTTGGTAAATCCCTTGGCCATTATCCTTCACCTGAATACGTATAAACTCTTTTTCCTTAGTGAAAGAAACATTAATTTTTCCTTTGTGGGCTAAAGCGGAAATACCGTGTTCGATGGCGTTCTCAACAAAAGGCTGGGTAAACATAGGTGGGATGGAAAAACTTTCTGGATCAATCGCTTCATCAACTTGGATATGATAATCAAAATGGTGTTTTGATTTAGCATTTTGAAGATCCATGTAATTTTCTAACATTTTTACTTCCTCTTCAATAGGAATAAATTCTTGTCGAGAATTTTCTAAGATTTGCCGCATCAGTTTTCCAAACTTAGCTAAATAAAATCCCGCTTTTTTAGCTTCATTTTTTAGCATAAAGTGTTGAATGGAAGATAAGGCATTGAAGATGAAGTGTGGATTCAGTTGGGAACGCAAAAAACGTTGCTCTAATTCAGCCATATTACTTTTTGATTTGGCCGCTCGTTGTTGAAACCAAAAATAAGCGGCAGCTCCTATTAAAAGGAAAGCAATGACTGAGAGGAAGAGTAATTGATTCTTTTGAGCAATTTCGATTGCTTGAAGTTCATTTTTTTGGCTTAAAATTACATTTTCACTCTCTTTTTTAGCGGTTTCGTATTTAGTTTCCATTTCAGCCAGTTGTTTGGACTTTTCCTCTTCTAAAAATTCCGCTTTTTTCTGCTCATAGGTTTTAAAGGCTTCATAAGCCTTGCCAATTTGCCCTAAGCCTTCATGCGCTTTTGCTAAATACAAATAGCAATTGTACCCGTTTTCGAGCTGACCTGTTTTCTCGATTACTTCAATGGTTTTATTGGCATAAATGATGGCATTTTGATATTGCTTGAGCTCCACGTAGTTAGATGCAGTATTTGCATATAATAACGGTAGGGTAAGTTCTACTTTACTCGCAAGGGCAATGTCAATGCCTTGTTTGTTTACTTCAATCGCTTTTTCATATGCTTTGCGTTGGAAATGAATATTCCCGATGCCTTGAAGCAAGTAAACCTGTAAATAAGCATTGCCTACTTTCTCATTAATTTTAATCCCTTTAGTTAGGTATTCGAAAGAGTCATCGTAATTTTTATGATAAAATTCGTAAGCACCTAAATGCTGATAAGCTTGCACTTGACCTTGCAAATAATTCGTTTTTTCAGCTAGACGAAGTGTTTGAAGGATATATTCTTTGGAAACATTGCCTTCGCGATGCTTCAAGTAGATGTTAGTGATATTGGTTTTGATATCTACTAAACTTGTTTGCGAGCCTTGTGCTGTTGCGATTCTTTCTGCACTGAGATAAGTTTGTAGGGCTGAATCTAATATTCCTAAATTCATGTAGATGAGCCCAAGTCCATTGGTAGCCGCTATAATTAAGGTGGTATCTTTTAACGTTTTTCCTGCTTGGATGCACTTTTTCAGATTAAACTTTGCCTTTTCAAAATCACCCTTAAAACGGTACATAGATCCTAAATTATTATGTAAGGCTCCTGCAAGCGCCTGTAAATTATTGGTGTTGGCTAATGCCAATGCTTCATGATAAAAATGAATAGCACTATCGAGTTGGCCAGAGCAATACTTCAAGGTACCATAGCTTTTTAATCGCATAACCGTGCCTTTTGCATATTGCTCCTGTTTGGGTTCGGCTAAAATACGTTGATGGTAGACCAGCGCTTTTTCGTTTGCGCGGCAGAGGTGCATTTTAAGGAGTTGGTTGAGTAGATCAATCTTAGCGGTTCCACTGGCCTGAGCCACTTCATTTTCGAGGCTATCAACAGGAGCGATTTGGGCAGCTATAGGGCATGCCCAATAAATTACCACACACCACAGTGTGAGTAAAGAGAAAATGCGATTCATGTTCAGTGCTCGTTTAGTTTTTTCTAAGCTGCAATATAACATTACTTCACCACTTTAAAATGAGGTAAGTTAAGAAACTGATACAAATCGAATCTAAGCGGCTGTTTGAGTTTTTTGTTTAGTGCTAACAGTGAATTGAATTTCATCCATATAAGGCGCTTTTGAACGGTTCACCGTTGGGACAAATAATGGTGATCTATTCAAGGGGAAAGGAACGAAATATGGGTGAAAGCCGATCAGTTTTAGCCAAAATAAAAAGTTTGAACGTTTTAAAGCTCTTGCTGATGAACTCCAACACCCATAATGAGAATATCATCAATTTGAGGATTATTGCCTTGCCACTCTTCTAAAGCTTGTTCCAACAATAAGCTTTGTTTTTCAGGCGATTCATTATGAAATTCTTTTAAGAGGTTCCTAAAGTTTTTCGCCATAAACTTCATGCCCTTGTCTCCACCAAATTGATCTTGAAAACCATCTGAATATAAATAGAAGAATAAGGAAGAGTTGATTGCGATATCATGATTGATAAATGGACTTACTTTTTGGAATGTTTGCCCACCTATGGGGCGGTTGTTCCCTTTAATGCGATGCATTTCGCCATCCTGAATATATACTAATGGGATTTTAGCTCCTGCAAATTGGAGCTTTTTCTGAGTCTTATCTAAAATACAAATTCCCATATCCATGCCATCAGGCCGATTCGTTTGATCGTGCTTCAAGGCTTTTTTGATGCCTGCGTCCATCTCTGTTAAAATTCGGGCACAATCCCAATCTTGAGTAGGAATGCGCTTGGTGATTTCATTTAGTGTTTCATTCCCAATAATGCTCATGAAAGCGCCTGGCACGCCATGACCTGTGCAATCGAGCATGGCAAAAATGGCTTTTCCAGCTTTGTAGGTAAACCAATAAAAATCTCCACTAACAATATCTCTGGGTTTGAAAAACACAAAAGAATTGGGAAAATGCTTTTTTATGAGTTCCCAATCAATCAACAAGGCTTCCTGAATGCGTTGCGCATAGACAATACTAGAAGTCAACTTTTTATTCGCAAGGGCAATCTCTTTATTTGCGGCCTGCAAGTGTTCAGCTTGGGTAGAAATTTTTCCATTAAGTTCAATTAAGTTCAGATTGGATCGCTTTAACTCTAAGGTTCGTTGCTCAATGCGTTCTTCGAGTGATTTATTTAAGCTAGAAAGTTCGTTGCTTAACGATTCTGTTTTAACGAAAGCAATTGAAAATCGAGAAGAAAGCAAGTAAGCTTGAGAGAGGATAAAGCAAAAAGCTCCTAAAGGAACCAATTCAGTGGTTTCTATGATGCCCGCATGGAATAGGGTATCGTTGATGACGGTTACAAAAAATAAACCTGAACCAAATACAAAAGCCA
>JBMYQA010000394.1:0-4824 GCA_049600855.1 Flammeovirgaceae bacterium | reverse complement strand
ATTTGGCTTTATGAAATGGCATGATTTCGATGCGGAATTATGGGAAAAAGTGAGGGAAGAAGCGATTGCCCAAGAGCAAGAGTTTGATTACCAAATTATTGGCTCCGACCTTTCTGAAAACGTAGTAGCTATTGCTTTAGAAAATATCATGCGTGCTGGTGTAGACGAATACATTAAAATTAGCACGCGTTCGTTTACCAAACGAAAAGCACCACAAGGGGAGGGGGTCGTGATTATCAATCCTCCTTATGGAGAGCGAATGAAACCTGCCGATATCGAAAACTTCTATAAGCTGATTGGAGATCACCTGAAACAAGAGTTTGATGGCTATGATTGTTGGATCATTAGCTCCAACATCAATGCGTTAAAGCGCGTAGGGCTTCGGCCAACTCGTAGAATAGCCTTGCAAAATGGTGCATTAGACTGTAAATTTATGAAATACAGCATGTATAAAGGAAGTAAGAAAGCCAAGTACATGAATCAAAATCAAGGAACGGAATAAGTATCTTTTCTTCATGAAGCGGGTAATGATTATTGGGTCATGTGGAGCAGGGAAATCTACGCTATCTTTAAAAGTTCAGCAGAGACTCGGAATAGCATTAATTCATCTCGATCAACTCTATTGGAAGCCCAATTGGGTAGAATCTTCTAAAGAAGAGTTTCGAGCTAAAGTAGCGGAAGCGGTGAAGCAGGATACGTGGATTATGGATGGGAATTATGGCAGCACCCTTGATATCCGTTTAGCTAGAGCAGATACCATTGTTTTCTTAGATTTATCTAGGTGGGTTTGTTTGCGGAGAGTCATCATGAGGTGGATAACCAACCTCAATCAGACTCGCTCAGATATGACTGAAGGTTGCAAAGAAAAACTTGATCTTGAATTTTTACACTACATCTATACCTATCCTACAAACAAACGCCCCAAAATATTAAACACTTTAGCACGCCTTAAACCACATCAACAAGTGTATCATCTAAAGAATCGTCAAGATATTGGGGAATTCCTTTTAAAATGCCAAAAGGGTATTGCTTAGCTAATATGCAATCGGTATATTCGAATGATATGATGTGATGTATTTACGAACAAAATACGCTTGCTTTAAATAAATTAAACGAATTTGTATGACTGCCATCAAACCCAAAGGTCGTTTGGAAGGTGCTGCGTTAGCTGCCGCCATTGAAGAAAATATACCTGCATTAACGAAAGATTATGAGCCAGAGTTTTCCTCTCAATTGGTAAAAAATGTCGCTGCAATTATCGATAAGTCTTATTTTCGGTCTGAGCTGATTGGTTTTGATGAGTTGCCAGAACGCAATAATCCTGACGTACCACTCATTTATGCAGGTAATCATTCGGGTATGGCTTTCCCTTGGGATGCCATGATTTTTGGGGCTCGGATGCATCAGCTGGTTGATTTTGATGTAAATAAGGGAATTCGGCCTTTAAGTGCTCCTGCCTTATCGCAATCCAATCTGATGAATCCTTACATGATTAAGAACTTGTGGAAAAGGAGCAGTTCTTTAGATGCTACGAGCTTGAACTTCGAGACATTAATGCTGCATTCGCCAGCAGATGTATTGATTTATCCTGAAGGGGTTCCTGGTATCGGAAAAGGCTTTAACAATAAGTATAAGTTACAAAAGTTTTCTACTTCGATGATTCGAATGAGTTTGAAGTATAAAACGGATATTATCCCAGTATATACAATCAATGGAGAATATTTAAACCCTTATAGTTATAGCATTAAACCCATTGATCGCTTGGTTCAAATGATTGGAATACCTTATCTGCCAATAACTTTTATACTACCGCTGTTACTGCTATTCCCTTGGATGTTTTATTTTGCCTTCCCCGCGAAATTAACCTATGTACGCGGAACACGCTTGAGTCCGTACAAATGGCTGGATAAACCTTTTGAAGAAGTGACAAGAGCTGATTTGGAAATGTGCCGTGATCGCGTGATGCAGGAAATGCAGCGGGAGTTGGAAGAGGGAGTAAAACAATATGGTCAAAAACCGTATCGTTGGGGAGAGTTATGGTCCAAAATTAAAGCAAACTTCAAATATTATCCCTATCATTTGCCATGGGGATGGCCCGCTATATTTTTAGAGTTTCAGCGCAGATGGGTAGCACAAGGCAAAAAAGGAAAGCTAGAGATTGATTTTGCAAAGTTTAGTATCTTCAAGGCTATTGCAAATAACCCCATTTTAGTGGCCTATTACATTCCCATTCTTGGCTGGATTCCCATTCTCTACTTTGGGTTAAAAGGACGCGAAAAAGGATATTTCTGGAAAGGATAGTGTGTAAACACAGCGGAGAGTTATCGTGGAGTTAGCCCATTTATGTTACTAACTCCACGATTTTTTGTAAATGGAACTGCTACATTAAAATATGCTCTAACTGATTTAAGTGCTGATCGAATCTTTATCCAAACCATTCCATTTCACAAAAGTTATCCAAACAAAACGTTAAAAATCTACGCTAGATTCGCCGTAAATCGGGAATTTGGAGTATCTTTTGTTTATACCATGTACTTGAATTATTACAACCAGCAAGGTTTGTCTTATTAATCCTTTATGCTATGTCATTTTATTTATCAACTACTCAATTACCTAAATACTTAGGATGCTTAATCCTATTGATGATGTTTACGGTTTCTGGTACATTGGCCCAAACCTTAAGCACAACGAATAAAAGAGCATTGAAGTTTTTTGACGATGCTAAAAAATATGAATTAGACCGAGATTTTGACAAGGCCATTTCGGTATTAGAGAAAGCATTAACTATTGACCCAAAGTTTGCAGAAGCGCACCAACGGCTTGGGATGTATTACGGTACATTGCGAGAGTTGAAAAAATCTAGGGAGCATTTTGAAAAAGCTTTAGCGGCTAATCCGACATCTAAAAACTTGCATATTGCCACCATCGAAATTTCGACTTTTGAACTCACCGAAGGGAAATATGAACGGGCGTTAGCATTGGCAAAAAAATACTTGAGCTTAAACCCACCTGCTAAATACATCAGGTACACCAAGCGGGCAAAAAATATCATCGCCACCTGTGAGTTTGCCTTAGAAGGGATGAAAAATCCAGTAGATTTTAATCCTAGAACACTCGATGATTCAGTCAATAAATTCAAACATCAATTTTTCCCTGTACTGACGGCCGATCAACAAACCATGATGTTTACGGCATTAAACGCCAATAAAAATGAGGACATTTACGAATGTGTACGTTTGGAAGATGGCTCTTGGTCAGCTCCGCGATTTATCAAAGAATTGAATACGCCTTATAATGAAGGAACCTGTAGCATTTCTGCGGATGGAAAAACCATTATTTTTACTTCTT
Organism: Flammeovirgaceae bacterium; assembly: GCA_049600855.1. Lineage (GTDB taxonomy): Bacteria > Bacteroidota > Bacteroidia > Cytophagales > Flammeovirgaceae > JBMYQA01. The sequence goes on along the minus strand of JBMYQA010000394.1, from coordinate 1,476 downwards.
GCGAAGGGGGAGAACGAAAAAGGCAAAATTATGGCTCGTGCGATTTGTTTATCAGTAAAAAAGTAGGAGGTGTGTGGAGTCCGCCAAGAAATATGGGCTCTGCAATCAATACCAAATATTGGGAGTCGCAACCAGCCATCTCAGCGGACGGACGAAAGTTGTATTTTTCATCGAACAGGCCAGGAGGAAAGGGAGGGCGAGACATTTGGGTGTCTGAATTGGATTCGCGGGATAAATGGACACGCCCAAGAAATATGCAATTACTCAATACGCCAGGGCAAGAGTTTTCTCCTTTTATTCACGTAAATGATTTGACCTTGTTCTTCTCTTCGGATGGGCATGGCGGCTATGGAAGACTTGATTTGTTTCGCTCCGATCGAGACTCGTTAGGCTATTGGACAAAACCGAAGAACTTGGGTTTCCCCATCAATAATCACGGCGATCAGGTGGCTTTATTCATTACCGCTGATGGTACGAAAGGGTATTATTCCGATGGGATCATGGAAAATAACATCCGAGTAAAAGATGTGATCAATGAATTCGATATTCCTATTGAATTGAAGATTGAAAAAGCCTCGGATGTGGTACAAGGCGTAGTTTACGATTCAAAAACAAAGGAAAAGCTAGAAGCGAAGATTGACTTAATTGACTTGGCCTCGGAGAAAGTAATTTCTTCCGTAAACTCTGATTTAAAGAATGGCGATTACCTCATCACCTTAGCCTCAGGAGCAGAATATGCACTTTACGTGAATAAAGAAGGATATTTGTTCAAAAGTTTGTCTTTTAATTACAAAGAAAAAACAGAAGCTCAAGTAATTGAATTGGATATTTATTTAGATCCGATTGAAAAAGGAAAAACAGTGACCCTGAATAATATTTTCTTTGAATTTGGTTCATATGATTTAGCCGATAAATCTAAAACGGAACTGAATAAACTCGTGAAGTTTATGAAAGAAAACCCTGAAACAAAGATTGAGATTGGGGCACATACCGATAATGTCGGTAGTGATGAAAGTAATCAACAGCTTTCGTTAAAACGCGCCGACTCAGTAGTAAGCTTTTTAAAGAAAAAAGGCGTTCCGGAAGCCAATGTGATTTCATACGGTTACGGAGAATCCAAGCCCATTGCAAGCAATGATACGGATGAAGGTCGAGCAAAAAACAGACGCATCGAGTTTAAGGTGCTTTAAGATTTTAGTCTTTTTCACTAACCCTTTTCAGGTAGTTCTCGTAAAAGTGAATAGCGTTTATTACTCCGCCTTTAGACTTTCGGTATAACTTTAAAAAGCGGTTTCTTGTGTCTGATGCATGGGAGGCCGTTTTTTTAAACTAAAAAGCTGAAACAGAATCCATTTCAGCTTTATACAATTGGTTAAATATACTAGTGTTTATCACGAATGGTTTGTTATAGGGAAAATCATTAGATTTTTTCGGTTGTTGAATCATCAAAAAGTGCAGAATCCTTTATGGCTTTAA
>JBMYQA010000393.1:0-4831 GCA_049600855.1 Flammeovirgaceae bacterium | reverse complement strand
CCAGTTATGACAGCACGCTGATGGGTTGGGCTACACAAACGCTACCCAATAACCTGAATTTAGGGGCAGACGGACTGATTTATTGCAGTTCGAGAACAGCAAGACAATCCATCATAGACAATGCTAATTGGACATTTACCGGAGATGCGAATTTCTGTGAGGATGATGCTTTTGTTACAACTTGGCAGACTCCTTCAGATAATTATGAGATTACCATTCCTGTTAATGCTGCTGAATACAGTTATAACTACACCGTAGATTGGGGAGATGGTACGCTTGAAGCAGGTTTTACAGGAAATGCTTCCCATACCTATGCTACAGCAGGCAATTATACAGTTAAAATACATGGTTTATTTCCCGCTATCTATTTTAGAAATTTTGTAAGCAATGAAGATAGTAGACTTCTCAGAACTGTAGAGCAGTGGGGAGATAATGAGTGGTTGGACATGAAATACGCGTTTGCCTATCGGCACAATTTGGAAATTAATGCCACTGATGCGCCAGACTTATTTAGGGTAACTGATATGAGTAATATGTTCGTAGAGGTTAGATCAGGACTTCGAAACTCAGCTATTGGACATTGGAATACCAGTAATGTAGTGAATATGAGCAGCCTATTCTTTACTTGTCTTCAATTTAATGGGGATATCAGTGGATGGAATACGAGCCGTGTCATCAATATGAGTCGGATGTTTGCAGTCACTTCAAACTTTAATCAAGACATAGGTGGATGGAACACAAGCCGTGTCACAAGTATGCGTAGAATGTTTGATAATAGCAGTATTTTTAACCAAGACATTGGTAAGTGGAATACGAGCAATGTACAGGATATGCAAGAAATGTTTGCATCAGCGCGCGAATTTAATCAGGATATCAGTGAATGGAATACTAGTCGTGTCACAAATATGATTCGAATGTTTGAAGTGGCTATAAGATTTAACCAAGACATTGGTAAGTGGAATACAAGCAACGTACAGAACATGCGAGGGATGTTTTCATGTGCGGCTAGGTTTAATCAAAGCTTGGCAGGCTTTAATATGGAAGCCGTTAGTAACGTAAGAGACATGCTTAATAGTACGAGGCTATCCGTTGCAAATTATGATCGCACCTTATTCGCTTGGTCAAAGCAAAATTTGCAAAATGGACTGCGTTTTGATGCCAATGGAATTTTTTGCATTACAAGTGGAGTATCATCGCACGCAATCCGCTATTGCAATGCAGCTTCTGCACGGCAATACATCATCGATACCTTTGGCTGGAATATTAGGGATGATGGCCAAAACTGTAATGGTGCAGGTGTAGCTTTTGAGACGACTTGGGAGACTACTTCTACCAATGAAAGTATCACCATTCCAACCAACTCTTCTTACACTTATAATTATACCATTGATTGGGGCGATGGACAGACAGATGCAGGAATTACAGGCGATGCTACCCATACCTATGCCTCTGCTGGAACTTACACCGTAAAAATCACAAGGGATTTTCCAGCAATCTTCTTCAATGGAGGAGGCGATCGGCTGAAAATTAAGACTATTGAGCAGTGGGGAAGTATTGGTTGGGAAGGTATGGCTCATGCTTTTAATGGATGTAACGGCCTTCAAGTTAACGCCACAGATGTGCCAGAACTTTCTCAAGTCACCAGTCTTAGTAATCTGTTCAAGAACACAGGCAATTTGGTAGGAGACTTTAGTAATTGGGATGTGAGTACCATCCAAAACTTTGCCTTCTGCTTCAATGGTTCTCGTTATAATCAAGACATTTCTAATTGGGATGTCTCTAACGGCACTGCCTTCTTCGGTATGTTCTGGAATGCCCCACGCTTTAACCAAGACATCTCGGGTTGGGAAATCACCAGTGCGAATAACTTGGGGAATATGTTTTTGAATGCCGTTGATTTTGACCAGAATCTTGGTAATTGGAAGCTAGCTACTGTGACGAATCTATCTCAAATGTTCAGCAATTCGGGCATGTCAACTGCTAATTACGATAGCACACTCATGGGCTGGTCTACACAAACTTTACCAAACAACCTGACCTTAGGAGCCGATGGTTTAACCTATTGTAATGGGGCTTCTGCCAGAGCAATCATCACGGATAATTTCAACTGGACCTTTAGTGGTGATGCCATTGCCAGCGCCTGCAATTTTACGTTCTGGAATGGCTCATCATGGAATAATGGTACGCCTACAAGTTCGATGAATGCCGCCATCAATGGTGATTATGATACGTATACTGAAGGAGCCATCACTACGAATGATTTCGCTATTAAAACAGGTGCTACCGTAACAGCTAGGGGCAACAACGCCATTACCCTAGCAGGAAACTTCTCCAACGATGGAGCTATTTATGTTAAAGACACTACCTCATTTATTCAAACTGCCGCTTCACCTACTAATTCAGGCAGTGGATTATATGCCGTAGAACGGATGGGTACTGATTATCTATACAGCTACAACTATTGGTCGTCTCCCGTGCAACACACAAGTATTAACACGGTTTTTAGCTCAACGGGTAAGGATTTCTATACTTTTGATGCAAACAGCCAAAGTTGGGGAATCGCAGACATGCATGCTACACTTCAAGCTGGACAAGGCTTTACGGCTACAGGTTTAAGTCCCTCAGCGACAACAGTCATTCGTACATTTTCCGATCATACAGGCTTTAACTCAGGAACGATCAACATTACACCAGCATTTGATGGAACAGCAGGCGTGTCCACCACCAATTGGAATTTGATCGGTAATCCATACCCTTCTGGCTTGAACGTTACTCAATTTCTGTCAGACAATAACAGCGTCTTAGAAAATGTCGTGTATCTCTGGAGCTCAAGTGGAACCGATATCGGAGTCAGCTCAGCAGATTATGCAACCATGAATTCGTTAGGAACGGTAAATGCTGGCGGAAGTGGAATAGCACCCAGTTCTGCAACCATTTCGAGTTGTCAAGGATTTTTTGTGCAAACACGCGCTTCGGGCAACATTACCTTTAACAATAGCCAGCGAATTGCCACCAACAATACGTTCCAACGAACGATGCAAACGGCTCAGCGTGTCTGGCTAAACGTTACAACAAGTAATGGAATAAGTAATGAAATTTTGCTCGGCTTTACCGATGATGGCAAGATGGGGAAAGATCAGTATGATGGCATTAAATTATCTGGAAATGAATACTTATCATTTTATTCCTTATCACCAACTGCTTGCCAAGACAATCAACCCTGTGTCCAAGATAGACCAAAATGGATCATCCAAGGGCTTCCTGAATTAACTGATGAGCTCGTCGTTCCATTGGGCCTTGAGGCAAAATCTAACAACGCATTCACGTTTCAGATTGGCTCGTCTATCCATATCCCTGAAGAAACGCACATTTACTTGTTTGATGCTTTAACAGGCAGTGAGGTTAACTTGAAAAAGGATAACTATACCATTGAGCTTTCAGGAGGTACCTATGAGGATCGTTTCTTCTTAAGATTTGTCCCGAATCGAGTGACAGCTCTTGAAAATCCTTTACCAGATCATGGGATCATCGTTTATCCCAAAAATCAACAAATTCATATTCAATTTAAGGATTTGCAATCGGCTCAAGCTGAAATCTTAATTTATGACTTGATGGGAAGGTTAACACAGCGAATCGATAACCAAACGGAGCTAAAAAAGACCATTGAGGTGGCTCAATCAGGCCTATGGATTGTACACATCGTCAATCAAATGGGGAAATTATCTAAAAAAATCCTGATCACTCATTAAAAAGAATCACCATACTTAGAAGTTGTCTAACATTAACTTCTTAAAATGGGATAGGGCTAGAAAACTCTATCTGGTGTGATTTAAACGGATTTAATTCACGAGAGATTGGTACACCATGATACGTTGGGTGTTTCAGCAGAGGATGCAGCAGATTACCTAAGAAGTGCTGGTTTTGGTGCCAAGAGTGTAGGAGAAACCTTAAAAAAGGATTTTGGCACCTGGTCAGAAAGTGGGGCTAAACACCTCAAAAACGCAGGGTTTGGGGCAAACGATATCGCCAAAACACTCAAATCAAATGATGTTTGGGACAAAGGAGCATCCGCTACTGGTAAAGCGCTAAAAAGAGCAGGGTTTGGTAAAAGTGCCACTAGAGATGCGTTAGATGCAGCTGGATTTAGCTGGAATACGGTTGTAAGTGTAATCGCTGACCTTTTCTAATAAGCAGGTGAGTAAAAAGAAAGCGGCTGTCTCCAAAAAGACAGCCACTTATACATTTGGTTGAGTGTTCACTCAGTTAGTTATTCAAAAAGATGTCAACTTTATGATAGTTCGAAAAATCGTTATTGCTTTTATCAGGGTGAGGATATAATGCCAAATAAATTTCTAATTCAAGTAAATCCGTTCCTGTCCAAATATCTTTGAAATAATTAAAATCTACTTCTTCCATTGAGCCATATTGCCTAGTAAGCAACTTCGCTGGCTTTTTGCCCATTAAGTACTTGTAAGTATAATCTGCGACCCACCCCAATTTAGTTAAGTGGTAACGTTCCCATATTTTGCTAGTTATCATAGTCTTAGCGAATTAATCTTAAAAAAGTTTGGCTGGATTGAAAACGGGCAAATATCAATACCTTACCATCGTATTACATCACCGAAACTCGGTATTTTTTTGGAGAACTCGAAAAATATTTGAGCTTGTTAACAAGGTTTCTCTAATAGACTGTTTGATTTTTTTGTTTAGCGATAGAACTGAATTGATTTGCAGCCAAATAAGGCTTTTAACGCAAATAATAGTAATCTATTCAAAGAGAAAGCAACGCAATAGGGGTGAAAGCCAGCAGCAATTCTCACTTTGTAAAAAA
>JBMYQA010000392.1:0-4858 GCA_049600855.1 Flammeovirgaceae bacterium | reverse complement strand
CAAGGACTCCACTCTTTTTTATACCCCTTTAACTTAAAGCGATACAAATTTTCTGATGCGGCTTCATAGAATGGTAAAGCAACTTCAACTTCAAAATCGTTACGTTCGTACGGAAGATTCACCATTTTCTTGGTTTGAGTGGCATAACTTGAATCGCCAAAATTAATTCGCTTAAACAGCGTCTCTACCTTTGCCTGCTTTTCTTTTGAAGCCACAGGGTCATATTTTATAATTTCCTTCCCATAACCAAATAAGGCTCCGCCGTTTTCCAAACTCAAAATTGGCGCATCAATATCTACCCCCAAACCTCGAATCTCCTTTTTGATTTTGTAAAATATATCTTTTTCTAATAAATAACTACCATCACCCTGTTTCCGAAGTACAGCACCTAATTCCACTTTGGCAGGACTCAATTCCGCTGCCCACAACCACAAATCACCTGAGTTGGACTCATGAATATTATAGATACAGAAATTTTCTGGCAGCGAAGCATTCAAAGCAGCATGAGAAATAAAACGATCTTGAGCTTTGTCGTATTGGTAAAAACCGTTAATCGTTGTAACCACTAATTCACCATTCGCCAACTTAAAGATTCGATTATTTTCCTTGGAAGGCAGTCCTTCTTCGATGCTATAAAACGTTTGGTTGAGCACTGAATCTAAAGACGCTGAAAGCTTTAATTTGAAAATGCCTTTATTGTAATGACTAATCCAAACATTTCCTTCTTGATCTTCTTCAATAAAACGAATCTCTTCTTCAAAGCCTTTTACTTTTTGTTTTGTCCAATTTCCATCTTTTAGAATAGCAGCAAAAAGTCCATCGGCATACGTGCCAAACAAAAAGGCATTTTTATGTTGAGCCAATTCGCCAAGCGCATGTACCCAGCGTTGTCCTACCAAAAAATCCATTTCATTGTTTTTTAGGTCATATACGCCATATCCACTCGCTACTAGGTGCCTGCCATGTATTTCCTTAAAATTCCAAAGTTCTCCAGTTGTTACTCGCTTATTCGTATACAAAACAGGCTCAAAGTTTTGTGCAGCAGATCGGTAATATAAACCTCTTGATGTGCCTGCATACACCAATCCCTCTGTTCGATGTAATGACAACACCGTTGCTTTTCCTAAACCGTGATGTTCATCATATTTAGTGAATGGACTACCTATTTCTGCATAGCTTATCCCATTTGATGTTAGAATCCATAAATGGTTATCTCGATCTTCAAATAGGTTCATCACCGTTCCTGCCAAACCATTTTTAGCGGTAAAATGCCAGAGTAACTTTCCATGTTGATCCGTCACCAAAGCGGTACGATCTAGCAAATCAAACAAGTAACGATCATTTGCTAATTTATAAAGCCTAAAGATGCCCTCATATTCTTTTTCCCCATCCATTAAAGGAAAAGCCTGAGACGATCCTTGCTCAGTAATCAACTGAACTTTCCCTTTACTTATCGCCAAATATTCACCTTCGTTTTGATAGGGACAAACGTCAACAACACGTTCTAATCCAAAAATAGCTTCACTCGTTGTTTCCACTAGTTCATTAGCGATTAGTTCGTAGTAACGATTGTTAAATAAGCGAAGTAAAATCTGATTGCCTTTCTTAAAGAAACGACCTTCCTCAGCTAATGGGAGACAGTTAAATGCGCCATTGGTATACAAGTAGAGTGTTTTATTTGATATAAAAGCCACTCCATTCGGTATACTCATAATGTAAGCAACACGCGTAAACTTTCGATAGTCTGCTTCGATTTTATCGACTAAAGAGCGGTATTGATACTCACCGTTTGCTAAGCGTTCTAAGTAGCCAAATTGACCATAGCCACCTACATAAACTACCTGAGTAGGAGCATCAATGTACACATTCTCAGTGAGGGTTTTATTCGGTAAAGACACCAATTCCCAATCAATGCCATCATAAATCAGGATACCATCACTATTGGCAAAAAACAACAGCCCATCTTCATCCTGACTTACAGCCCAAGTTTGTGCTGCTCCTTGAAAGTCAGATGTAGAAAAATGTTGAATATTAGGAGATTGCCCAAAAAGAGACAGATTGGTCAATATAAAAAAAAGTAAGATCGTTTTATCCATAAAAGCTCATCCATTACAGCCCGTAAACACCCTACTAGTTTACAAAGTAATCTACACACATCCAATAGCTATTTAAGCTTGTTTGTAAAGTTTTAGGGGAAGTTACGTGATAAAATCGTATTAGATACACTTTTCTTCAGGCTTGGTAAGCTAATCATTATTCCCCAACTTCGTCAAGAAATAAACTCATCGCCCATTCGATTTGATTTAATCACTATGGATTTTACTGCTCCATTTTGGCAAAAACGTTTCTTGTTAACCGATAGTCGTCAAGTGACTTCTCCTGCAAATAGTATTTTTTTTGCGATTGAAGGGGAACGCCACGATGGGCATCATTACATTCAAGAGCTGTATCAAAAAGGAGTAAGGCATTTTGTAGTAGAGAAACCGATCACCTCCCTACCTGAGGATGCCATTTACATTGAGGTATCAAATAGCATCGACACCTTACAGCAATTGGCGCAATTTCATAGAAATCAATTCACGCTCCCCATTATTGCCATCACAGGAAGTAATGGAAAAACAATAATCAAAGAATGGCTCTATGAACTATTAGAAGCCAATTATGCCATCGTCAAAAGTCCTAAAAGTTATAATTCACAAATTGGTGTTCCCTTATCCATTTGGCAAATCCAACACGGCCATCAATTGGGCATTTTTGAAGCTGGTATTTCCAAAATGGGTGAAATGGAAAAACTGGCCTCCATCATCCAACCTCATATTGGCATCTTCAGCAATATTGGTACCGCCCACCAAGAAGGCTTTGAAAGTCAATTGATTAAAGTGCAGGAAAAACTCAAACTTTTTACTTCCTGCGAAACACTCATTTATTGCGCTGACCACCCTCTCATTCATCAGGAAGTTCAACAATTGAATTGCAATACATTTAGTTGGGGAAAACATCCAAGCGCGCACTTACAAATTATTGATACGGTTCAGTTAATTGGTCAACAACAGCTTACGCTGAGTTATCAAAACCAACTATTCACACTTATTATACCATTTACGGATTGGGCTTCTGTGGAAAATAGCATGCATTGTATAGCCTGTATGCTGTTACTTCAGCTGGATGTAGCCACCATTCAACACCGCATTGAGCGACTCCACCACGTTCATATGCGCCTCGAACTTAAACAAGGCATCCATCAATGTTTATTGGTAGATGATACCTACAATAATGATTTTGCAGGCTTAGTTGTCGCATTAGATTTCATGAGTCAGCAAGATGAAAATAAATCTCGTACGGTCATTCTTTCCGATATTTTGGAATCGGGTAGGCCGTTAGCGCATGTATATACGCAAGTCAATCAATTATTAGCAGGAAAAAACATTCAACGATTGATTGGCATAGGTAAGACCATTTCACAACACGCCTCGCTATTTAATTGCCCTGATACACAGTTTTTTGATCACATTTCTGATTTCTTTCACGCCGCGCTTTCCTTCCATAACGAACTGATACTGGTAAAAGGCGCACGTAACTTTGGTTTAGAACAAGTGGTTCATTACCTACAGCAAAAAGTACATGGAACTCGGTTGGAAATTAACTTGGAAGCCTTAGCCCATAACCTGAATGTATACAGAGGTTTACTTCGTCCAGAAACTAAAATTATGGTCATGGTAAAAGCCTTTGCCTATGGCAGCGGAGGTTATGAAGTCGCCCGATTGCTCCAATATCATCGGGTAGATTACTTAGCAGTAGCTTATGCCGACGAAGGCGTTGAGCTTCGGCAAAAGGGCATTAAGTTACCCATCATGGTCATGAGTCCATCACCTGAAACCTTCGAAAAAATCATTACTTATCACTTAGAGCCTGAGATTTATAATTTTAGAATTTTACAGAGCTTACTAAATTATTTGGAAGATCAGAGTTTTACAGCGGCTCCTCTTCCCGTTCACCTTAAGCTGGATACCGGTATGCATCGCTTAGGATTTGAATCGCATGATTTTAGTGAACTCATTCCCAAATTAAAATCTGCGAATCGCATCAGAATAAAAAGTGTATTCACACATTTAGCTGGTTCAGATGAAGCCATTCATAATCACTATTCCCAAAAGCAGCTCAGTGCGTTCCAACACATGACTAATCAACTGCAAACGGCGCTCCATTATCCTTTCATTCGGCATGCCTTGAACTCTCCCGGCATTACACGCTTTCCCAACCATCAATTAGACATGGTACGCTTAGGCATTGGCTTATACGGTGTTGATACCAACAACTTTTATCAAAATCAATTGCAAGCAGCCAGTACGTTAAAAACTACGATTTCTCAAATCCGCCAGCTAAAAGCTGGAGAAACGGTGGGCTACAGCAGAAGGGGAAAAGTGGAGCGAGATGCTACCATCGCGGTCATGGCTATTGGTTATGCCGATGGGTATGATCGAAGGTTTAGCAATGGGGTTGGGAAAGTGCTGATTAATGGACAAATCGCTCCTGTGATTGGCAATGTATGCATGGACATGACCATGCTAGACATTACGGGTTTAGCCGTACACGAAGGGGATGAAGTCATCTTATTTGGCACTTCACCCAGTATTGATGAATTGGCAACAGCCATTGGCACCATTCCTTATGAGATATTGACAAATGTGAGTGATCGTGTAAAACGGGTCTTTTATCGCGTATAATCGTTATTAATCATTTCAATGATAAAAGCAACTAATTTCGCAAAGGAAATGATACATTTTCAATACTTTTCCTAGAAAAATTCAACAATATCCATTACCTTTCGTTATTTGGGTACTAGCAAGTTTAATTACAA
>JBMYQA010000391.1:0-4880 GCA_049600855.1 Flammeovirgaceae bacterium | reverse complement strand
TTTTTTAAAAATTAATTTTGACTATTTTGTAAATCATTGATATTTAATTGTTTATAAATTATTTGAGTCTTTGATGAAAGAAAAATACATCGCCTTTTTACGCGGAATAAATGTTGGTGGGCATCATAAAGTGCCTATGGCGACGCTCCGAAAGGAAATGGAACACTTGGATTGTGAACAAGTGGTGACCATTTTGAATACAGGGAATATCCTATTTGATGCGGTGATTACGGATTTAGCTGTATTTGAAGAAAAGATCGCCGCGCATTTAGCGCAAGTTTTTGGATTCCCCATTCCTACCATTTTAATGAAGGCAAAAAAACTTCAAGCATTATTTGATGCAGCGCCTTTTAAGCATATTGAAGTCACGAAAGAAATAAGGCTGTATGTTTCTTTTTTATGGAAAGAGGTGAATATCGATTTATCTTTACCTTGGAAAAGTGAAGATGGTGCCTACCAAATTCTTACTAAAGAAGGAAAAGTGATTACCTCAGTATTAGACCTTTCCGTTTCTAAAACGACTAAAGCCATGGATGCGTTAGAACGATTTTATGGGAAAGGAATAACTACTCGAAATTGGAATACCCTAAAAAGAATTGAGAAGAAATTAAGTTAAAATATGCCTCATATTTGTTCAATCCATGTCGTCTAGCGAGTCTAAATAAACTTGCTCAAGTTCCTGATGGTGCGTAAAAAAATCAAATAGCCAAATGATGATGCCATCGTGAACCAAATCATTGGTGGGCGAAATTGTGTTCTTGTAGATTAAGGCACTTCTTGTCCAATGCCTAAACTGCACCAATAAATCAATTTCTGTATACAGCCAAGAATCTTCTAAGTGCTTGATATTCGTTTGGTAAGTCCTCAAAAATGAAAGTAGCTTGAGTGGGTTATCTGTAATTACTTCAAATGTTTTGGGACTCAAAAGCAGTTTCTTATTGAGTAAAAAGTCAATTTTAGCATAACGCTGCTGAAGTTCTTCTTGCAGACTCATATTCATTGAAAATGAGGTGTTTTCTATTCGGTAATGAATGTCATAATCGTATAGCGTATTTAATAAAAATGTTTGAAGTTCAAGCCAATCTGTTTTATCAATGGCATATGCCCACTTTTTTCTACTGCTCGAAAAATGATTTTGTGCCGCATACAAGCTGATGAGTAAAATACTCAAATCCTTTTTGCCAATTTTTCCCAAATTTAAAATGGCAATGAGTAAATCTGAACGCACAAAAAGCTTGTTTTCATGCGCTAGCTGAATGTAGTTTTGCCAATTGGGAATTTCTTGTGTTGAATCCATTTCTTTGAGCAATCTATTCCAAATTAATTCATCAAAATAAAAGCGCCCCAATAATAAGGATCGGTATATTCATTTTTCAAGTCTAACTGCGCTTGATTAAAAGCGGTGACCTTGTTGCCCGAACGCAGCCAATTTTCATAAAACTTGACCATCAGTTTATGAGTGGCATCATCGCTCACTTTCCATAAGCTAATGATGATTGATTCTGCGCCAGCTACTTGGAATGCACGTTGAAGTCCATATACACCTTCGCCAGATTTAATCTCTCCTAAGCCCGTTTCGCAGGCACTTAAAATGACTAGCTCGGTTTGATCTAATGGCAAGTTCATGGCTTCATAGGCCGTCAGTATGCCATTATCATTTTCTTTCAACTCTTTGCTATTTGTATTTTCTAAGGCACTTTCCGCATTGTGAAACATTAAGCCTGAGCGCAACAATGGATTTTCCTTGGCTTTGTTAATTTCTACACCAAAGATTTTATCACTACCTAAGTTTTCAACGTCTTCTAAGAAAAAACCATGTGTGGCAATGTGTAAAATTTTAGGATTGTTGACTTCGGTTTTGATATTACTTTCGCTCGCTTCTTTTTCCATGAAATGCGTCGATTTATAGTCGTAGTTGGCTAAAATTTTGCCAATAGCTTCTACCTCTGCTTTAGTGCCGGGGAGTTTAGCAATGCTGCCTTTATCTCCATAATGTGGGAAACCAAATAAGATTGCATCGGATTTACTATGCTTGGAGTGATTGGCCTTTAGGGTAGGGATTTGACGTGTACTAGAGACTGTAGTGATGTTTAACCCATCAATTACAAATTGACCATCTGGCTTTTTGAGTGTGGCAATATTAATTTGATTATAAATGCCATCAAGCGAGAGAAATACACTGTTGATGTCTGTCAATTCCTGTTCAATCGCCGCCCAAAACTGATCATAGGAATAGGTGTCTTCAATTTGGTTGGTAATGACGGTTCGATAAAATTTGCTGTATTTGCTTTCGAGCTCTTGGCCATTTTCAAGCACAACTAGGGTAGGAGTGTTCGTTGATTTTTTTACAATTAATGCGGCATAATGCGTATCATTTTTAAGCTGTTGATCGAATTTAGGAACCCTTACTAATTCGATAGCGGCTTCTTTTTCTGCAAGACTTTGATGCACATCTTGGAAGGTTTGCTGTGGAAACTGATAAGCATTTGCAAAAGCCGCAGATGATTTAATGAGCTGTTTTTCAGTTTGTAAGGTGGCCTGTTCTAACGAATCTAAGTCAATGCCTTCATCTTTAAGTTCTTCATTTGATAAGGTGTAGTATACGGCTAGTGCCTCTTTTTGATCAAGCCACTCTAAATAGTGTTGTTTGAGTTCCTCATTAGCTCCATTGAGTATTTGATTTTTGACTTTGGTACTTGCATTTAATAAAATGCCTTTTGTTTTGAGATGTATTTGATACATCATCTTAGCCAATTCTGGATGGTTTTTATGATTATCCATTGCAAAATTGTAGAAGCGCATCAGTTTAGGTTGTATTTTATCCCAGTATTTTCCCTTTTCATGTTCGTTCATAGATGGGAAAAGTTTCTCCGCGAGCTCTAGTTGTTTCTCGGTGGTTCGTTTGAACACAGGGATGGCCTCATCAACTTGGTTTGCCTTCCACAATAAGATGCCTTGCGTTTCCCAAGCTGCAATAAAATCAGGATGATTTTCGCCAAGTACATTTTTACGAATCTCAATCACCTGTTGGTTTGCCTCCATCGCCTCAGGGAGCATGCTTTTGTATTGGTAATACTTGCTCAGATTGCTTAAGACACTGGCATAACTAGGGTGTTTTTCTCCAAGTTTTTGTTTGTAAATGGCTAAGGATTGTTTGAGGTACTTTTCAGTTTCTGCCGTTTTGCCCATTTCCATGTATAAAGCCGCTAAATGATTCAGCAGGTAAGCATCAGCTTCCGTTTGTAGGGGGCGAGGTCGGTTACTTCTCAGTTCCAATAAATCAGTAAAAATGGTTTCAGCCTCTTCATATTCTTTCAAATCTTGATGGAGCAGCGCAAGGTTCACCTGAAAGGGCATTACCTTGCTCTTTTTATTGGATTGATCTTCTACAATTTCAAGCGCCTCTTCCATATGGCGTTTGGCAATATCGTAACGACCAATCATTTGGAAAAGTAAGGCTTTGTTATTCAACGTAATGGCATAAGGCATACTTTCTTTGGTATACTTATTTGCCTGTATAGATAAAGCAGGGTCAATCAGTTCTTCAGCTTCTGAGTACATGCCCATATCTTTGTACAAAACGGATAGGTTATTATAAGATGCTCCTGTGGCAGGATGTGCTTCGCCTAAATATTCTTCCCGTAGTTGTAATGCACGTTCTGCCAGGCTTTTGGCTATAGTATACCTCCCTCTAGCATGAAGCAGTAAACTAAAATTATCGAGTGTTTTCGTATAAGCAAAATAATCTTCATGCGTAAAGCCCGTAGTGTTGGCCTCTGTTCGAAGCATGCTTTCAAATACCTTATTTCGGGTATCTTTATTTTTTAAAAGCTCCCAAGGGTTTTCAAACATAGCTTCTGCATCACTTTCATCGGTATATACCATTAAGGCGGTAAGAAACTTGAGACCAGCCAAACGGTAATTACGAATCTGATAAAGTGCCTCTCCCTGACGATTCATGCTCATTGCCTTTTCGGAACGACTTCGTTTCAACGTAAGTTTGCCATTTTGATCTCGTAAAGCATCGAGTCCCAGTGCTTTTGCATTACTTTTATTACGCGCTACATAAGCAGAATTATCAGTCATTGAAATGGCATAACTGAAGGAGATCGTATCCAATTTACTTTGCTGTTTTTGTAGTTCGGTTTCGGTAGAGTTTTTGAGTTTGTCTTTATTTGTCAGCTTAGCTTTTTCTTTGTTAATTTTATTTTTGAGTTTGTTTTTCCATCCGTTGAGCTGTGCCTGTGAAGTCAGCGAGATTCCAAGAAGTAAGCTTGCAAGAAGTATGAACTTTTTCATAATAAATGTTGGCTTGGTCAATTAGACAAGCACTAATATAACGAATGGCTTTGGAAACCATTCGTTATCATACCTCCCTTCTGTCATAAATTGAAAGAATGTGTTTTAGAGTTGGATATTAGAAATTGCAGATAGGATATTTTCAAGTAAATGTTTTAAAAAGTCATAATGATGGCACTTTTCTTTAGTGTGATACTCAGGACAGCCAGCTTGTTGCTTTCTCCCTCTGTATAGGTAAGTGGTACGGTAAATACGAGTTCCTTATAGTTGTTTTTATCCCCCAATCGTTGAATACCTGCTTGTAGTGGGCTTTTTTGGATAAAGCCAGCTTGATACGCTTCCCAAATCTCTACCTCTTTCGGATGGGTGATTTGTTCTTGGTGGCAACGAATACTTGCTTGACTGATGAGCTCTTGTAATTGATCATTAGCAAGGTAAGTGGTTAAATCCGGAAGGTTACATAAGTCATTAGCCGCTGCTTGAATGGTATCTTTAAGCGCTTGGCTAATGCTATCTCCTAGCATATAGGCGCTGCTTACAATCTGATCGTCTGTTACCCGTTTAATTTTGATGGCTTCTTT
>JBMYQA010000390.1:0-4930 GCA_049600855.1 Flammeovirgaceae bacterium | reverse complement strand
GTTATAAACCCTACTTTGTTTCTTCGGAACTTGATGCATCTCTTGAATAATAGACTGACAAGTTGTTTGATCTAAAAAAGTTTTATCCATGAATACACCTAAGGTGCTCATCAAGTCTTTTTTTGCCATTACTATTGCGTTGAAATTAACTTTTTATCTACCAATTCTTTTAAAAAGTGCCTAGTTTCTTGCTGACATACCTCCTCACTTACCTCATACTCTTCTAGGAGTGCTTTACAGAGGTCACTAAAGGACAAAGGCTCCTCTAATAATTCCCAAATGGTATTTCCCATGTTGTTTAGATTGTGGTATTCACCAGTTTGGATATCCATCATGATGGTTTCATTATCTAAAGCCGAATGAAGCACATCGGGCGATCGGTGTAAGATTGTTTGATGTTCAATCATAAGTCTGTGAATTGAAAGAAAAACAAGTAGTTAGATTGACAACTACAAAATATAATTAGGCGTTTTTGGATAAAAAACAACAGAACAAATCAAGCAAATTATGTTTTACAGATACACAGTTTATTTGATGAGTCAAAAACCACCATTTAACAGCTCCTTTTTTGAATGCTGAAACGGAGAGCAATGATTAAGATGTATACACCGCTCCAGAACCAGGCGCACCATCAGATGGGGTACTTGGTGGATTAACATTTGCTTTCGTGTCCTCTACAATGGAAGACGATTTAAGCTGAGGCGTTTGCCATGTTTTTTTAGTTTTCAAATTGCTCATGATATGTTGTGAAAAGTTGAAAGAATAAAATCCATTGAAAGGAAGCAACTATATGACAAGCAAATTGGGTTTCATAGATACGCAGCTTGCTTGATTACTCAAAGAACACCACTTCCTTTCTTTGAATGCTGAAAAGGATTAAGAAGTATACGAGATTTGAGGGCCAGTAGGTGCGCCATCTAGCGGGGTACTGTCTGGGTTAGCATTTGCCTTAGTATCCTCTACAATGGAAGAAGATTTAACTTTAGGCGTTTGCCATGATTTCTTAGTTTTCAAATTGCTCATGATATGTTATAAAAAGTTGAAAGAATAAAACCCGTTGAAAGAAAGCAAATATATGATTTCTTCCCAAAAGTCTAAAACTAAAGAAAAAGATTTAATATTGTTATAGTACGCTACTTACTTTACTCATCTGTTTATGAATTGCGTTGGTAAAAGTTAATAAAGTGCATCAGTTGGATGATATAGTCACTGACCCGAAAAATAGCATCCTGTTGATGCTCCTGATATTCATTTAGGCATTGAATGAGCGCAGGCTTATTGATGAAGTTCCATAATTCGCTCTTCGTATTTGCGATGAGGTTAATGTTATTGGTTAACTGTTGTTGGAAAAACAATCGCTCTTCATCAACGATATAGCCTTTTGTTTGTCGCATTCTCACCAATTCAGGCAGTATTCCTTTAGTAGCTTCTCGAATCAACCCACGGCTCATGCCATTAATCAACCATTTCTCTGGTGGCATGGAAATCGCCATTTCCACAATGCGTAAATCGGCTAAAGGGGTAGAAAAAATAATTCCATGATGATGGGCAGTCACACTCATGGCATCCGAAAACTGATTGTTAATCCGATTTTGGATATTGGAAATACTTTGATGGATGGTTGATGTGATCAACAGGTGATCTACTTCAGTACTGTGTTTGTCGATTTGAGCACTATCCAGAAAGGTGGGTAAAATCAATCGTTTGTATAAATCTTGATGGCTGATATGCTTTGTGCGGTCATTGGAGCCTCCAGTAACCAGCTGCTCTATGATACTGGGAATGTATGGTCGAAGTACCTCAGCAACTAAAACCCGTAACGGATGACGTTGCGTGGCTTTGCTTCTTCGCTGAATGACATTGAAAAGACGCTTCCAGCTTTTGTCATGGATTAAATGTTTGTATACGAGCTTACCTGGCCTCGAAATGACATCATCTCCCAAAAAACCCGTTAACATGACTCTTACCTGATGTTCTCCTAAGGTTTGGTATACCTGATGCCAGCAAAAGCTGCCAAACTGATGGGGAAAAGCATAGGTTTCTAAATGAAATTGCTGATACTCGCGTGTAGGAGGGGTGGTTGAAACGGGATTAAAAACAATGTTTTTTTCTTGTTGCGCTACGGCTTCCATATAGATGCGCTCATCGCCAACTGTGCCACTTTGCTCGGCAGGAGGTAAAAAACCTGAAGCAAATAATGATTTATTCGATGGAGCTAATTGTTGGGCGGCAATACAAGCAACCGTAGAAGAATCAAGACCTCCACTTAACGCAACACCTACTTGACCATCAATTCGGATTCTGTCTGCAATGGTTTGCTGAATCGTATGGTGCATGTAGGATACATAATCGCGATCAGATGAAAGCTTTAAGGGTTCTTTATAGCTTAGCGACCAATACCTTTTTAGTTCTTTTTTACCCCCATCAATTTTTAGGAAATGAGCTCGTGCTAAGGTGTTGATGTGTTTAAAAAACGTATGATCCTTAATATCAATAAAGGGTGATACGTAGCTCAATAAGGTGGATTCGATGTTTAAATCCTTATTGATAAAGGGTAATTTTAATAAAGCCGTGATTTCTGAAGCAAAACAGAAACGCTGCTCGTCTAAGAAATAAAAAAAGTTACGATTCCCAAAGCGATCTTTTGTCGCATAGATGGTTTGGGCTTGTGTATCGTAAATGAAGCAGGCAAATTCACCCATTAAATGATGAACACAATCGGCTTGCCACTTCTCATAAGCCTTCATCACTAACACACTATCAGGAGTAGTCGCATAGTCAGATGGTAAACAGTCGAATTGTTTCAAGAGCGCTTCTCGGTTAAATAACCGACCATCTAATAGGCCAATCCAATGCTTGTATGTTAAGGGTTGCTGCTCGTAGTGAGATTCAGGCGACAGACACATTAAGGCATGGCCCAATCCAACATTACCTTCGAGGTAGGTGTCTTGACGATCTACCGCCCGGTGTGCTAATGCTTCTGATAGTCGGTTTAAATGCTCAGGCGCAACAGCTTGCTGATGGAAATTAATGATTCCGTATATACCACTCATGATTGAACTGCGATTAGATTGATCAATGGATGATTTCGACACCATTGAATGGGGTTACTTTCAAAGGCTACTACATGTTGTTCTAACACGCGCAGTTGCCCTTTAATTGGGTGTTTTGCTGCTTTTAGCACCTCTAACTGGTTTCTCCAAAATTGAAAGGTAGGAATGGAATGGAAACGTCTATCTTCTACCTGTTCAATCTTCCATCCACTTAAAGAAAGCACCTGTTTTAATTCGCTCACTTTTCGCATATACATGGTATTCCCAAATTCCCACCTGGGCGTATCCATATGATCGGCAATACAATTGGTCTGAATCAACAGCTTATTGGTAATCGTGGATAAGTGTTGAAATAGTGCGGCTATATCGACAATGTGCTCCAATGATTCCATCATCCATACAATGTCATATTGCTCAGAAAATGTTAACTTTTCGATGTCTCCATGAATGGTAGTTAGCCCAAGTTCATTTTTGCAATAGTGATATTGAGATTCGCTAATGGTCACTCCTGTAACCTGACAATTCCGTTCTGTTTGCAATAGTTGTGCGGGTCCTCCCCAACCACATCCCAAATCTAATACAGTAGCATGATGCGGAATGTAAGGGTAAAACGCACGGGTATTATTACATAGCGCCTCTTGTGGATCAGTAGTTTGGCTAAAATCTCCAAAACTGTAAAGTAGCTGTTCGCCAATGAGTTTTTTCCAAAGCCATATGGGTTCTGAGGAATAGAAATCATTGAGGTCTGAGGCGGAGTTGAAACGTGATAAATCCATAGGTGTTAATTTGCTGATTGATCTAAAAATTGGATCACTTCAGGGGCAATAAACTCATCGTGTTTACGATAAATGTCGAGTACTTTAAGGTGTGTATTTAAAAGAAAACAATCTTTATAAAAATCATTTTCCATATTATAGAGTTTCAAACCGTCTGGTCGGGCTGCATTATGGAGTAAACGTTGTAGGGCATCCATTCCCTTTAACGCTTTTACGTGTGTTTCTTTTTGGTTATCAATACTCACGTGAAAGATTTTAGTGAGCTCAACAGGAGTTGAAGATAAGTAGTTTGGATGCAATTGGCATAAAAATTTGCCTTCTTCCAATAACGAATAATCGGTGAAAAAGCGATTAACTGGTTGAAATTTATTAAATGTTGTAGGTGTGAGTTTGGTGAAGTTGTAACTCGGACTCACATAGTAGCGATGATCTTTTGCGAAAACGAAACAGATGTCATCTGCTAAAAACCTTCCGCCTTGTTGTAGGAGTGAGGAGGCAATTGTAGACTTCCCCGCACCAGAATGACCGACAAAAATATAGCCTTTACCTTTGTAGGCTATGGCACTGCCATGAAATAATAGGTAGTGTCGCTGATAAAGTAGCGAGGAAAAAGCAATGTGCATAAAAAAAACAAAGTGTTCTTTATTGTTTTCTAAATTCATTTCAGGATGAATAATGAGCTCTTGTCCATTTTTTACATATAAACTGCAATTGTTTTCACGGTATACATAAGTAGCAAAATTTCCATCTGGCATTTGATAAATTTCACTTCGCTGAAAACCGGCTACATCTCGCACGGCTACTAAGGTTTTATCGGTTTTTTCAGGCAGTTCTTCTTGGGTTAAGAAAAGATCAGTCTGTCCGTTTGGTTGGGGGGCTAAAGGTAATGGAAGATTGAGATGAGTGCTGAGTTGTAAGTTATATATGTAGTAATGATTCATGCGCTTCAATTTCTTATCTGATTATCCCTTATCCCCAATAATAGAGGTGTGTGTTATCAAACGAAGGCATCATTAAGCCACCAATACTGATACGCGCTTTACTGCCTGTCACTGGAGATACACTATGCCAATTTTTTCCACCAGCAAAAATAACGAGACA
>JBMYQA010000389.1:0-4948 GCA_049600855.1 Flammeovirgaceae bacterium | reverse complement strand
TGTGGAGTAGGCACCTTATAAATTCGACTCAAACCAACTATAAACTTCCGATACAATGAATTTGGTTGCTTTTCAGTGCGTTTAATCAGACTTTTAATTTCTGAATGTGCCCAAATATCTTCTATACGATGACCATATACATGGGTATTTTTACGCAATACAATCTTTTTTGAAAAGGTTTGCTCCCCTAGTTTAAAATTAAGGGTTATCGCTCCTTTTTTTGTTTTTAATCTACCTGTGAATGAAAAATTTGGCTGTAAGAGTTGTGCCTCAGTAGGATACACTAAAGCGATTTGACTGGTATCGTAAGAAGCACTTAAAAATTGAATTGGAAAATTGACTAGCTTGTGATAACGCTCACGTGTACTTTCTTTTAGCAATTCAATCACATTTCCATTTGTTTGTTTTGCCCAATGCCAAGGTGCAATGGCATTCGCAACTTCAGAAGATAAAATGGAAATCACGGGCGTTTTACTCAACGGCAAACTGCCTTGCCCAATCGTGAATTCGCCATCTGTAGAAATGATGAATAAATCGGTTTGAATCGATGGTAAAGCTAAACATCCATAATTTGTTGCTCCATCGTAATTCAGTTGACGAATAATTGCTTTGGCAGCTAACCAGTTTCCATCTTTTATTTTGAAGGTGTGATCCGATTCAACTTGGGTGGTAAAGGTGATCAAACGCAATTCAAATTCCCCCAATTGACTAAAATAGTTATTCAGAAAAGAGAGTTCTTTTTCTACCTGCTTTTGCCCTGCTGAGTGAGACTGATCCCAAATTAAGCATACCGCTTGTGGTTTGGCTCTAGCTAATGAGTCTGGTAATGAAATATTGGCATAGAAATAATAATCCTTGGTGACTTTCCCGCGTCCAACATGGCGCTCAACCGCCGACTTTCTGGGAATCTTTACCACAAGTGGATCATAGCCCTTAAAAGCCGTTTCTTGGAATCGCCCTCCAACTAATCCCTGCTTTTCTTCAAAACGCATTTGATAGGTATTGCCTTCAATAACTGGTTCAACTAGTAAACCCTCTAAATGAACTGAAAAACTATCCAATGGACTTTCAACAGCAATCGGCAGTTGGTAATGGTAGTGATTCTCTTTGGTGAGTAATTTCTCTTCATACGTGAAAATCACTTCATACTCACCCTCAGGAGGAATTTGGAACACTTCCTCTTCAAAAAGATATTGGCGTAACTGCAACTCACTAAAAAATAAGGAAGCTTGTATGGCTCTTTCATCTTGTGTCCGCTCTACCATTTCAGCTTCTCTCCATCCCGATGTTAGTTTAACGGCAAATCGCCGAGGTGTTAACCCTGCTTTGAGGTAAAATCGAAAAGTGCCTGTTCCTTCACTGTCGGTTGAATTAGCATACTTCAGCCGATAGGTCGTATATGCACGATCACTCACAAACACGGTTTGCACATGCATTTCCTTCATATTCAAAGGGGTATCCCAACCATCTTTACTGTGCAAGAGTAATTGAGGAGATTGCGCAATTAGGCGGCAACTTCCTAATAAAAAAATGAGAATAAGGATTGTTTGAGCTTGGGCACGCATGAAATTGCAAATTTTAACGATGAAGTATCCTTGATGGAATGCTTCACAATCAGCTTAATCTAAAGTTTAAAAGACTGTTTGGAAATATGTTCTTGATTTTTTTAGGTGATTTGAACCCTTGATCTTCACCTAGTGGACGTTAAACACTAACTATTTGGGTAACCCAAGAGTAAAATTGAGCGATCTCTGCGTTGGTAAAGTATCGTTTAGCGCTCTAGACTCAACTTTACCGCCTTGAGCTAGCTCAATTTTAATCATGCTTCACCCGAAATTTTAGTAGTTAAACCCTACTAAGCATAGCCTATAAAGATACGTAAATCCAATGAAAGTTTTGGTTGAAATGAATATTTGTTCATCCTTAAACCAACTGAATATAAACGGCATCGTAAAATCAATTTTTGATTGCCTAGCTGTTTCACTATCCATCGAACTTGTCGTATCAAACCATTAATAAACTGAAGAGCTTAAAAAAACTACCAGAATTCCCTCAAGATTTCCTATAATCGCAATGAAGTTATCTAAAGTATAAACTCACAGTTTAAGCTTTAGCCAACTTCAACACATAAAATCAAAATACGATATGTACAACTATATTCAAGGAAGGTTAGCGGCAAAGGACCCAACGTTCGCAGTAATTGATGTAAATGGCGTGGGTTACGAATTAAAAATTTCCTTAAACACTTATGGAAAATTACAAGTAGGTGAAACCTGTAAGTTATACACCTATTTGTACGTAAAAGAAGATGTACTGAGTTTATTTGGTTTTTGGGAGCGGGAAGAGAAAAACTTATACCTACACTTAATTAGCGTATCAGGAATTGGGCCATCAACCGCATTAGCCATATTATCCACCCTTTCGGTGCAAGAAGTAAAAGAAGCCATTGTTGGAGGAGATGTTAAAACCATCCAATCGGTAAAAGGAATTGGTGCCAAAACAGCTCAACGTGCCATTTTAGAGCTTAAAGACAAATTGGCTAAAGAAGGGGTTGCTGTTTCGGGTAATACAGTGGATGCAGCAGCACTTACTTCAAGTAGTAAAAACCAAGCCGCTGCATTAGAAGGTCTAATGGCGTTAGGTCTCAATAAAAGTACTGCAGAAAAAACACTGCGAAACATTGTTAAAACGCATGGACACCAACTCTCAGTAGAAGCCATGATTAAATTAGCCTTACGGCAGTAAACTAAAAAATATTCATCTGTAAGAACAAGATACTGACCTATTCCAACAAATAAGGCCTCCTAAGAGGCCTTTATGCATACAAAATATCTTCAAAATTAACAGTCTTTAATTGGACAAGGCATTTTGCCTCCCTTAGGCTGTTTTCCTCGCATGGTTTTCTTAGATGAACTGCAAGAGCCCAGAAAGATTAACCCACCACACAATGCAACTATTAGGAATAATGACTTTATTTGTCTCATGTATCACTAATTTTTTTTGTTATACTTCTTTGACGCTGGTGGATGTTTCTTTGGTTGCCACGTTTGACTAGGCGTAGAACTACAGGCAGCCAAAACCATAAAAGCCAAACTAATGTAGGCTATGTTCTTTAACTTCCTCATAAAAAACTTCATTTACTTTTGCTAATATAGTTGATTCTTATGAATATACAGGGAAAACTCGTCAATATTAAACACAAAAAAATCTTAGATGTGTCCATTAATTTCTCAGAAAATGGTATTGAAAGCATCCAAGAAATTGAAAACGCTCCCCAACAATACATCATGCCGGGCTTTGTTGATGCCCACATTCATATCGAAAGTTCCATGCTCATTCCAAGTGAGTTTGCTCGCTTAGCGGTTGTGCATGGCACCGTTGCTACAGTATCAGATCCTCATGAAATCGCCAATGTGTTGGGGGTAGAAGGAGTCGAGTTTATGATTGAAAATGGCAATAAAGTGCCTTTTAAATTCAACTTTGGTGCTCCATCCTGTGTCCCTGCTACTACTTTTGAGACTGCTGGCGCAGTAGTCTCTCCCGAGGATGTACAAAAACTACTCCAAAAAGATGAAATCAAATACCTTGCGGAAATGATGAACTGGCCTGGCGTATTGAATCATGACGAAGTGGTATACCAAAAGTTAGCCATTGCCAAAGCGTTGGGTAAACCGATTGATGGGCATGCGCCAGGCCTCAAAGGAGAGATGGCTGAAAATTACATCAAAGCGGGAATTAGTACCGATCATGAGTGTTTTACAGCAGAAGAAGCGCTTGATAAACTCAAATACGGAATGAAAATCATCATCCGTGAGGGAAGTGCTGCTAAAAACTTTGCTGCCTTAATTGATTTAATGAATACTTATCCTGACCGTCTGATGTTTTGCTCTGATGATAAACATCCTGATGAACTTGTTTTAGGCCATATTAACAAATTAGCTGGCCGAGCAATTCAACAAGGTTATGATGTGTTTGATGTCTTGCAAGCAAGCTGTATCAATCCTGTAGAACATTACAACTTAGATGTCGGTTTGCTAGAAGTGGGTGACCCTGCAGATTTTATTGTGGTAGAAGACCTACGTGAGTTTAATGTTAAACAAACTTATATTAATGGCCTGTTAGTCGCCGAAAATGGAAAAACACGCATTAACCGTGTCACAGAAAGCAGTCCAAACAACTTTAATACGGGATTTAAAACCGTAGAGGATTTTTTCTTGAAAGCGAATACCAACCAAGTTCATGTGATTGAGGCGTTAGATGGTGAATTGGTGACGAACAAACTTTCTTTAGCCGCCAAGCTGAAGGAAGGAAATCTCATTTCCAATATACCCGCTGATGTGCTCAAGCTGACTGTAGTCAACCGTTATCAAGATGCCCAACCTGCTATCGCTTTCATTAAAAACTTTGGCTTACAAAAAGGGGCCATTGCCTCATCTGTTGGTCACGATTCCCACAATATCATCGCAGTAGGTGCGGATGATGAATCCATTTGCAAAGCGGTAAACTTATTGATTGAAGCCAAAGGAGGCGTGTCCGCTTTTGATGGAGAACGTGAGTTGGTGGTGCCCCTACCTGTTGCGGGTTTAATGTCTGGAGAAGATGGCTACGAAGTGGCAAAGGCTTATTCCGCTATCGACAAAATGGCTAAAGAAATGGGAAGTACCCTTAATTCGCCTTTCATGACCTTATCTTTTATGGCGTTATTGGTAATTCCTTCATTAAAGTTGAGTGATTTAGGTCTATTTGATGGAAATCAATTCGAGTTTGTTTCCGTATTTAGTGAATAATAACTCCTGGAAGGTAAATCTTAACTGGACATTTCATTCATTTCAATTCCTTTCATTCTTCTGTATATTTGTGAAAAGACAGCTTTGTTATGGAATTAGCCGATTTAGATATAAATAGAAGATACTCGTATGCCGATTACTTGCTTTGGCAATTTCAAGAG
>JBMYQA010000388.1:0-4948 GCA_049600855.1 Flammeovirgaceae bacterium | reverse complement strand
GTATGAAGTAAAAGCGAACAGTTTAAACTGTGAGTTTATACTTTAGACAACTTCAGTATCGTAGAACTACTAAAAAAACTAAAATTCAGTTCGCTTTTATATGAAGGCCAAAAAGCTCGTTTATTTTTGTGGCCTATCTACAATGCATAACAATGGTGAGAACAATATTCTACTCCCTTTTTTTGATACTTTTTATTGCTGCATGTGCGAATCAGCAACCCATTACAGGAGGCCCAAGGGATGAAACCCCTCCACAGCTAATCAGTTCAGTGCCAGCTAATCAAAGCACGAACTATCAAGGAAATACAATTTTATTAGAGTTTGATGAGTTTGTAACTGCACAAGATCTCAAAAAAGAATTGATCATTACACCATTTACCGATGTAACGTATACCCATAAAGTTCGGAAGGGGCACTTTGTAGAGGTTAAGTTAGACTCTGCACTAGATGAGAATACGACATATACCTTCAACTTCCGAAAAGCTGTTGCTGACATTACCGAAAAAAATGAGGCCGAAAACCTAAAACTAGCCTTTAGCACAGGTGATGTCATTGACTCGTTAACGATTGCTGGAACAGTGACGGATTTACTCACTGGAGCTGTTGTAGATGATGCCTCAGTGATCCTTTTTGCAGCTGACGATACCTTAACCATTGATGGCGGAAGGCCGCTCTACCTCAGTAAAACCAATGAGTCAGGCGAATACCTCATTGAGAACCTCAAGCAGGCTGAATATCAATTGATGGTCATCAAGGAAGAAGATGGTAATCTCGAATACAATAAACCAGAAGAGCAAATTGGTTTCCTAGCTCAAAACATCCAACTTGATTCCAATTATGTAGGTGTGGATGTGGTGGTCACCGAATATGATTATAAAGAACTCAAACTGATTTCAGGAAGGGAGAGAAAACAGTATTTTGAATTTAAGTTTAACAAGCTGATAGAAGATTTTGAGTTAAGCTTTACCGACTCTGCTTGGTCATCTAAGATTTATGCTAAAAATACAGGAGAAGTCATTCGATTATTTAATGGAACTCAAGCCGTGACCGATAGTTTTGAGATTCGTTTACAGGCGAAAGATTTGGTTGGAAATGAAATAGACACTACACGATATATTCAATTTACATTCACAGGAAAGCCCGCTAAAGAAAGTTTTTCAAAGCGTGAAGAACCGGCGAGTGCTCAAGAGTTTTTACGAAACGATTCTTTGCGGTTGAAGTTGACTTTCTCTAAACCTGTATTTTCCATTCAAAATGATAGTGTCATGCAGATTTTAGCAGTCAATGATACGACCATAGATACCACCTTATGGCAAGTAGAACCCGCCATTACCGCTTTTGCTACGGTATTAGACTATCCCGCACAAGTTGTAACCGGACCATTGACGTACGATTTTCCTAGAGGAAGTTTTGTGTCCGTAGAGGGCGATACTTTAGAGGCATTTCAGCTAAAATATGGCATTTACAATGAAGAAAATTACGGGGTAGTGTATGGGAAGATTGAAACTTTGGCAAGTTCATTTACCATACAACTCATGGCAGAAGGAAAGGTAGAGCAAGAAATTAAAAATGAAACAGATTTTAAATTTCGTTTTGTAAAACCAGGAAACAAATCAATCCGAATTTTGATTGATGAAAATGAAGATGGAATTTGGGACATCGGAGACTATAAAACTCGTGTTCTGCCTGAAAAAGTATATTTTTACAGCAGTCCGATACCCGTAAAGCCCAATTGGGAATTAGAAACCGAATTAATTAAGTTTTAGCACATGTTTACAGGAATTATTGAAGCCCTTGGAAAAGTAACGCGCATTCAGCAAGAGCAAAGTAATGTGATTTTTGAGATTGAATCGCCAATTTCTAATGAGCTCAAGATAGATCAAAGTATCACACATAATGGTGCTTGTTTAACCGTGACAGCAGTACATGGAAATGTACATTCGGTAACAGCGATTGCCGAAACCATGCAAAAAACCAATTTAGGAGCGCTTGAAGTGGGGAGCTTAGTAAACTTGGAGCGGTGCATGCAACTCAATGGTCGTTTTGATGGTCATATTGTTCAGGGTCATGTAGATCAAACTGCTATTTGTACCGATGTGATCGAAGATGATGGAAGCTGGCGCTATTATTTTCAATATGAATCAACGGGTAATTTTACGGTAGAGAAAGGCTCTGTGTGTATCAATGGGGTAAGCCTAACGGTAGTAGATTCAAAAGATGATGCGTTTAGTGTGGCGATTATTCCATATACTTATGAACATACAAATTTTAAAACCCTAAAAAAGGGCGATCGGGTGAATTTAGAGTTTGACATCATCGGAAAGTATTTACAAAAACTTTTAGAAAGACATTTAATGAACACTAAATTAGGACAGTAGTCGTTTATTAAAATATATATGATAGCGATACCGCCAAACTACCTAAACAGCGAACGATAAAGCCAATTGATATGAAACATAAATGTCTTGTGGTTGATGATGAAGAATTCTCACGTGAAGTCGTGAAGCAATTTATTTCTCGTACAGATTCATTAGAATTACATGGAGAGTGCTTTAACGCAGAAGATGCATTTGTGGAGCTTCGGAAAGGACAAACAGACATCGTTTTTCTTGATGTGGAAATGCCAGGGATGAGCGGAATTGATTTAGTAAAGCAATTGGAGGTTATTCCACAGGTAATTATGATCACCAGTAGACAAGAATATGCCGTTGATGCATTCAATCATAGCCTTACCGATTACCTCGTAAAACCCATCAATTATCCCCGTTTTTTAAAGGCTGTAGACAAGGCTAAGCAAAATATCACGAATAATAAGTCCATCATAGACACCCAAAAGAACGATATTTACGTAAAGGCTGACAGTAAAATTGTTCGGCTACAACTGAGCAATATCTTGTTTATTGAGGCTTTATCAGATTATGTAATTATCAATACACCTGAAAAAAAACTGATCGTTCATTCTACCATGAAAGGCATGGAACGAAAACTTCCTGCAACAGACTTCATACGTGTTCATCGATCGTATATCGTGAATGTGAAAAAGATTGATACGATTGAAGACATGACGATCATTATGCCTACCAAAAATATTCCCATAGGTGCTTCCTATAAGAATAAGTTTATGGAACGGCTTAACTTCTTGTAAAGCTTAGTGCTCCCAAGGCAATCCAGAAAAAAAGCATTTTCATACTGCTACGAAAATGCTTTAATAGTAAAGTTTCTTAGACAAGTTAAAAAAAACTACCGCTTCAATACTTTAAAGGCCATTTCTCTCCCTTGCCCTTGCATAATGGCGAGGTTAATCCAACATAAAGCAAATTGCTCTAATAAAGGAGCTTTATCATCACCTCCAAAGTCATAACAATTTTCAAACCCCAAATCTTTAGCAAGTTGAATGGCGATGGCTTTGCCCTTTTCACTGCTGCCTGCCACAAACATATCAATGCCTTGACCATGATAGGAAGGATCAAACATATTCTCAAAGCCTGTAGTATTGAAGCATTTCACGACATCGTAAGAATTCGTCCAAGCTTTTAGGGCATCAAAGGTATTGGAGTAAGGCTCTGGTTTTTTACCAATGGAGTTCATGGCATCAATCACCACTTTACCCTCAATATTACCCATGGCTTCGGCAATGTTTTTGGTGGCTTGAGGAACAGCTGCTATCAGAATGGTATCAGCCACTTGAGCCGCCTCCTGAACCAAATGAATGCTTATATTCTCATGAAAGCTAGCTAATTGTTTTACCTTTTCATCATTTACATCTCTTACTCCTAACAACACCTCATGCCCTGCCTTTGCCCAACCTTTAGCTAATGCTCCACCAACATTCCCAGTGCCAATTACTGCGATTTTCATCATATTTTTGTTTTAAGTATCATCAATCATCCTATGCAAAGGTGTTTCTAATTGCTTGGTCTATCAAGTGGTATACCATTTTGTTATTAACTCACCTCCACGAAAGTATATTGAAAATGAGTTGTTTAGCGCAGCTGAAGCAACCGCAATTAGAACTCTAAGCGGTAATTTAATACAGGTAACAAGCCTAATTGGGTTACGGTTTCCACATGCATATCATCTTCATCGAAAAATTGGGTATAGATGTTTTCCCGATTAGTTACATTTTGGATGTCTAATGAAATGATCGTAGCGTGTTTTTTCTTATTCTTTCGGTAGCTCAATCGCATGTCTACACGAAAGTAATCAGCTACTTTTACATCAAAAGCCCGATCCCATTGATACACCGCTTCACCTTGTGCAAAAGAAGCGTCTACATCGGCTGGCACATAGCGATTCCCCCCAACCCAAACACCTTTTAAATTTACACCAATCAGGTTGTTTTTATCTTTTCCGACCTTAAATTCTTTACCTCCTAGTATATTGAAAATATAGCGGTTGTTGAATCTAGTATTTCGCTCAATGCCATCGCTTCCTTTGTATTTTGATTCAAATAAGGAACTGGTAAACAGGAAGTAATAGTTATTCGTGAAAAACTTCTCAAGTGTGATTTCTAAACCATAGTTTCTGCCAGTTCCATTGCTGACTAATGAATCTGTCGTAAACCCATCATTTACGTTTAAGCCTGATATCACCTGTTTTTCAGGATCAGTATAAAAAGCTGGCGCAATAGGCACATTGGTTAACTGTTGGTAATAGGTTTCCACTTTTAAATGTAAATCTTCGCCAATCATTCGATCGTAGCCGATTACATAGTGGTAAGATTTCGTTAAATCGAGGTTTTTGTTAATCAACTGAAAACGATCATCAATAAAGCGTTGAGCGAAGTAGATCGTCATATCATGCAAGCGACTATGAACGCCAAACCCTGCATTTAAGGATTGATTTGGAGCAAATTGCCACTTTAATCCTGCTCTCGGTTCTAGCGATTGCTTCCCATTAGCAGCAAAAATAGTGTAGTGTAAACCCGTATTTAGGGTTAGTTTCTCAT
>JBMYQA010000387.1:0-4999 GCA_049600855.1 Flammeovirgaceae bacterium | reverse complement strand
TTAGTTGCGCTAAAACTATGGCATAAGCCATTAGAAATGGTATAATCAAAGGCTAATTTCCCATCCTCAATGCGGCTATTGAAACTAAAATTCTCTACTAAGTCTGGAAACTGATCAGCAAGTTCCCCCAATTCTAAATCGTGGGTAGAAATTAATCCAAAAGCTGGCATTTTTGCTAATTGATGAATCAGTGCTTTAGCCCCATTTTGACGATCTTTTGAGTTGGTACCTTTCAGTATTTCGTCAAGCAAGTAAAAAACAGGAGTTGCACCTGGAGCCTTTAATCGCTCCAATAGTTGCTGAATTCTTCTCAATTCGGCGTAAAACCCTGAAACATTTTCTTCCAATGAATCTTGCACCCGCATGCTTGTAAAGATATCGACCAAACTTACTTCAAATGCTTGCGCACAAACTGGTGCCCCAGCAAATGCCAACACCATATTTACCCCTAAAGTACGTTCAAATGTACTTTTTCCAGACATGTTTGATCCTGTAATAATTGCAGTCTTGCCTTTTCCTTGTAAGGTGTAATCATTACATACCCGACTTTCTTTAGCAATAAGTGGATGCCCGATTTGTGTAGCTTTGATGGTAAATTCCCGATCAGAAATAAGCGGAAAAACATAGGCATCATTCGAAAAGGCAAAACCTGCCATACTTTGTAATGCTTCTACTTCGGCAATTACTTCTAGCCAATCCCCAACATATTCTGCATAGTTCCTTTTCCATTTTTCCAATGCAATCATCCATTGCAAATCGTACAAGAGAAACACGTTAACCAATAGATAAAAATATACGTTTTTCCGCATTTCTAAATGGTATAAGATTTTAGAAAGTTGCGCAATGGCTAAGGAGCCTGAGTGATTCTGCGTCAGCTTGGCTTGTAATAACTGCAATCGCTTCGACTTGAATGATTGCCCTTCAAACTCTGCCATTAATCGGGCAAAGGTTTTTAAGGCTTTTACGCTGTCATCTGTCTTTTCTACTGCTACTGTAATTTTTTTAGCGGTACGTTGAATCAATAGGATATTGGCTAATTGACTGAGCACTAAAACGCTTAAAGGCAAATCTGTAAAAATATACGTAACCACACCCACTAAGGAAATTAATGGAGCCACTTTACTTCCTATCGCCATGAGCTTCCCGACAAATTCATCATCAAATTCCTTTAGCCAAGACAGTAATCCGTTGAAATTTTCTTCCTTCGATTTTTCTTGCATGCCTTGCGCCTGAAAATCTTGCCTCCAGGCCAAGAGTGGTGCTAATTCCTTTACCGCTTCTTGCCGTTCTAAAATCTCTGATTGCGTTGCTTTTGACTTTAACCAATTCGCTAATTTTTTTTGTCCCAACAAGGTCGAACAACGATTGAGCAACATAAAGAGTGAACGCTTTCCAAAAATATCCAAATCATAAACATAAGGATGATCTGATGCGATTTCCCAAGCTCCTCCCCTATTTTCATCCTTCAGTGCTTGGTTTAAGCGCAACACCTCTTCCTCATTGATTTTAACAAGTGATTGATGATAACCCCATTTACTCGTTACCTGAATAAATCGATCCAGAAAAACGATAAACACCACAGTACCAACCAATAAACTCCCCAACAACCACCAAGTTTCGCGCGCATTCGCCCAATAAACCACCAGAATTAATGTAATTAAAAAAACAGCTATCCGTATGGTTGCCAATAAGTTACGCTTGGTTTCCAAGCCTTTTACCTTGACTTTGTTGGTTTGGATATTTTCTTGGTAGATTTTTTGCTGATAATCTGACATAATGCTCAATTAATTGAAAGATCAATACAAAGACCTTTCTCATGTGTTGATTAATTATATTTGGCGAAATTATGGCAATTGTTGAAATCTTTAACATGAGCCTAAATAAAAATTACTAAAAACTGATAATCACGTTTTGATGCAGCGCAATCAAATTTCTTTTATTCCCCTCCCACATTGGCTTTTGAGCGGTCTGCTAGTGTCTGTATTCATCTTAGGTTTATCCAATATAACTCAGGCACAAAGCAATAAGGGAAGTAAGAAACCATTCAATTATAAAAAACCTGGAACTGTATCTAAACAGACTTCTGAAAAGAATAAAGTGGGTAAAAAGAAGAAGCGGAAAAAGTCTAAAACAGCTCGAAAAGAAAATAAGGGTAGTAATAAACCATTCAATTACAAAAGAAAACAAACGGCCACCAAACAAGATGTGAATCGAGAAGGGACTGGAGGTAAAACTAAACGCGTATCCCCTTCGAATAAACAGGATCGTTATATTCCAAAATCACAGGCAAAAACAAAAAAGCCAACGACCAAGCAAGAAGGCTTCGGAGCTAAGGTAAAAGACCGCTCTAAAACGCCAAGTACCAAGCACCAAAACTTTTCGATGAAAAGCTCGGATCGAAGTAAAGTTCCAACCAACAAACAGGATGATTTTGCTGCGAAAAGCAAAAATCGCCAAAAGTCACCAAGCACTCCTCAAAATAAACATGGCGTTGGTATGATAAAAAAGCCACGCTCCGAAAAAAACAGGCAACCCATTGATTTAACCAAAACGAAGGTAAAAGTTCCAGTTGTCAATTACCATAAAACCGATTTACACCGCATCCGACATCAGGAAAAGTTAAAGATCGCGCGCGTTCCTGCCCGAAAAAATCAAGCGCCTACTGACAAAACCTATATGGTAAAAGTCAAACGTACACACGATAATGGTGGTTTGCCTAACCGCAATCCTGTAGAATGGTCCTTAAAACGTTACGAATCTAAGTCTCATAAAAACCCACGGCCAGAAATCAGCAAGTATCATGGCGACTTCAAACGCCCAACAAAAATGTATGCTGAGGTGTTGGCTTGGAAGAAAAGCCGTGTATTGCTCAATCATTTTGGCAAACTAAATATTGCACGCCCAGCCAACGGACGTAAAGAGTACCGCAAGCTTGGGCGAAAAATAGCTTCATGGCAAGGAGATATCAAGGTATTGCGCAGGTATAAGCATCAACATCCATCCTTGCGATTTCAAGAATATCCGCAAAAAGGAAAGGGAGCAGATGTTCGACGAAATAATAAAAAACTCAAAAAGGCAAAGTACGATCCCAATGAGCGAAAAATTTGGGAACCCAAAGATGATTACTCTACTTATTAGACAAGCCCACTTTATGAAGCGTAAAAAATTTCTAAGATTGGATAAAAAATGTTAAACAGATGCCTTAAATTCGCCTCCACTTTGCCAAACCCTTTACAGTAATACCTGGTCAACATACATTTGGGCATGCTTCAGAAAATAATTCTTCTATTAGTATTCATGGGTATTCAATATACTTATGCCCAAGATCGGATTGACAACTTTGGAAATCCTGATCCATTTAATACGAACCAACAACGAAATGATACCAGCAAAGTGGTGAAACGGAAGGGAAAAATTTTAAATGATTCCCTTCAAATTATTTATGGCCCACATACTACTTTTCATTTCTATGAGAAAGATTGGTTCAATAACACCCAAAAACTTTACATTACCGATACTACTTTAACCCATTTCCATCGGTACAATTTTGTACAACAAAATGAAAACAAACTCCATAACCTCGGAAATTTAGCAACTCCAGCCAATCCAATATTCTTCCAAACACCTCAAAACATTGGTGTGCGAAATGGCATCACCGCTTTCGATTTTATCGAATTAGATGAAACAAATATCAAGCAATTCAATACCAAATCGCCCCATTCCAGCTGGTATTATGCACAAGGCGGACAAGGACGTAGTTTTCTGGATGCAAGTTTAGCTCAAAATATCAATGAGCGCATTAATGTTGGAGGACTGTATCGCCGACTAACCAATAACCTACTGATTGGCACTCAACGGCAAGACAATCAAACCCGACATGCTGATCATCAAAATATTATGCTGCATGCGAGTGGCGTTAGCAAAAATCAACGCTATCAAGTCATGGGGTATCTATCATTCTACAGGCATAGACTTACGGAAAGCGGAGGCTTATTGTATGATCAAGATACATTAACTAATTTAAGAAGTTTATATGAGTTGGAACAAGGCGATTTAGATAATCGGTTGAGTGATGCAGAGGGATTACAGCAAAAAAATAAAATGCGCCTCTATCACCAATATACCTTAATTGATTCGAGTAATTTCCAGCTTTACCACATTTTTGATTGGTCGTCCCGAAAAAACACCTTTCAGGATGCCACCCTAGACACCATTCAACAATTATATAGTCATTTTTACATTAATAAGGATACAACAAGCACCTCACATCGTTATCGTTTTAATGAAATGGATCATCGCTTAGGGGTAAAATGGCGACACAAACAACTTTTTATGGCGGCTTATTACCGTTATAAAAACTTTAGTGCGGTACATCAACCCTTATCCAATGAGCAAGTTCCTTATGATTTAAAGAATCAGCACTTTTTGGGTTTCATCGGAAATTACACCATCAATGATACCACGCAGCTGTTATTTGAAGGAGAACAATTATTGTTTAATGATTATCGACTTTCTGCTACCTTAAAAACCAAGTTTCTTACGGCGAAATATACCCGTGCTTTTTATTCGCCTAGCCTGTTTGAGCAGTATTATTATGGGAATCATTTCATTTGGCAAAACAATAATTTTGATAATACCCTAACGGATGAATTAGAGGGTATGATTCAGATTCCGCTGAAGAAGCACAACATTCGTCCATATGCCAAAATCACCAATACAGTAGATTACATTTACTACAACGAGCAGGCCATGCCAGAACAAGCAGACGAACGCATTACCCTGCTTCAAATCGGTATGCGTTTTAATGGCCGGCTTGGTAAATACTTTATCTATGATGGCGAGTTCATTTATACAGAAAACAGTAATTCTACTGCATTTCAAGTACCACGTTTCTTTAGTAATTTTCAGTTTGCCTTAGAGAAAGAGCTGTTTAAAGGCGCATTGCCTGCCCAAATCGGTTTTGACGTACATTGGCGTTCAGCGTATTTTGCAGATGCCT
>JBMYQA010000386.1:0-5009 GCA_049600855.1 Flammeovirgaceae bacterium | reverse complement strand
CACAGTTTAAATCTAACTTGAGCTGTTGTTGTTTCTCTTGGATGCGTTGCTCAAAAGATTTTAGTGTACGATGAATAAAAATATCAATTGCCGTAGGACTTTTCCTGAGTTTATAAGAAGTGTTTTCCATCTCAGAAGACTCCAATAACTCAGCAATGAGGTGCAGGGCCTTCTTGCAGGAAGAATCAATTAATGAAATGACTTCTAAATCACTTGGGCTCGCCTCTTTAAGTTGTAGTTTCAGAATAGTCGCTACCCCTTGAATGGCTTGAATTGGATTTCTTAAATCGTGTGCCACTGTTGCCAATATGCGATCTTTACTTCTATTGGTTTGAATTAAATCTTTGGTATGCCAAGAGCGCTCAATGGCATATCCTAACCAACGAGCAAATAATTGCATGAACTCAATATCGTCTTGGTGGAAAAAACCAAGCTTTTTTTGATTGGAGATGAAGCAGACTGAGCCATACTTGATGTGCTTAATCCAAATGCTAATGCCGATATAACTTTGAGCATCGGGAGCCAATGCGGGCTTAAAAGTGATTTCGGAAGGCAAATCCTCATGAATTACGACTTTTTCAGATTCATAAGCAGCTTTACAGATACTGCGGTTTAAATCAATAGTTTTGTCGCTAAAGCCTTCTTTGAGTCCTCTTGGGCCATACATATTTATAACCCGATGTTCCTTTTCGGTAATTTGACTAATAATCCCAAGTTCCATGTCATAGTAACGCAACATGAAGCCCATTGCCTTTTCCAGTTGCTTATCTAGTTCGAGATTACTGTCAGAAGTAATGAACTTAAAAGATTTTAATCCTCGTTTGTAGCGTTCCATTTGGGCATTGGCCTTCAAGAGTGCTTGATTCTGCTGTTCCACAAGTGAAATGGTTTGGTACAAACGGAGTACGGCAACTGCCCTAGCAATCATTACCTTTTCTTCAAGTGGCTTGGTGAGGTAATCGTCCGCTCCGTTGGCTAATGCTTGCTGTAAATGATCATTGGAGTCGCTAGCCCCTGTAGCTATAATCACAGGAATGTGCTTGGTAGGAGGGTTGGATTTTATCTTTTTAGTAGCCTCTAGCCCATTCATAATAGGCATCTGCCAATCCATTATGATTAAGTCGGGTTGTTTTTTCTCAGCAAGTTCTATTGCTACTTTTCCATTAGGAGCAGAAATGACATCACAACCGTAATACAAAAAGAATTGGGAAGCAACCTTTAATATAATTGCCTCATCATCAGCTATTAACACTGTTTTCTTTTTCAGAATGCTATAGTCCATTCAATCTGAGATAATTTTGTTTGGCCCAGCTATTTTGCGTTGCAAAATACAGTTTGAGTGAGTGGATGCAAACAAGGTGAATTACAATTATTTTTGTTCAGCCACTCAAAAAAATAATAAATATGAAATAATGAACTTGTTCAATATATGCGTACAAGAATACCGCATAATCTCGATATTCAAAAAGGCTTTCTTAAACTTTCTCAATTTATCTGGTTAGAAAGTTTAATCATTAGTTAGCTTCGCACTTATAGTAAGTTACAGTTTTTCAATCAATAAGTAGGTAATTTCATACAAATAATCGTATATATGAGATTCGTTCGCAGAACTTTAAGGGTTGTAATTGTGATCACCATTTTTTTGGCAAGTGTTATTGGGATGATCGATCGGTCAAGTTTTTCACAGACTGAAGATTACCAAGCCATGATGTCAACATTAGATCATTTTGATTTAAACGCAACTCAAGGT
Source organism: Flammeovirgaceae bacterium (assembly GCA_049600855.1). Lineage (GTDB taxonomy): Bacteria > Bacteroidota > Bacteroidia > Cytophagales > Flammeovirgaceae > JBMYQA01. Next base: position 3,259 of record JBMYQA010000386.1, on the reverse strand, counting down.
GATTCGATATTGCAAGCAGGGTGGGCAAAAGTAAATATCACACCTTCTTTTCCCGTAAAACTCGTAGGCTACCAACCTAGAGGGCCACATACTGCCGTACATGATTCATTATATGCTCGTGTGATGTATTTGAAGCAAGGACAACAGCAAGTAGCAATCATTTCCTTAGATTTACTCATTTTCCCACCCTTATTGCGCAAAGAATTGGCGAAACGCTTACCTGAAATAAATTTCTCAATTGAGCAAACCTATTTGTCTGCCTCGCACACACATACAGGGTTTGGTGGTTGGGATAATAGCCCTCTTGGAGGTACATTGATGGGAGGGTATAATCAAGAAATTATGGAGTGGTTATCTGAGCGTATTTTACAAGCGATTACCCAAGCCAAAAAAGTGAGTACAATAGCTGAGCTGAAATACCAAAAAATTCCAGTAGAGCACTTTCTGGAAAATCGTTTGGATAAAACGCACGAAGTGGATCATTGGATTCGATTGGTGCAGGTGACTCAAGTAGAGCGAGGGAAAAGTGGCGTGTTATTGAGTTTTTCGGCTCATGCAACAAATATCAATAAGAATATTCACAAATTGAGTGGCGATTATCCGAATGTGTGGGTCAATCAATTGGAAAAAGATGAACGAGTTGATTTTGGGATGTATTGTGCTGGTATGGTGGGGAGCCATCGGGTCAAGTGGATGCCACATCGTGATTTTGAGAAAGCAAAGCTTGTGGGGGATACCTTGGCCGCATTAACACGTTCCGCATTAGCGCATACACAGGAATTGGTTCCAACTGATGTTGGATTGAAACACATTCCAGTTAAGCTTCCAGCATCACAGTTGAGACTTACTGCAGGACTCAAAGTTCGCAATTGGGCTTTTGAGGCATTAATGGGGAAGTTAGAGGCAGCGGTTACTGTGCTGAAAATTGGTGAATTGGTGATGATTGGCATGCCTTGTGACTTTTCTGGGGAAATATTTGTAGAACAAGAGCTAGATGAGTTATTTGCAAAACGTAATCGAGAAGTAATGATTACAAGTTTTAATGGTTTTTACGTTGGGTACATTACAGCTGATGAGCATTACAATACCAAAGCCAAAGAAGAAGTCAGGGTAATGAATTGGGTAGGGCCAAATATGGGGGCATATTTTACCGAAATCATCAAAAAAATTGCTCATCAGATTTAATCAAATAAGCTGGCAAAAGACACGGTTATTTTTTATTGACTATTTAACCTCCTAGAGTTGGGCCTTACGATATACACTGACCTGCAATTCATCTTCACATAAGTCTAATAATTCTTGATTGTTTTTTTCTAAGATAGGATGTACAAACTCTGGAGCAATATCTACCAGCGGAATGAGCGCAAACTTTCTATGGTGTAGGTGCGGGTGAGGAAGGGTAAGCCGTTGTCCTTCAATTACATGATCACTGTAATACAAAATATCAATGTCGATAATTCTAGCTTGCCACCGTTCATGGCGTTCTCGCCCTAAGTCATCTTCAATCTTATTAATAGCATATAGTAATTCATTGGGAGGAAGCATACTTGACACCTGCAGCGCTTGATTTAGATAAGCGGGTTGGTTGGGTATTCCCCAAGCAGCCGTTTCATAAACTTTTGATACAGCTTTAACTTGGCCAATATGATGTGAAATGGCCTGAATAGCTGCCTGAATATTGCGCATTCGATTACCTAAATTTCCGCCAAGTAACAAATAAATTTGATGTTCCATAGTGTGCAAGTTAGGATGGATAACAAGTACACAAAGTTATAACATCAGTGATAAAGTTTTATATTTCTGATTAATAGCTTACAATAGCGGTAATGATATGGTGAACATGGTTCCCTGATTTTCTGCACTTTTGAAAGTAATCGCTCCTTGATGCAGGTGAATGATTTGTTTTACGATTGCCATCCCTAAGCCGGTAGACTTTTCTCCCTGTAAGCCAGCCCTTCGTGCATTAGAGAATTTATTGAAAATGAAGGGGTGTAATTTTTCGGGAATCCCAATACCAGTATCACTAATAATGATATTTACTTGATCTTTGCTCAGTGAAGTACAAATGGAAATATTGCCTGTTTTAGGGGTGAACTTTAGGGCATTTGAGGTGAGGTTTTCGATGACTCGGGCAAACTTTTGCCGATTAATTTTTACTAAGGTTTTTTCAGTTTCTTCAAGATACAGTTGTAAGGAAACTTGTTTTGTGTTGATTTTTTCATGATAAGGCTTCAATGTTTTTTCGATAAAAGGATTGATAGGCACTTGTTCTGTAATAAGCCTATAGTTTTCATTTTCCATTTCAGAAATATCGAGCAATTCTTGAATCAGAGAAAGGGTTTTTGAACACGAATCCTCAATTAAATCGAAGAGTTCTTGATCTTCAGTTTCAATCCGATCTTCGAGCTGATGTTTCATGACTGCCATAGTTCCTTTAATGGAATTGATTGGGCTTCTTAAATCGTGAGCGACTGTAGCTAATATTCGATCTTTACTTTCATTCAGGTTCTTTAATTTTTTGGTGCTGTTGGCGCGTTCTAAAGTAAAGCCAACCCATTTGGCAAACAGGCGAATAAAATCCATATCGTAAGCCCCAAAATGCATGGATTTGTCGCTGGTGGAAATAATATTAATCATGCCTGCACGCTTGCCATTCACCCAATAATCACAACCGATGTAAGAAGTAACTGGTAGGTGCGAAAAACAAGGGTGTGTATGTGGTGTTGAATCAGACATACTTGTAATGCCTAAAGCATCTTGATGTATAAAACGCTTATTAGTAGCGTTAAAATGCCTAACACCATTGAGTTTATACTGTTCGTTCAGTGAAAATGAATTGATTACCTTAAATACATCATCTTCAACATCCGCGATAATCCCCAAGTCCATGCCCCAGTAATTGGTGATAAATCGGATGGCATTTTTAAGTTGAGTATCAAAATCAAGACTGGTATCAGAGGAAATCAGCTTAAGCGCTCGAAGTCCATTTTTGAAGGTTTCGAGTCGTTGTTTGGCCTTTTTCATACTCGTAATGTCTTGAGTAATGCCTAAAATTTGAGCGGGTTTACCTTGTGCATTGGTCTTAAAAATGGTTTCTCTACTCATTAACCATTTCAGTTGATTCTGGTCATCAGGTAAACAGTAGGTTAATTCGATGTGTTCATTTGGCTCCATATACTTAAACTGCCCAATGTGCTGCTTAACCATCTCCCGATCAACTTGATGAGGTGAGTCAACATGCCTATGCACTTCTTGGGCA
>JBMYQA010000385.1:0-5012 GCA_049600855.1 Flammeovirgaceae bacterium | reverse complement strand
CACCTTCAATTTCTAAAGGAGGCAATATCGAAAAAAGCCCTAATATCATCGCTTCATTCATACTTAAACTATTGGTATCAAACACTTTATAAATGTATGAATACACCTCAATAGGTTGTTCAAAATCATTGTGAGCGGTTTCAACTTTCAAATTAAAATTGGCTTCATCAAATTTTTTCGACTCAAACATTTCTAAGAGTCCATGCAAAGTTGCATCTATTGAATAGGTATAATATTTACTTAATAACTCTATGGTAAGGGGGTGATTCTCAATTTTCTTAAGTAATAAACTTAAGAGTAATTCATCTTGTTCTGCAATTTTTTTGTCGGTATGCTTTTTAAATAATTCTATTGATTCTTTCGAAGGGAGTGGGTTTACTAAAAGGCTACTATGCTCTAAAAAACCCATTTTTTGATTGGCAATCACAATGATTTTCCAATGTATTTTGGGAAAATGAACCAATGTTTCTTTTAAATCATTTACATCTGTGACATTATCTAAAATCAGAATGTTCTTTTTTGATCGAAAACGATCTTTAAATGCTCTTAATTGCTTCAGAATAGGTTCAAAGTTATTTCTCTGCTGATTTTTCTGGAAACCATACTTAATCTGCGACATGTTAACACCTATCTTTTTTAAAAAATAGGTATCTGCTAGCATACTTTCTTTAATATTATCAACTACATTAATCCATATCGCATAGTTATAATCCTCCCGATGGGTATTGATGTAATACTTCGCAATCACACTCTTGCCCACACCTCTAATGCCGTGAATGAGCAAGGTTTGATTGTTTGTTAATTTTTCATGAATAGCTGTAAGTTCCTCTTTTCGACCTACTAATTTGTCAAGATTAATTGTGGGAATTTGCGTTAAGTCCTTATCATCATCGATGGTTTCATCCTGTTTTTCATCTAAAATGAGTTTTAATAGACTCGCCCGAATCCGATTTCTACGTACTGTTTTACTTCCTTCGGAAATCGTTCCTTGACCTATTGCATGCTCTAATTCATTAAAATCTCCAGAAATTTGAATGACTTTATTAATTCGTTCATCTGAAATATCAGTATTATCTAAAAGATATTTGATAGCTTTTGCTACTTTATCGTTAGCTAATAATTTTTGTATATATTCTCGATCATTCTTCGTCATTAATAGTGATAGGCTTAAGATGATAAAAGGTGTTTTTAAACTTTTACGATTATTCTCTAATCTACTTTATAAACGCAATTATTCCAATGTATTAAATTTAATTTTAGTTACCCTCTGAAGGTAATGCTTGGCAAAATCCAAGAGCCTGAGATCGGTTGACCGAGCTAGGCGTTCCTCCACTAAATGAGCACTTTAGTACCGAAAACAGGTGGAAAAAATCGCCTAAAAAATCAAGAATATATTTCCAAACAGGCTCTAAAACACATTATAACTCAAACACCACTGGTTCATTTACTAATCCATTTTTACTATTCATATTCGACGCATTAATATAGGTGGTATTCCCTCTTGTAATTTGTCCATAGGCCGAATGGATATGGCCAAAAATGTGGTATTTAGGAGGATTTAAAAACAATTTTTTGGTGAGTTCTTCACAACCCAATTCCTTTCCCCTACTCGATTGATCTAATATCCCGTAAGGTGGTGTATGCGTAATCAATATAGCCACATCTTGAGGAATTTGTTCCCAATGCGGCTTCATATGTTCACCTCTGGGCAAACCAAATGCCATCCCTACTAAATCGGGCTGCACGGGTGAGCCCCAAATCTTGATGCCATTTATGGTGATCCCACTATCATTTAGATACGTAACGCCTTCGGGGATTAAACGTTGGAAGGCTAATGGTTCTGCCGCTGCAAAAAAATCGTGATTTCCCCCAATAAAAATCTTATATTGATAACTCAATCCCGAAAACCACTCTAAAAAATCATGTAGGTGTTCTTCATTTCCAAAATGACAAAAATCACCCGCATGAATAAGCACATCGCCAACAGGTAAATGTAATTTGCGATGTTCTCCATGTGTATCTGCTATCGCTACAAATCTCATATTTAGTTACCTCCTCCTCTAAAAAGAAAAAACCTCCCTAATCAGGAGGTTTACCAATAATTCTACATAGCTTATTTTCCGATAAACTCGGCCTCTCGCTTCTCCATAAAAGCTTGTGTACCTTCTTTAAAATCTTCGGTTTTACAGCAATTACCAAAACAGTTCGCTTCAGTTTGATAGCCATCTTGCTTTTCGTAAAAAGCATTTACGGAATCAATCACCATGCCTACTGCTAAGGGAGCTTGTTTGGCTATTTTTCCTAAAATCTTTTTCGCTTTAGGCATCAATTCTTCTGCACTCACGACATGATTTACCAAGCCAATCGACTTTGCTTCGGCTGCACCAATAATATCTGCTGTAGTCATTAGTTCAATGGCTTTGCCTTTTCCCACCAATGCCGTTAATCGCTGCGTACCTCCATAACCAGGAATAATGCCTAATTTCACTTCGGGTTGACCAAATCGCGCACTTTCAGCAGCTACCCGCATGTGGCAGGCCATGGCTAATTCACATCCACCTCCTAGAGCGAAACCATTTACGGCTGCGATAACGGGCTTTTGGCAGTTTTCGATCTTAGCAAAAATCTCTTGTCCTTTTTCAGCAAACTTTCGACCTTGAAGTGCATCTAAATCGGCAATTTCACTGATATCAGCACCAGCTACAAAAGCCTTTTCGCCTACACCTGTTACAATTACCCCTTGAATTTGATCATTATTATATACCTCTTCAAATGCCTGATCAATTTCTTGCATGGTTTGCACATTTAAGGCATTGAGTTTTGCTGGTCGATTGATTGTTATTGTAAAGATTCCACCATTAAGGGCCGTCTTTAGGTTTTGATACTCCATCTTGATTGTTTTTAGTTTAGGTTGCTGTAAATATACGGATCAAGCGTTAACAGACTGCCCGTTTTGGGCAATATTCACCCCTTTTTTATCGAAAAGCTTCGCTTTTGCCAAAACTTCTGGGGTAACCTTATAAAATTCTTTCTGTGAGTTAAAGGCAGGTTTTCGATTTGACTTGATTTTTACATAGGTGCCATCTTCCTGCATCTGGTAGGCATTTACATTATCCAACAGGTTGTACACCAATAGGTTAATCGCTTCTTGACGCAACTTTTCGTCGATAAACTCAAAGAGCGATTCAATTCTTCGATCAAAACTACGCACCATCACATCGGCGCTGCCGCCATATATGGTGGGATTGTCATTGTTATGAAAATAGAAAATGCGCGAATGTTCGAGGTAATCGCCAACTAAAGAACGGATTTCAATATTCTCACTCAGGCCTTTTCTGCCAGGTCGTAAACAACAAATCCCTCTCACAATCAGTTTGATGGGTACTCCAGCTTGTGAAGCCTCATAAAGTGCTTCAATGGTTTTGTCATCTTGTAACGAATTAATTTTGATGACAATGCCACACTCTTTCCCTTCTTTTGCATGTGCAGCTTCGCGCGAAATTAACTCAATCAATTGCTTTCGCATCATCAATGGCGCGGTAATCAAATGCTCATAGCGGGCAGGCTGAGAATGTCCTGTAATGGCATTAAAAAATTCAGACACATCTTGTGCATACTCTTCTTTGGCCGTGAGTAAGCCTACATCCGTGTACAATTTGGCTGTACTTTCATTATAGTTTCCGCTTCCCATGTGGAGGTAGCGGGTAATCTTATCATCCTCTTTCCGAATCACCATCAAAATCTTGGTATGGGTTTTCAGCTGTCCTAGCCCATGGATGACAAAGCAGCCAGCTTCTTGAAGCTTTTCTGCTTCTTTTAAGTTATTTTCCTCATCAAAGCGCGCCTTGACTTCAAACAATGCCGAAACGTGTTTCCCATTTTCTGCGGCTTTTAGCAGAGCTGAAGTCACCCGAGAGTCTTTTGCCAAACGATAAATGGTCATTTTAATCGCAAGCACATTAGGATCAACAGCTGCGGCTTCCAGCAACTCTAACAGCGGCTCAATACTATTGAATGGATGATGCAACAACACATCTTGCTTTCGCAACAAGTGAAAAATATCAAACGAAGTCACATTAGTCAATGAGGCAGGCGGCACTGGTTCGGGAGTAGGTGGAATGGCATGAGAAAAAGCATCGTGATTAATAATTTGCCACAAACACGTGAAATCCATCAGACTAGGAATGAAAAACACATTATAATCATCAATTTGCCAAATTTCCTTAAGCTTTTTCAACAGCCACTTCGAACAATTGGGTTCGATTTCTAAACGAACTACTCGTCCAGTCTTTCGGCTTTTCAGTGAATGTTTCAGTTCATCAATAAATCGCGTTTCAGAATCATCACTTTCCTCCATAGCGTAATCTGCATTTCGAGTGATTCGAAACAGGTTTACCGAACTAATATCTACATTTCGGAACAGCCTTTTGATATTATTTTGAATGATTTGCTCGATCGGAATAAAGAGCACTTCCTCTTCGCGTTCAATCTCGAAAAAGCGCGGTAGGTTTCGGGGGACTTGTACAAATGAAATTTTCTTATGTTGCGCTTCTCCTTTCTTTTCTCCTTGGGTTACTACGCCAAAAATCAACGCCTTATTCCGAAGCAAAGGAAAGGTACGATAAGCATCTGTCAACATGGGCGTGAGCATGGGATATACGGTTTTCTTAAAATAGACCGAAACCTTCTTATTCTCATCATGTGTCAGTTCCTTAAGATCGGCAATCTTAAAATTATATTTCTTGAATTGAGGAACTAAACTACGCTTAAAATAGCGGTACTGCTCATTGACGAATTGCTGTAATTCTGTAAATAATTTAATTCGAAAAACCTCTTCTCTTAAACCAGAATAATCAATGCGTTGCTTTCCATAATCCAAGTAATTGTATAAACTACCTACGCGGATCATGAAAAACTCATCTAAATTAGAACACGTAATGGCTAAAAATTTGAGGCGCTCAAATATATTTCGATTGGTCGATTTAGCTTGATCCAACACCCGATAATTGAAC
>JBMYQA010000384.1:0-5032 GCA_049600855.1 Flammeovirgaceae bacterium | reverse complement strand
TAATGGGCACGTAGATCTTTCACTATCGTTCAAGATGACAAAGTGAGAATTGCTGTAATTCAAGCAAAACTCGGACATCACTCTTCAAAATCAGCGATTTATATTCATCTTACGACATCAGGTAAAATCATATCTGTAGTGCTCTAGCTAATTTGGATTTGCAGTTTAGCTCAAGTAGTATTTTAAGAATTCAATTTTTAGTAATATCACAAGGTAACCTAACCCAATAATATGTCACGTTTTCTATCCCTTATTTCTGTGCTATTATTCATTACCCCCACCACCATTGCTCAAGACTTTGATGCATTAAAGTATCGAAACTTAGGCCCTTATCGGGGTGGTAGAGTTACTGCTGTGGCTGGTGTTCAAGCGGCTCCATCCACCTTTTACTTTGGGGCAACGGGTGGAGGGGTATGGAAAACCGATGATTATGGGATTAATTGGAAAAACGTTTCTGATGGCTTCTTTTCAACACCTTCTATTGGTGCCATTGCAGTAGCACAAAACGATCCCAATATCGTTTATGTCGGCACAGGTAGCGATGGATTGAGAAGTAACGTCATTGAAGGCCGTGGCATGTATAAGTCGATAGATGGTGGCGAAAATTGGAGTTTCATTGGCTTAGCTAATGTCGGACAAATTGGTGCGGTGAGGATTCATCCAGATAACCATAATATCGTTTATGTAGCGGCAATTGGCAAGGCGTTTCAACCCAATCCAGCACGTGGAGTTTATAAAACGATTGACGGAGGCAAATCGTGGGAAAAAGTATTGTCAATTTCTGATAAAACAGGAATTTACGATATCGAATTTTTGCCTTCTAATCCAGAAATACTATTTGCAACAGCATGGAAAGCGGAACGTAAACCTTGGTCAATCATCAGTGGAGGTACTCCATCCGAAGGTGGTATTTATAAATCAGTTGATGGTGGTAAGAATTGGGATAAAATTACAGCAGGCTTGCCCAACAAGCTAATTGGTAAGATTGACCTAGCGGTAACGAAAGCTGATTCAAAACTGGTCTACGCATTGGTTGAGGCTCCAGGCAATGAGGGAGGATTATACAAATCTGTCGATCAAGGGCAATCCTTCCAGCAGGTTTCTAGTCATAAGGGCATTCGTACTCGACCATTTTATTACACCAACTTAAGGGTAAACCCCAAAAATCCCGATGAAGTATATTCCCTCGCTACAGGTTATTATAAATCCGTAAATGGCGGTAAAAATTGGATGCGCATTTCATCACCGCATGGTGACAATCATGATATGTGGATGAACCCTGACAATCCAGCTATTTTTATTCAGGCCAATGATGGTGGTGCCAATGTAACACTAAATGGTGGTCAGTCGTGGTCAACCCAATTTAACCAGCCTACTGCCGAAATTTATCAAGTAGCAGTGGACGATCAGTATCCATATTGGGTATATGGTGGTCAGCAAGATAACTACAGTACGATTGCCGTCCCTACCCAAGCACCTTATGGAGTACAACAACCAGGAATAGGGTATATCATTAATACAGGTGGATGCGAAACTGGCCCTGCCATACCTAAACCAGGCAACCCCAACATTGTTTATACCAATTGCAAAGGCCGCTTTGGTGTATTTAATAAAGAAACAGGCACAGAAATGCAGTATTATGTGGGCGCTTCAAACATGTATGGGCACAATCCTAAAGACCTCAAGTACAGATTTCAACGCGTTTCCCCAATACATGTATCTCCGCACAATCCTGATGTGGTGTATCATTGTAGCCAGTTTGTTCATAAAACAACCGATGATGGCAAAACTTGGGAGACAATTTCACCTGACTTAACTGCATTTGAAGACGATAAACAAGTGATCTCTGGCGCACCCATTACACGTGATATTACAGGTGAGGAATTTTACAGTACCATCTATGCCATTCGCGAATCGCCTGTAAAGCAAGGCATAATTTGGGTAGGCGCTAACGATGGGCCAGTTCACGTTACTCAAGATGGGGGCAAAACTTGGGCGAAGGTAACCCCCGAAAAACTTCCTTCAGGAGGAAGAGTTGATGCCGTAGAACCTTCGCCACATAACCCAGCCAAGGCATACATCAGTGTGTTAAGGTACCAGTTGGGAGATACTAAACCCTATATTTATAAAACTGCTGATTACGGTAAGTCATGGGAGCTTCTGACTACTGGGGAAAATGGAATTCCAATTGATTGCCCCACTCGAGTGATCCGTGAAGACCCAAACAAGGAAGGATTATTGTTTGCTGGTACTGAATATGGTGTATTCGTATCTTTCGATGATGGAAAGCAATGGAAACCGTTTCAACAAAACTTACCCGTAACGCCTATAACCGATCTCAAGATTCATCGAGATGATATCGTATTGAGTACCATGGGAAGAGGTTTCTGGATCTTGGATAATATTTCTACTCTTAGACAGTACAATTCGGAGAGCGCTGGACATCTATTGTTCAAACCTAAAAACACGTACCGATATCGCTATCCAGCAGGCGCATGGGGAAGTTCAACGCCAAAATATCCACGTCCCTCAGTTAAAATTGATTACTACCTATCGGAAAAACCTGACCAACCTGTTCGACTAGAAATTAAAGGCGAAACGGGAAAAGTGGTCTATCACATCGTGAGCGATACGACTAAATTCAAGGAGAACGCAAAGGTGGTGCGAGATATGGCCACAGAAGATATCAGGTTTATAATCAACAAAAGATTATCGATCCATAAAGGAATAAATCGATTTGAATGGGACTTTAGAAGTACGGGAGCTTGGCATCAAACAAGCAGTAGGCGATACAAAAATGGACCGATAGTACCACCAGGAAAGTATACCGTAACACTCACCATTGGAGAATGGCAGGAAACTCAGGCCTATGAACTTTTAATTGATCCAAAATTGGAAAAAGCGGGGGTAACATTAGAAGATTTAAGGAAGCAAGCTGAGTTACAAAAAAAGGTAATGGCTTTATTGGAAGAATCGAGAAAATTGGAAGATTTCCTAAAAAAAGAAATAAAGAAAACCGAAGATGAAACTCAATCAAAAAAATTGAAGGATGTTCTGACTAAACTAAAAACCGCAAAGGGGATTTATATGCAACCTAAACTGACTGATCAAATATCTTATTTGAATAGTATGATCAATAAGGCAGATCAACTTCCCGGCAAGGATGCCTACGATAGGTACGACGAGTTAGTGATACAGCTGAATAAAGTGAAAGATTTGTTAGAGTAAATTCCATCATTTGGAATAAAAAAAGGTATAAATGCGAAACCTCATCTATACCTTTTTGAATTATTACCGTTTTCAGCTTACTTTTTCACTAAGCGAGTCCAAGTATCTTCACGGCCAAATAAAGATACACCAATGTATCCTTTGCCAGCCATTGTGTTCTTATTCTTCTTGTTTATGGTTGCCTTAAATCTGTACTCGGTACCATTGTTGGGGTCGTAGATTGTACCCTCATCCCAGATTATATCTTTGCCATCTACTTCAACAAACTCCAAGTCTTTAATAATCACTAAGCCTTTCAAGGGCTTACTTTTTAAAGACTCTTCTTCATTATTGATGTCTGTTCTTGGCTCTCCATTTTCATCATTAGGTTCTTTCAGCCAGATGATTTTACCATAATATTTGTTAGAGTCTTCACCGTCTTTATTGCCTTTATAGATTTTCACTACCGAACGGCCATTACTAGGTTGCCAATTGCCTATAATCATGTCAGCATCTGAGGCTTCAGGGGCTTTTACCAAGTTACTTGCAGCCAATAATGGTACAATCATAAAAAGTAGGAGATAAATAGACTTCTTCATAATGTATTCTGATTTTTTTTTGTTGAAAAAAGTAACAAATTCCGTGCTATGCCAATAAGCATGATGCCTTGTGCGTCAGGTGTAGCCGATATTATTGTCCGAATCTCGTGCTTAAGACCTCATTTTCAGGCATATAACAGGAAATGATAATAAAGCGTTAAGGGCTTACCAGCTGAATGCCTATTCTGAAATAGAATGGAATTCCGACATCGTTTGCTATCCACGGCTGGGTATCATCAGACATTCCGTCAATATCCATGCGGTAGGTGATAACTGCCCCCGCCTGCACATTGAACCAGATGAAGTCTGTGATAGATTTGTCCCAAGAGAGTCTGGCACGTATTTCAGATTTGCGCAATTCCCAGTCGTTAGTTGTCGCATTTGAGTTGAACACGGGAGACACGCTAGTATCGTCTTCACCTTGTATATGGTAGCTTTGTCCTTCTAGCTCGTAACCCAGCATCACAATAGATTTGGTGGAGAAATTCCTGCGCAATGCGCCTCGAGCAGGCAAAAGTGTTTCTATGCCCCATTTGCTGTTGAAGGTCTTGTTCCACATCAAAACAGGAATGTGTAGCACCCTACCACCTCGGTAGGTTCTTGTAACACCCACAGCCACATTCGTATCATCATTCGGTTTCCATCCATAAAGAGCGGCTGCACTCACTTTGATTTTACTCAAGTCAGGATTGATACTCCCAAAATTATAGTTGCCATTCATAGCGCCTTCCAATTGAAAAAGTAAGAAGTTTTTCGCATTCAACGGCTTGAAAATGAGCGCACCCGCTGTAGTAGTTCGCAGCGGTGTACTGTCAAACAACTGACCAATAGGAGGCTCAGAGCCTGAGGCACTGTATCGACTTTCCCAATAGTTGAGGTAAGCATTTACAATCAGGCGGTTGTTGGAGATAATGGGGTAGTTGGTCTCCAATCGTAAGCCATAATTTCTTGAAAAAGTAGATTCATTGGTGGGATAAGTGCCTACAAACTCGTCTCCTTGGGTGCTTTCCCAAGTATTTTCTCCAACATAGTCGAAGCTAACACTGATGAGCTTTGTAGGACTAAGGCCATTCACTTTATTGTTCACGAAAACTTTGGCATCAGCAGCAGTCGTAAAATCACTCATGTCAAAATCATCATCATCATCCTGCGCCTGTACGAGCAAAGGCGATAAAAACAGTGCAAAAAATAGGAGAAAGGGTAATTTGTTCATCTTCATATAAAGC
>JBMYQA010000383.1:0-5040 GCA_049600855.1 Flammeovirgaceae bacterium | reverse complement strand
ACTAATTGCTTCACAAGAAGAACTTTTACTACAAACTGAAGAACTGAAATCGACTAATGAATCGTTAGAAGGAACACTAAGGAAGCTAAAATCAACCCAAAATCAACTGGTTGAATCAGAAAAAATGGCTGCTTTAGGACAGTTAATGGCAGGAGTAGCACACGAGATTAATACGCCATTAGGCGCGATCAGGTCATCAGCCAATACTTTAAAATTGTACTTGGATGAGGTGATGGCTAATATGCCAAAACTGATTAAATCCTTAGAAGAAGACATCCTCATTCAGTTTTTTGCACTTGTTTACCAATCTACACAAAATAATAAACTACTTTCTTCAAAGGAAAAACGAAACCTACGAAAAGCCTTGAAGGGAGAGTTGGAAGCAAAAGCTTTGAAAGATCCTGAAAAATTAGCGCGATTTTTAGTAGATATACGTGTTGCGAAGAATTGGGAGCAGTTTATGCCAATATTTCAGCACGAAAAATCTGCTGAACTTTTAAAGTTGGTAAACAGGCTATCACATGTCTCCATTGGGGCAGATAATATTTACATCGCTTCTGAAAGAGCAGCCAAAATTGTGTTTGCATTAAAATCATATGCTTATTACAATAGTTCTGGAGAAAAGGTAAAAGCAGATATTGAATATGGCATAGAAACCGTACTGACTTTGTATCAAAATCAAATCAAGCGTGGCGTAGAGTTGGTAAAAGACATGAGCGGACTTCCACTTTGTTATTGTTATGAAGATGAGTTAAATCAAGTTTGGACTAATTTAATTCACAATGCGCTTCAGGCAATGAATTTTAATGGAAAACTAACGGTGAAAACCTCGCAACAAGATGAGCAAGCAATTATTGAAATTGAAGATACAGGAGTAGGTATTCCTACTCAAATTCAAGATAAGGTGTTTATTCCATTTTTTACGACTAAAGAGGCAGGTGAGGGGACAGGCTTGGGTTTAGATATCGTCAAGCGGGTTATTGATAAACATCAGGGAAGCATTGATTTTACTTCAACAGAAGGAGTGGGAACCTGTTTCCGAGTGTGTTTGCCATTGATTCTAGAATTGCGAAAAGAAAATGAGTAAAGATTAGCAACTTGCTACGTAAATTACTAAACGTAGAAGCATAAAAAAACCGCACAAAAACTGCACGGTTTATATCAGTAATTTCTACCACTCTGAAGGTAGGGATGCCAAGACTCATCACCTATACCAGAGAAATCTCGGAGAAACATGACGAAAGACGGTTTATAAGGTTTAAACGATAAACCCATTCCAATTTCTTCGGCTAGAAAATCTCCTTTTTTCGAATTGCAACTTTTACAAGCAGTAACTAAGTTATTCCATGTGGTTTGCCCTCCTTTGGATTTGGGAATCACATGATCTAATGTTAGCTCACGCGGTGAACCACAATAGACACACTTATTTCCATCACGCTTGAAAATGTTTTGCCTAGATAACATTACCCCTTTGTAAGGCATGTTGACGTAACGATATAACTTAATCACTGAAGGTACTTCAAATGAACGGTCAACAGTGCGTAAGAAAATATCTTTAGCTTTGTTTACAACTTCGGCTTTTTCCATGTATACAAGCAAAAAAGCTTTGTATACACTACACACAGAAAAAGCACGGTAATCGGCATTCAAAATTAATACTTTTCTTGATAGTCCTTGCATTTTTCTAATATTTGAGTTTCACACTTATAACGTAAGAAGTATGAAACAGTTGCATATTTACCTATGTAAACTCATGAATACTAGCTAAATATAGCTTAAAATAAAGCAACATTGAAATATTAAGCATTTCTTAGTAAGGATATTACTGAAATGCAACTACTTGTTCACGATCAATTCATTCAAATGAAATAAAGGCAAGGGGCTGATAAACAAATGCTTAATATTCATGAATTATTGCGCTTTCCTCTTGAAACGACCTGATTACGTAACGTTTGGAGTTTGATGACTCGCAGTGTAAGAATTCCAAGGTAAATGTGACAAAAAAGGCATGCGGTTCATTCAATTATGAGTGTGATCTGTTAAATTGAACTTTAGGTAGATATATTGAGGTTAAGGAAGCTCAAGGAGCATTTTTATGAAAAAGCCCTCATTGTTTGCTTTAATTAATTTCTCGTTGGATTTTAGCATTTACAAAAAGAATATCCCCCAAATCCTCGTACCCAGTAAATACCTGTTCTTTTTTGTGTTTGACGACTTCTTCACGAATGCCAATAATGGTAAGGCACGCATCTTTGGATTTTGCGTTAATGATTTTTTTAATGTCCATATCCTCTTTTCTAGGAATAAGTTCAACATTATTTCGCGATATAGGCAAACGACCAGAATCAATCAGTTTTAAAATTCGTGAGCGCTGTTCTGCGATTTCCTGTTCTGGATAAATCGGCAATAACTTAATCCGTGCCCCTTTCCAATCGGGATGTCCCAAGAGAATAAAGCCGAGCATAATCATTAAACTGGCATTTTCGATGTCATTAGAAGTGAGGTAGATGTCAATATTTTTCTTGTAACCAAAGTTTTTTCCAGACGCACCAAGCACACAGGTGTCAAAACCAACGGCTCGAACCAATTGGAAATTGTCTATAATATCGTGAAGGGCATATGGATCATTTTTATCAAATTCAAACATGAGCATATTATTTTCCTTGCCCGACATACCTGGTAATTGAATAATGGCGGAAAGTGCCGCAGTAATGGAAGGGCTAACAAAGGTATCTAAGTACACATTACTAGCTGTCTCTTCGGACATTTTGATCATCCGATCGAGGCAGTCCATTGATTTTTTATGATTCTCTGTAGAGAGGTAGCCATCTATTCGGTGAATGTAAGTGCCAAATCCATAGCGGTAAGAAATCCACCTCAATAAGTCGAAAGCAGAAAAGTTGTCAAACGTCCGGTTAGATACGCAGACGATGGAAGGTCGCCAATGGTCACTTTCAGGTGCTTTTTTAGACTTTTGCAAGAACACATGCAGTTGCCGATTCAATTGAAAGATGACCCCTTGAAAGATGGCCGACAATCCTTGATCTTCTTTACTGTACCGATCAATGGCGTAGTATATTCCAAAGATGATCACAAAAGGTAATGCCGCATTAAAGGAATAGATTTTTAAAATCAGTAATAAAGCGGTTAGTGCACCTAACATCGAAACAAACCAATGCGACTTAAATGCGGGACGATACGTGGGGTCTGCGGTAAAGTGTTCTAAAAATGAAACGGTGCAAATTCCACCATAAGTGATTAAAAAACAGATCGTTACTATTTTTGCAATGGTATTGACATCTCCAATGAGCACAAAGAAAAAGGTGAGTAATAAAGTAATTAGAATGGCGTTTTTGGGCTCATTTTTAATGGGACTTAATCGTTTTAACCAGCGATTGGCATGGAGGGAGGGTAGGATTTTATCCGCTGCAATGGCTTGTAAAGTACGAGGAGCAACGAGTAACGAGCCAATTGCAGAGGTTAAGGTAGCCGCAGCTAATCCAATGGGGATAATTGGCCCCCAAGTCGCAATTTTACTCATGACTAATGGCTGATTGGCTAAATCTTCAGGGCTGGCAAAAAAGTACAACTTGATGACTACTAGAATGTAAATAAAGAAGCCAATTACCGTAGCATAAATGGTTCCCTTAGGAATGGATCTACTCGGATTTTTTAAGTCAGAAGCTAAACCTACGCCAGCAGTCATTCCAGTAAAAGCAGGAAAACAAATGGCAAATACTTCAAAAAAATCAGAGGGGTCGTCAATGTGTTGACCCAAGTTATTCAAATCGAATGGCCGCATTTCTACAGGGCTGCCAATTAAAAACAAGGCTAACGCAATAAATAAAATGCCTGCAACCAAGTAAATGCTTCTAATGCCTACAGAGGTTCGTTGAGTCAAGATAAATACCCCCAGTAATACCATGGCAGGGATGCTCACAATGCGGTAGTCGTAAATGTAAATATTAAACTTAGAAGCGAGTAGGGCATCAAATATTGGCCGAAAGGCTTCAGCAAAAGCGACAATGTAAAATGCGGCGCCAATTGCTTGAGATAAGTATAAAGCGAGGCCAATGGCTCCTCCAACAGCAATGCCAAACGACCGAGAGATAATATAGTATTCTCTCCCGCCTTCAACACGTTGGTTGGTCGCAATTTCGGAAATTGATAAGGCGGTTGGAATGGCAATTAAATGTCCTAAGATAATCAAGATTAAGGCACCAATTAAGCCAAGGTTTCCCACTGCATAATCTAATCTTAAGAAAAGTATGGCACCGAGAATGGTACTGATTGCCGTAAAAAAAACAGGAGAAGTTCCAAATCCTTCGCGTTTTACTAATTTGGCTGACATAGTTGGAGGTTAATCATAGATTTAGATATGAAATTTAGCAAGCTTCTAGCAATTTCAAAGCGTTTTAAGAAATTAATCCTACCTTTTTTCTCCTTGATTCTTAAACTGTTCATCTAACGAAAGCTCCCGTTCTAAATCTTTAATGAGTTGACTGTCGAGCGGGGTTTCCTTAATAACATTGTAAGTCTTCCAAAACCTTTTATTGTACTTACTGATTTGTACTTCTAAGTTTTTGTATTTATTCATCGTCTGGTGCCCCCGAATTCGTTGGATATTCTCTGTTTGCACTTCATTAATCAATAGTTCCAAGTGCAAATCTGCCACATTTACCACTTCTTGTGTGTGTACATTGATGTCGTGATAGGTCGTAGAGGTTCGTATGTATTTCAAAAACTGTTTTCCTTGGTATTCTTCAAATTCGAAATTGATTGAAGTATTTGCAGTTACACGCTTTAAGGTATCATTTAGCATTTCTTCCGCCATATTATCTTGATTAAACTTGAAGCGGACAATGGCAAAGGTTTCCGAGTCTATAAAAATCTCTGTTCCTGGAAATTTTGGCAAGGTGATGATAAATAAACGTTTATCATGGTAAAAAATATCATCGACATGTTCATACTCAAAGTTGTTTTCCAAATCTAAAGCACCATATTGGTAACGCACTAAATTATTTCCAAGCAGTTCTTTTA
>JBMYQA010000382.1:0-5056 GCA_049600855.1 Flammeovirgaceae bacterium | reverse complement strand
CTTGGGTCAAAATTTTCCCCACATCAGTAATGTAATCTGATGGTTGAATGGGCACACCGTGTTTTCCTACTTGAGCCCATCCTAAAGAACAAGTCAGACAAAAAAAGAATAAGAATGCGTAAAACAGTCTGCAAAACCTCATATTTTGAGTAATAGGATTTGTTTGGTTAATGAATGAAAACAACCTTCCTCAATCGCGCTTCATTTCCTTAAATTTAATGAAGTTCTCTACGAAAACAATCAATTATTTCAATCATGTTGAAAACTTACATGGTCTATCTGCTGGGTTTATTCATGCTCCTCTCTTGCAAAGCACAAGAGTTTACCCCTGATACCTTCCCTAAAGATCAGCTCATCTTTGGGACAGGAGGAGGAATAACAGGACATGAAAAGACTTATACTTTATTAGCAAATGGTCAAGTGTTTTTCATGAATAGCCTTACGAAGAAATTAGAATCATTAGGTAAAGCAGATAAGAAGCTCGTAAAAGCAGCATTTCAACAAGCTAAAACCCATAAGATTCTTGATGTAGATTACCAAAAGCCTGGTAACCTTTATCGGTTTTTAGCCTATAAGTCAGACAGCAAAAATAATAGAATTACATGGGCAGAAGGAAGTAAAACGGTTCCTCCAGCCATCAAAACCATATACAATCAGCTACTATCACTTATTCCTAAAAAATCAAGCAAATGAGATTCACAAGGACACTTATTTTACTCATCATTTTTACAGGTATAATTGGACAAAACTCCTTTGCGCAAGAAACGATTAAAAATGGGAAGCGCAAGAAGGAAAAACAGCACATAGCGCCCTCATTTCCATATGAATCCATTGATCATCGTCAACATGAGCAAAAACAACGACAGCAACAACGATTTACGCCATTAGCCAAGCCCAATCGAGCCATTAAGGGGAAACAGCTTGATCATCAGCTTCTAGCCGTAAAACGATCAGAAAGTGGCTTACCCATATTCATTCAGGGTCAATTGAATGCAACGACCCAACGCCTCAACCAAATCGAACAGGTTTATGCCACTTTAGATGAATTAAGCAGCCTATTACGAGTTAGTAATCCTCAAGAAGAATTTACAATCAAATCAGTAGAAACAGATGCATTGGGACAAACTCATACCAGATTGAGTCAATATTACCAAGGTGTTCGGGTATACGGTTCCGAACTGATTTTACATCAAAGTACAGCAAATTATCGCATTACGGGAAGGCATTTTGCAAGTCCAGAAAAGCTGACAACAACACCCACTTTGGCATTAGACTGGGCAAAATCCATCAGTAAAGATCATTTAACAACTACCAAGAACCGCTCTTGGAAATCCCCTCACGCTCAAGCGGTAAGCCATTTACACTTTCAGCATTTTCAGCACGAGCTTGTCGTGTATCATTTACCCAATCAAACGGAAAAAGATTTTTTAGTTTGGCACTTAACGGTTCGCCCAAACCTTATCGAACGATGGGAATATTTTGTAGATGCACACAATGGCGAAATCCTCCACCACTACAATCATACCTGTAGTATTGATGGACCAAGAACGGCTCAAGCCACTGACTTAAATGGAGTTACACAAACCATCAACACCTATGAAATCGGTTCAGAATTCCATTTATTCGATGGTTCAAGAAGTATGTTCAACAACTCCATTAATGATCCTGAAGGTGCGATTATCACCCTTGATTTTCAAAACACCAACCTGAATGATCCTCAATATGCCGAAATCACCTCCAACACAAATGCATGGAACGATCGTGCAGCTGTATCGGCACATGTGAATGCAGGAGAAGCTTATGCGTATTTCAAAGAAGTACATGGCCGAAATTCGATCAATGGGCAAGGGGGAAATATCATTTCCTTTATCAATGTAGCTGATGACGATGGAAGTGGCTTGGACAATGCTTTTTGGAATGGACAGTACATCTTTTATGGCAATGGTGATTTTGCCTTTGATCCCTTGGCAGGCGCATTGGATGTGGCAGGTCATGAGATGTCTCATGGTGTAATTCAAAATACCGCTAACTTAGAATACATGGGCGAATCAGGTGCGATTAACGAGTCTATGGCCGATATTTTTGGTGCCATGATGGATCGTGAAGATTGGCAAATTGGTGAAGATGTTACCCGAATTAACTATATCTCAACGGGTGCTTTAAGAGATATGCAAGACCCACACAATGGCGGGAGTTCACTGAACGATCCTGGCTACCAACCCAAACACATGGATGAAAAATACAATGGCAGCGAAAATAATGGTGGAGTACATATTAACAGCGGCATCGTTAATCATGCGTTTTATCAAATTGCCACAAGCATTGGTCGATCGAAAGCCGAACAAATTTACTACAGAGCCTTATCGACCTACCTCACTGCTTCTTCTCAATTTATTGATTTACGCATTGCGGTCATTCAATCGGCTACCGATTTGCATGGCAGTAATTCTACGGAAGTACAAGCCATAAAAGCGGGTTTTGATGCAGTAGGCATTACCGATGGAGAGCCCACTGATCCGTTTAATGATGTTGATCCTGCTACAGGAAATCAGTTTATTTTGAGTTATGATGTCAGTCCAAGCATTTCTGGTACCTTATACCTTTCCAGCACTTCGGGAACCAACTTTGTGGAGATCAATGATACCGAACTTAACCGAAAGCCTAGTGTCACCCGAGATGGGCAATTTGCCTACTACATTTCTACAGATAAAAAGATGCGCAGGGTAAATTTAGAAGGTGTACCTAACGAAAGCATCATCCAAGGCGAGCCCATTTGGGATAATGTTGCCGTGTCTCCTGATGGACGAAAACTCGCTGCCATTTCCATTGATATCGACACCACTGTTTGGGTATACAGCTTTGATTTGGAACGCTGGGCAGCTTTCAAATTGTATAACCCTACCTTTAGCCAAGGGGTGAGCACAGGCGAAGTACTTTATGCTGATGCGATAGAATGGGATGTCACGAGTGAATATGTGATGTACGATGCATTCAATAAACTGACAAGCTTTTCAGGGGAAGCTTTAGATTATTGGGACATTGGGATCATGCGTGTTTGGGACGAAACAAATTCCAACTTTGGCGATGGGCTGATTACCAAATTATTTGCTGGTTTGCCCGAAAATGTAAGTGTGGGCAATGCCACCTTTGCCAAAAACTCTCCCTATATCGTTGCCTTTGACTTCATTGACCATTCGGGAGCATCGTCAGCGCTCATTTTGATGACAGCGAATTTAGAGACCGGAGATGTTGAAGAAGTGTTTACGAATCAAATCTTAAGTTACCCCAATTATGCCACGAATGATGATAAGCTCATTTTTGATGCCTTAAACTCAGCTAATGACGAGGTTGTTGCCGAAATTCCCCTCCACGCAGATAAGCTTAGTCCGAGTGGAAATGCGACCGTATTGATTGCCGATGCCAAGTGGGGAATTTGGTTTGCCCAAGATGGCAATGGCATTGTCAGTGCTTTGGAAGAAGAATTCCCTGCCTTTGCTCAAGCACTTAACCTCTACCCTAACCCAGCAATGGGTTCAGAAATCATGCTTGATTTGGATTTAACGATCAAATCTCCCATTGAAGTCAAAATTTATGATGCGATGGGCAAAAGCATCAAAGCATTGACTTACCAACCTGCTTCGGGACATCAAACCCAAATTAGTGTACCCATTGAAGATTTACAGCCAAACACCTATTTTATTAAAATTCAAGCAGATAGGCAATTAGCCGCTCGAAAGTTTGTGAAACTTTAAGTTCAACACTAGAAATGAGGAAGTTATTTTTTATCGTTACTTAATTCCCATTATCTTAGCTCGACTTTAGCATTTAAGAAAGTTGCTTAAATGCTAAAGTCGAGCTTAGTAAATCAATGCTGAGTTAAACGTTGCTGTAAGTAAGCATGCATTATTTCTACGAAGAACAGTTAGTACCTACTACGTCTGAAACTACGTTAGCAGAACAAGAGTCGAAGCATGCCTTGAAAGTGTTGCGTATGCAAGTTGGGCAAGCGATATCCTTATTAGATGGAAAAGGAGGTTTGTATGAAGGCGTAATATCGGCAGCAGTGGGGAAAAAGTGTCAAGTCAACATCCACTCCTACACGAAACAAGCCCCAACAAGAACACATCGTATTCACATCGCCATTGCGCCTACCAAAAACATGGATCGAACAGAATGGTTTGTGGAGAAGGCAGTAGAACTAGGGGTAGATGCCATTTCATTCATTTTGACGCGTTATTCAGAGCGGAAAGTACTCAAAATGGATCGCATTTATAAAACAGCGGTCGCAGCTATGAAGCAATCGGGGAATTTTTATTTGCCCCAATTTCAAGAGCTCACAAAATTTGAAACCTTTCTAGGCACTGTTCTTGAGCCTCATAAATTTATGGCTTATGTACCTGCTGATCCTACAAATACCTTATTCAAATCAGCTATTCAAGGCAACACTTGTGTACTTGTTGGCCCAGAAGGAGGTTTTTCAGAAGCCGAAGTACAATTAGCTCAACAACATGGATTTAAAGCCGTCAGTCTAGGAAAGCGTAGACTTCGCACAGAAACTGCTGGTATTGCCGCTTGTCATCTATTAAATTTGAAAATGGAGGTGTAACTACGGTTTGCCATTACCCTTAAACTGCATTATACATTACTAAAATTGAAGTCATTAACATGAAAAAACCTTTTTTAATACTTTTTGCACTTGTACTGCCTATACTAATCAGTACAGATGCCGCATTTTCCCAAAGCTATTCCATCAAAATCGCGAAATTAAAATACAATGGTGGAGGCGATTGGTACGCCAATAAAACCGCATTACCCAATCTCGCCAAATTTTGCAATCAACAGTTGAATATGTCTATTGATCCAGAGGAAGACATTGTAGAGGTGGGAAGTCAAGAAATCTTCGCCTATCCTTTTGTCTACATGACGGGGCATGGTAATGTGGTATTTTCTAGTCAAGAGGCTGAAAACTTACGAAACTACTTGATTTCAGGCGGTTTTTTACACATTGACGATAACTACGGACTTGATAAATTCATTCGTATGGAAATGAAAAAGG
>JBMYQA010000381.1:0-5074 GCA_049600855.1 Flammeovirgaceae bacterium | reverse complement strand
TGGCGAATTATTGGCAAAGCTGTGGACAGAAGTAATGCCCAATACTGAATTCCCCTTTGATCAAATCAAGTTGGATTTGGAACAAGTAATGGTAACCATGAAAGATTCCAAAGATAAGGACTTATCTGTGGTCATGTTTAATGTCATTATCGATTGGGCAAAACTGGGTGTTTACTTCATCAAGCAGCAAGCAGAAAATGAAGCCGTAACGGTGTTTACGATACAACCTAAAGCGGGAATTCTGATTGATAATTTACCTGGAGTAAATACGCGTTTGCCCAATCCTATTGATACCAATTTCAAGTTCATCATTTCTTCTGGCGCTGTCAGTTTTACCCTCAACCAAACAGCGTATCAATTTCAAAAAGGCTTTACAATCAATTGTGAACTGGATATTCCTGAAGTGATTCAGGAAGAGTTTACTTACCACTACAGTACTACATCTACCGAAGCAGCGGAAGACGCAGTAACAAGCCGTTCTACAGATTTAGCTCCTCAGCCTGATACCGTGGCAACAGCAACAAAGGTGAAATGGTTTGAGGTGAATAAAAAAATCGCTTCCGTTGCCACAATTCACCGCATTGGCTTAGCCTTTCAGGATAAAAAGTTAGCCTTGTTATTTGATTTAGATGCCAATTTCTCTGTTATTCAGATGAGTCTGATTGGTTTACGACTAAATCTCGACCTGAATTACATTTCCTATTTTAAAGATTTTGGCAAGCAAGAAGACAAAGTAGGTCAGCTAAAGAAATTTGTGAAAGATGCGATTAGTCTTCACTTAGATGGGTTGGGAGTGGGGTTAGAAACCTCAGCTTTAACAGTTGCAGGAGTGTTGGCGCGTCAAGAAATTACCATTAATGGTGTGGCTTACGACCAATACATTGGTGCGCTAACCGTTAAAACAAATGCATTTACCGCAAGTGCTTTAGGAGCTTATGGCGAAATTGAAGGCTATAAATCTTTTCTGCTGTATGCTTTTTTAGGTGTGCCTATTGGTGGCCCTCCTTTTTTCTTTGTCGATGGCTTGGCCTTAGGCTTTGGTTTTAACCGACAGGTAATTTTACCGCCCCTAAATCAGTTAGCGGATTTTCCATTGATTCGAATCGTGATGAATACACCTGACCCTGAAGAATCTTTCTTAAGTCAGGTAACTAAAATGGTTCCGATGATGGTGGAGGCTTTTCCGCCCATGAAAAATCACCTCTTTTTTGCAGTTGGAGTTCGATTCAACTCCTTTAAATTAATAGATGGCTTCTTATTACTGATTGTTACATTAGGAGAAAAGGTGCGAATTGATTTGTTGGGCTTGGCGATGTTGGTGATGCCTAAAGAAAAGCCCGTGGTGGTGGTAGAGTTGGTCGTACGCGCTACTGTTATTCCTGCAGATGGAATTTTACAGATTGAGGGCATGATTACCGAAAATTCCTATATTTTCTCTAAAGATGCACGCTTACAGGGAGGGTTTGCCTTATACGCTTGGACAAAAAATATCGGTTCAGGCAGTCAAAAGATTTATGCAGGCGATTTTGTAATGACCATTGGTGGCTATCATCCCATGTATACGAAGCCAAGTCATTATCCTGATATGCCACGCTTTGGTCTCAATTGGCAGGTAAATCAGGAACTGACCATCAAAGCAGAAGCTTATTTTGCCATGACTCCCGCTGCGATTATGGCAGGAGGGGAGATGAGTGCTAGCTACAAATCAAAAAAGCTAAAAGCGTCTTTTATCGTATGGGCGAATTTTTTCATTCAATGGAAGCCATTTAGTTATTATGTGGCTGCTGGAATAGACATTAAAGTATCTTATCAAACCTTTATTAAAACATTCAATTTTAGCCTTGGCGTGAATGTGGAAATCTGGGGGCCTGAGTTTAGTGGTAAAGTGAAGATTGATTGCAAGATTGTAACGTTTACCATTCGATTTGGAAAGGCAGATAAACCTGAGCAGAAAACCATCTCATGGCTTGCATTTGTAGAAGGGTTCTTACCTGCTGCAAATGAAGTGATTTCATTAAATACATTGGCAGGGCTGGTTAAGGAAGTAGATGGAAAGGCCATTGTAAATCCCAAAGATTTCAACCTAAAGGTGGAGTCAACGATTCCCATCTCAAGTATTCAGGGAATCGCAGCTGCAAGTAGTCTCAATAGTTTTCCATTTGGTATTTACCCAGTAGTTCGGGGGAAATCGACAAGTTCCATGCTAAGCATTTTAATTCAAGAAAAAGGAAGTGACGATGATCAAATCATCAATAATTTTAAGCTAAAACCCATTTACACGCATGTTCCGGCCGCACTTTGGAGCCAGCAAGGAACTCTCGACTTGAAAACAAAAGAGCGGACAATCCCAGCATTAAAGGGATTTGAGCTTCAATTGAAACCTCCAAAGGAAGGGAAAAATCGGTCTGTTTATCAAGAACCTGAATATCAAGATCATGTTTGGGAACCAACAGGAATGGCAGAAGCCAAACAATTTATACCTGAAACCCATTTTGGCTTATTTAAAGAAGCTTTCTTAGAAGAACTGACTAGCTTTTCCGAAGAAGCCTATGGATTGAAAGGGGGAGTGGAGACCGAAAATAATTTATAAAAAGTATGGATACCAGTGCAAACCATCGTATTGAAGAGCTTATCTTAAATCAAGTCACCAGTTTATTTAAGCAGCTTTCTTTTGAAGCTGAAAAAGCGACACCTAGAGGTGAATTTGAAAGTGTACAACCGCTATTTCAATTGAAGGATTTTCATCAGCCGATTATAAAAGCAGGAACCTATGAAGTCAAAGCATCGCAACAGGTGGTCAATCCTAACGATGCGTCAACTACCTTGGAAGGGGATTTTAAAAGTGAACTGACATTTGTGATTCCTTTTCCCGAAAAAAAATTGATTCCCGCTGATGTGCATACGGTATTTCCCCCTCATGGTTCTTTTGGAGATTATGCGAATTACCTCCCACATATCATCATCAATCGGAGTACCTTTCCATGGGAAGAAAATCATTATACTTCGCGAGATAACGTGCCCTGGTTGGCTTTAATTGTTTTAGACGGAACAGCAGCTACCCAAAAAGATAAATTCATCACAGTCGATCCGAGCTTGATTCCAACAGAAGCGGATTTGATACAGCTGGCCCATGTCATTAAACGACAAGATGGAACCGAGAAAGCCGTGTTGATAGCCAATCGTTTGCCCCAATCAGGTGCTAATCATGTGGCGCATGTCATAGCCTTAGACGAACAGCGCAATGACGGCAAATATCCATCACTTTACAGCTGGGATTTCTCCTGTGAAAGCCCGAAGAGCACGTTCTTAGGGCTAGTAAAAGCATTAGATAAGGATGTGTTACGCTTGCCTCAGTCCGCAAAAGATTCATTAAATCAGGCATTAATGCAAGGGTATGTTCCCTTACCACACACGAATCGAAATGGGCAAAAACTGATGTCTTGGTACCGAGGACCATTGATTCCCCTGCCAGCGAAGCGCAAAGAAGAGACCCATCATATCTATACGTCTGACCAGCTATTGCGGTATTTCAAGCGTTCCAAACGGATAGATGTATCTTATGCAAGTGCATGGGAGCTAGGCAAGTGGTTAACCTTGGAACAGAAAGAAATTTCGATTGCCATGTATCGTTGGAAAAAACAGCTGGCAATTACACAAAAAGCCAAATTAATCAAAAGAACAAATCATGAAATTGAAGATTACGAGGCCCTGCAAAAAGTAGAAGCTGCATTAGAAAGACTATTTCGTAAAAAAACAGGGAGTACAACCATTCCAGATGCAGTTGTTCAGTGGTTGAAAGAATTGACACTTCTAAAACCCATTCCTTTTGCCAATCTAGTTCCACACGAACAACTATTACCGGAAGAAAGTATTCGATTTTTCCATATCGATGAAGGGTGGATATGGGCCTTAATTGATGGTGCCTTGAGTATTGGACGGCAGTTAACGAACGAAGAATCTCAAGGAAGTGCAGTTAGCCAACTCAACTTTTCAGGATGCTTGATGCGTTCGAAAGTGGTGAATGACTTTCCTGATCTTCAAATTACAGCAAATGGTAAAAAGCCAATTGAACTTCGAAGAATAGGCAACGGTATTTTATTATGCATTTTTGTAAATGAAGCTGGCGCTACTGCAATTGATCAGGTGGAGGTATTTTTGAATGCCAGTGGAATGCATTTTGGTGTGAGTAAGACAGAAACCGCAGGAAAGTTTATCAAATATTTTAATTATGATAAAGGAGAAGAAAAGGATAACACAGGGCATGATGTGCCATTTAGAGGATCGTTGAATGCGCGTGTGATTGATATCCATGAATTAGCAGGGAAAATTCAAGTTGGGGGTGAGCCGAGTAGTGGTTTGTTCGCTTTTAGAATGATTGAATCAGCACCAAGAGTAACATTCAAATGGGAGAGATGAGAATGGGACAATACAGCCCCACCTTGGAGCTGCTGTCCGTATCGCTGAGCTATTCTTAAAAAAGAACGCCAACACTCAAGATAATTTGTCTCTGACGTGTGTCAAAGTTAAAGTTATTATCGCCAAGTGTTAAGCCATCAGATAATTTACTCAAATTGCCTTCATAACGTATATCAATAGCTAACTTGCTGATATCTAGTCCTATACCTGCTTGAAAACCAAAAGTAAAGTTTTTAGTTCCTTCATCTCCATTTCCTGTAGAACCATCCAATAATAGGTTTGCTAATCCGTTATCTTCATCTAAAATTAAGGTAGCAATTGGACCTGCATTTACGCGAAAAGGGCCTGTTTTAAAACCTGCTAATACAGGAACGTCTAATTTTAATAAAGTTTGATCAGCTTCTTGTCTTACACTGGTGACAAGTGTAGTTACCTCATAAGTGTTTGTAGCTGAAGAAAAATACAATTCTGGCATTAAGAAAAAACCTCCAAATGAAATTCGGCTAGTGAAACCAGCATGAAAGCCAACTTGAGTTTCACTGGCATCAATGGAATAACTTGCCCCCCCATCTGCCTGAACTTGGCTATCTACATCCAACGCCAGCGTGTTTGTACTTAAACCTGCTTTAATACCAAAAGAGGCATCCTGAGCGCTCGA
>JBMYQA010000380.1:0-5087 GCA_049600855.1 Flammeovirgaceae bacterium | reverse complement strand
GCAAGTTTCCTAACTTGCTTAAAACTCGAAAGTTAGGAAACTTTCGATGATGGATTCAAGGCTCAGCAGCCTTGAGTAGCAGATTTAAGTGATAAACTATCTAATAAACCACCCCAAAAAATTGAGGTGGTTTGATGTTTAAACTGCTCGTTTAGGTTACTGCTTTTTATAGCTGCCCACTCATGGATCAGTCCAGAATCAGTTTAATGGCTTCTCGTTTGCCGTTAGCAACTAAGACAGCTACATAAAAACCCTTGCTAAGTTGATGTTTGTCTAAACTTACAGTTTGCTTTCCTGCCTTTAACGGCTCATCTATTAAGACAATGCGTTGACCAAGTGCATTATGAATACTCAATTGAGCCTGAGTATCTGTATCCAAATTGAAGTGTAAGGATTGATCGCTGAACCAAAACTTACTTTCTCTACGTTGTAACGCATCTTCTTGAGTTTGGAAACGCGCTGTTGCTCCTAAAGCATCTAAGTAGGCTCTATGGCTATTAGAAAACTCAAAGTTATTGGCAATATCCCAATTGATGGACCACGTCATGATACCACGGAAGTTAGGATAGCCACCTGCTTGTTGCAATTGGTAAGTGCCTCCATACGAGATTCCTTTAATCAAGTAATCCAAAGCTTTATGCACATCAGCAACACTAGTAAATCCTCCACCAGCAGCAGGAGGTGCCGAAGGCAAACCAATCAACACTTGATCTTGGCGTAATGCAGGGAAGTTCATGCTGTGTCCTGCTACAGGAAAGCCTGTTAATAACATTTCAGCCATGGCTACGTGGAAGTCAGGCGTGCCTTGAGAATAACATCTTCCATCTAAACCTAACATACATCCTGAATTATAGTGCTGTACATGAATGTAAGTTAATTCATTTCGGAATTCATAAAGCACGGGTAAATAAGCCCCAAACAAACCACTGTAAGTACTAAATCCACCTTGTACATAAGCTGTTTCTGGTGCTGCTGTTAAAATGAAGTCACTTCCATAGGCATTCAAGACGGTACGCATACCTTCAATGAAGTATTTCACTTTAGGTGAAGTAGTATTTGTGAAGTCGGTATCTCCTGCTGATAAGGATAATGAGCCGCCTTCTAAGTCGATATCCAAGCCATCAAATCCATACGTGTTGATGATATTGATCATGCTACTGCTATAAGCCTGAGCATCAGCACTATTATTGATATTAATTTTACCATTAGCCCCACCAATTGAAATCAATACTTTTTTGCCTTGCGCTTGTAAGAAGGCCACATCATCTATAAAATCTTGTGGATTTGGATAAATGGCAGGATCAGGAGAGAAAGCCATGGTTGCTCCAAATAATACAGTCGGTTCTGCAAAAGAAACATTGATGACATCCCACTTGCTAGATACCTGACGAAGTGTTGGGGTAGAAGAACCATTATCGAAGTTGTGCCAGTAACCTACCAACAGTCGAGCAGGTAAATCACCATTTCCCCCATTGCCCTGTGCTTGAACATTGACAGAAACGGCATCTGAAGTCGTACTCGCTAAACTATCATCAGTTGCCACTGCAGTAAAGGTGTATGAACCGATCGCAGCATTACTAAGCGTATAACTGTAAGGGGCGTTTGTATCTTCTCCTAATTTGGTTGAACCTTGATAAAACTCCACTTTGGTTATCGAACCATCACTATCATTTGCATCTGCTGAGAGCGTAATGGATTGACCTTCAATGAATGTGCTGCCATTATTTGGAGAGGTGATGGCAACACTAGGTGCTTGATTTAAGCCACCGCCTCCAGTGCTTCCACAGCTTCCAATTAATGACCAGGCATCTTGCCAGTGTGCACCAGTACCAGGTGCATAAGCCCAGCCTGCGTTTGAAGAACACCATCCTGGGATGTTACATTGGTATTGATTGCCTTCATTTTGAACCACTTCATCTTGACCATAGCTGCTGCCTTGACTATACTGCGGCAATCCGCCACAATCGCCACCCGTATCTGGATTCGTTACGCTTACATTTACGATACTTGATGTAGTACTTGCTCCTTCATTATCGGTAGCTTTAGCGGTGAGTGAATAAGCTCCTGCTTGGGCTGGCGACCAACTAATGCTGTATGGAGTGGCACTCGCTTCTCCAATTTTAGCACTTCCTGCAAAGAATTCTACTGTATTGATGGAGCCATCGGTATCGGAAGCATTTGCAGAGACGGTAAAACTTGCACCAAGTTCAATACTTGCACCGTTAGTAGGATTGGTAAGGTTCACGGTTGGCGACTGGTTGCCTCCACCACCTGTGTTGCCACAGTCTTCTAAGTATTCCCAAACCGCCCATTGTCCAGAATTACTCGCAGGGTTTTGGCCTTGAGTCCACCATTTGGCGCGGTACTTTTTGCCTTCATGCTGCACGATATCATCGGTTAAGTAAGTGCCTGTAGCAGTCCATGCTGGAATACCTGCACAGCCATCTGAATTGGTCGTTACTGTAATTGCAGCTGTGTTAGATGTGGTACTAGCCCCATCATCATCAGTTGCCTTGGCGGTAATTGCATAGTTTCCATCAGGCGCGTTCCAAGTAATGGAGTAAGGGCTTCCAGTAGCTTCTCCAAGTTTAGTTGTACCTTGGTAGAATGCTACTTTGCTAATGGTTCCATCACTATCATTAGCATCAGCGGTAAGCGTAATGGTGGCACCCGATTCGAAAGAGTCGCCATCATTGGGGGAGGTTAAGCTAACTGTTGGAGGTACATTGGGTTGACTTGAAGTGTCTGTAACCGTAATGGTAATGGCTGCTGATACGGTGCTTGCACTCTGATTATCAGTTGCTTTAGCCGTTAGTGTATGAGAACCAGCACTTGCATTTGTCCAGTTGTATTCGTACGGAGCAACAGTATCTTCTCCTAATTTAGTAGTTCCAGCATAAAACTCTACTTTACTAATAGTTCCATCTGCATCAGTAGCATTTGCGGTAATCGCTACACTTTCTCCTAAAATGAAATCGGTATTTACAGGGCCTGTAAGTGAAACACTTGGCTTTTGATTACCCGAACTTCCATTCGCAAATACTTCATTTACTTTGTTAATTAATGGAGATTGTACAGATGACCAACGCTTTAATTTAGTTCCAAAATTTGTTACTGTGCCGCCAAATTCTAAATCACCGTAAACGGTCCATACCAGTACGCCAGCCATTTGCTTATCTACTACATATTGCGATTTTAATCCAATAGACTGTTCGTCATCATAGCTCAAGAAAAATTTTCCATTGGTTAGGTAAGGCACTTTTGCCTCATCGTCCCAGTGTTTTGTCCAGCCACTATTGGCTCCTAAAGCTTTTTGTTTGATAAAGAAGTAATTCGGCGTACCATCGTATACGTCTTTGGGCCAATTTGTGAAGTCAGAAGCGGTGGTGATGTTTCCATCTGGTTGTACAAATTCAGTACGTTTTTTGGTAGGAGCATTCAATGCCGCATTGCCAGTGGTTTCCACTCCTCTGCCATAAAACCCTAAACCAAAATTACATTTTGACATGGGTACATTTAAAGCAACTAAAGCTTGATAAGTTCGCTCCCAACTGAAATCTGCTTCTGCACCTGTGTACGGATAAAGTGGGGAGTTATGACCAGCAATATTAGACCAACCGCCATTAAAATCGTAAGTCATAAAATTGAAATAATCCATGGTGTTGACTAAGGCACTCCACTCAAAGCCTTGAATTCTGCTTGGCGCAGCCGAGAAAGCAGCAGTAATGAGTTTATCTGGTCCGATTGCATTTCTCAATTCAGCTACTAAAGTGGTGTAGTTGGCGAAATCTGCTTGCGTACCTGTAAAGTTCATACCAGCGTAAGGTCCTGGATATTCCCAATCTAAGTCGATGCCATCAAAACCAGAAGCGATGAGTGTTTGGCAATCCTCAATAAATTTGGCTCTTTTTACAGGATCAGCAGCCATTTCGGGAAAGTGCTTACACATGCTCCAACCGCCAATAGAGGCCATTACTTTTACATTATTTTGCTTAGCCAAATCGAAAACGCCTCCAGCACCACCTTCTTTTTTGAGTGGCAGTGGTAGCGAACCGCTTAATCCCCATACGGGGTGAGTCCATGTGCTGCCGCCAACTTCAACTTGAAATCCCTGCGCTTCAGCACGTTGCTTTACGTCTTCATTGATATAATTGATGGTTTCTAGTTCGCCAAATAATAAGTATAAATCCCAGCTGCTGTAGATGTCTGTAAAGAATATATCGGCTGGAGCTTGTACTTCAGTAGGTTTGTAAATGTTTTTATTTCTGTGGTCACCGCTATGAAGTGAGCCGTCTACTGCTACTCCAAAGAATGAATAATTGAGGATGGTATATTTTGAGTAGTCGATATTGAGTTGAGTGAGTGCGCCTTGTGCGGGAAGACCTGCATTGCTATTTTTCCAAGCATCCCAATTGGTAATGTAGCCTATGATTTCTTTTTGATGATTAGCTGTAGTGGCAGTGCCTCCTGTATTTACTTGCGCGTAACTTGGAGGAATGGAAAGACAAAGAAGGGATAGTAGTAAGGTAAACACCTTACCAATCAAATTGGTGCTGATTTTTTTCATATCTAATCGTTTTAGGAAGTGAAAATAGTTTTGTTGAATTGTCGAATATTCGATCTAATACACTGTTGTTAAAACCCTACAAAATCCCCATAACAAGGTGTATAAGTACTTGAGCTTCGTTAACAAAGCTATCATCATCTTAAAATCGACAAAAAAAAATCGCTGAATGGTAAAAGTCTAAGGCTAGACAACAAGGATGAAGGGATAAAAAGAATCGCTTTTTGCATTTTTAATTACAAAAAGCGATTGGTTTTTGATGAATTGGTAATAAAACATCAAGCAGTGTGTCAGGTTGTATAACTAAATGCACTAAGCAACATTTGAACATGTAATGTGATACAACTTCTTTATAAAAATATTGAAAGCAATACCATTTAGAGAATTTAAAATACTTTGTAAATCACGTCATTTGCTACCGTACACAAAAAAATATGACCAAAAGCTTTCAAGATATTTAGTGAGCGTAGGCCTGAAAATCTGCCGAGCGTGGGTAGGTAAGTGTGTAAGCAGGATCAGATTT
>JBMYQA010000379.1:0-5099 GCA_049600855.1 Flammeovirgaceae bacterium | reverse complement strand
TGACTCGGCTCGCCTCTTTGCTAGCCTTTGAATCCACCGACAATCTCATTTAATTTTTAACGTCTTTAGGTAAGAAAATGATCAAGAATCCGACATTTCTAATTTCTAATTTTTTTTGTTTTTTCTCAAAAAATTCCTGATAATCAGCTTGTTTTTCGATATGTGCTTTTGCAATTTGAGCGGCTTTTTCAAAGGCTACAATGGCTTCTGCTAACCTTCCCTGTTTTTTGTACACTTGGCCTCTATTATACCAGACCTCTTCCTGCTGTTCACCTGTTAACTCAAAGGCTTCCAACTTTTCCAAACTCAAAAGGGCTTCTCCATACAGTCGCAAATCAATCTGTAAGTCAATGACTTGCGCGTAAAGTGTTTGCACTAAAGCAAGTTCATTGGGGTTGGCTTCAATTTCCTGAAGTAAGCGCTCCAATTCGGTTTGTTTTTCTTCATCGGTTTTGCCACCTAAGCTCGTTCGGGTAGATTCCAAACCTTGAAAACCCTCGTTGTTGGTTTGGGGTAAGGGTTGCAGTAAGGTGAGCATCAAAGAGCGAAATGACCATAAATCGGGCATTTTCTCCATGATTTGGCGGGCATACAATTGCTCTTGGCTGTGGGGGATAAACGCAATAAAAGCAATGGGGTATTTGGCGAGTTTATCTCTACGTTGGTTTAAGCCCGCATAAATGCTTGGATCTTTGATGATTTCCTCAAAATTATCAACAAAGAAAAAGCCCGTTGCGGTATCGTAATAGGCATCCAACAATTGGCGGTAGTTTATTTTTCGGGCATTGATGGTTCGGGCATTTCGATTTGGAAAGCGACTTTTTAAATCATTTTTTAGTCGCGTGACGCTATCAAAATGGTTGTAGTGTACAATCACAAAGCGAAAGGCTTCGGTTTGCAATAAGCGAAATAAGGGCTTGGTTTCTTCTAAATAGTTAGTTGTTTTTAACATAATATTTGTAGACTTCCGAAGCTTCTACAATCGGATTAACCCGTTTGTAGGTTCCGTCATTGTATTCAAAGAGGATGAGTTTTTCCAGCAGCCCTTGAATGGATTCACTGAATAAGGTAGGGATTCCCCTCTGGTTGGCTTCCTCAATTTTCTTTAATTCATCTAAATCTTCTTGTATTAAAAATTGGGCCGTTTCCGCTGCCATCTTTTGCGTAGCTTTCTCCAGCGCTTCTTGGGTGAGTAAGCCCGTGGCTTCATCGGCTTGCATAAACAGGTATGTGAGCAGTCGGAGGTATTCCCTTGGTGAGCCTCCACTGAGCAAAATGGCATTTCTTACCGTGCTTTCCTCATCAAATAATGCTTCATCAATGCGCTTGTAGGTAAAATCCTTAAAACGCTGAACGGCTTTTTCGACAATCGTTCCATCTTTTTCTTGGAGCTTCACAAAAGGGAAGGAGAGTACCTTGCTGAAATCCATTAATCGTTGGCGCTCTGCGGTCAGTTCGATGGGAAGCGTAAAAATGGTGTTGGCCTTAATTTGTCGGATTCGATCTTTTTCGTCTAATACAATTTTTCTGCGCACTTCGGCAGATGCTGTTTTTTCAAGTCCATCTACGATAAACAACAATTCTTTGGCTCGGCTATTTTTTCGCAGCGTCACATTGACAAATTCAATAAACTCATTGAACTTCTTGGCAAAATCGGAAAAGTTGTGTTTAAAAATGGTTCTGATTTTTTCGGCACTTTCCCGACTTCCTTTGATGCTCGCTTTCAGCTTTCCTGCCAATTTGATAAAGCTGAATAAGCTCGGACTTTCCGCACCAATTTCTACTTCAAACCCGCCTTCTTTTTTAATGGAGCGGTTGGCCTCTTTTACGCGTTCGCTAAACCAGTTTTGTAGCGAGGCAATGATTTTATCATCAGGATGAACTCCAGCACTTTTCAATTCTTCAAATAAGCGTTCCAATTGAAAGATGAGAATATCCATGTACTCCATGTCATTCACATCTAATCCATCGTCTAAATTGCAGGTCACGCAAAAA
Organism: Flammeovirgaceae bacterium; assembly: GCA_049600855.1. Lineage (GTDB taxonomy): Bacteria > Bacteroidota > Bacteroidia > Cytophagales > Flammeovirgaceae > JBMYQA01. Next base: position 3,104 of record JBMYQA010000379.1, on the reverse strand, counting down.
AAGCCTTCGCGGTGATGCAATTTCTTGGCAATTTTGGCTAATTCTGAGGTTTTTCCAGAGCCGCGCATGCCTGCTAAAAACAAAAAAGCTTTCGGCGGATTGGCATGCCCACTCGCATTGTACTGAAGGGTGTTTGCATCTACATTTAAGCTTCTGTACAACACTTTTTCCTCAAATACGCCGCGTACATCGCTAAAATCAGTATAAAATTCATGATCCGAATCGATGGGAATGTCAAAACGGGTCGCATTATTGACTTCATTTAATGAATTTGCCTTTTTGTAGAAGCTGATATCGCTCATGAATTGATTCATTCTAATTGATAATGAACTGGTTACCTATTTAGGTAAAGATAGTATTTTCTAAGAAAAAGTAGCAGTTTAGCTGTATCAAAACCCTTTTCTACAATCATCCTCAGCATTGCCAAACGCTAAGATGTCCAATCCATAACTTTAGTGTACATACAATTGTACTCAGCAGTAGACGATAAACCCACAAAAAGCAATTTCATTTTTAAAGCGCTTTTCTACGGGATTTTGTAATATTGCCTGACTGACTAATTCTTGACGCTTTGCCAACATCATCTAAATCTATTTCTGGCATTATTGCAATTTGTGTCGCAACCACTTTTTGGGGATTAGATGGCGTGGTGTTAACTCCCAGACTTTACAACCTAGATGTGGCATTTGTGGTGTTTGTGTTGCATGCCCTTCCGTTTTTATTGATGCATACTTTTTTGTGGAAGAGTTATCGTTTCCTTAGGGTATTAAAGTGGACGGATATCATCACCATATTTCTGGTCGGGTTATTTGGAGGGGCTTTGGGAACCTTGTCCATTGTAAAAGCCCTATTTTTAGTCAATTTTCAGGCATTGACTGTTGTGGTGTTGCTCCAAAAATTGCAACCTGTTTTTGCCATTACCTTGGCTTTTTTTCTATTAAAAGAAAGGCCGAATAAAAACTTTTTGGCTTGGGCTGTTTTAGCCATTATATCGGGCTACTTCCTCACGTTTGGCTGGGATTTACCCAACTTTCATACGGGAGAAAACACGGTGTATGCAGCCTTATTTGCGCTATTAGCCGCCGTTTCTTTTGGAACTTCTACCGTGTTAGGTCGAAAGCTTTTATTAAAATTTCCTTCGCCCACTACCTCATTTTTTCGTTATGGGGCCACTTCCATCATTATGCTGATTTATGTGAGTGCCATTGGGCAGCTCGATGGTTTTCAGGAAATGACGGTACAGAATTGGCAAATTATTTTTCTGATCATGTTTACTTCTGGTTCGGCCATGCTTTTCTTGTATTATTATGGCTTGAAACGGGTACAAGCCAAGGTAGCAACCATTGCCGAACTTTGTTTCCCTTTATCGGCCATTGTATTCGATTACCTATTTAATGACCATGCCTTATCAGTGGTTCAGTGGTTAGGCGCAGTGGTGATGATTTATTCCATGATTCAGATTGGTAAACGAGAATCCAAGGCTCCGCAAATACGATCCTAGTCAATAGGGCTTTTTTTTTCGAAAACGATGTCATTCATAATCTCAGCTTTCTTTCTTATCATTAAGGTTGAAAAGCAGGGAATCAGTTACAGCGATGTGAAAGAACTGAGTAATGTACTGATGGTCGGCTTATATAACTCCTAAATATCATAACTAATTGACTATGAGCAAGAAACATAAGTATAACTTGGGGATTATAGGGAATTGCGCCTATTTATCCTTAATTGACAAAAAAGCGAATGTAAAATGGCTGTGCTGGCCGAAGTTTGACAGTAGTTTTGTTTTTGGTGGATTATTAGATGATGATAAAGGAGGAGAGTTTTCGATTAAACCGATAGGCGATAGTTTTAAAACCAAGCAATACTACATTGAAAATACCAATGTGCTTTGTACGGAGTTTATTGATGGTGAATCGAAGTTTAAGGTAACTGATTTTGCCCCGAGGTTTCATCAAAATGATCGTTATTTTAAGCCACTGATGTTGGTTCGGAAGATTGAGCCTTTGGCTGGTTCGCCCGTGATTCGTGTAGCTTGTGAGCCACGTGGCGAATATGGGGAGGTGATTCCCGAAAAATATATGGGGAGTAATCACATTCGCTATCAGGGCTTGGCGCAATCCATGCGTTTAACCACCAATATTCCATTGAATTATGTGATGGATCAGGATGCTTTTGTACTCAATGAGCCGGTGTATTTGGTGTTGACTTACGGCATTCCTTTAGAAGCTCCGATTATTAGTACCGTAGAAGCGTTTTTAGATAAAACCATTCGTTATTGGCGCGATTGGATTACTTCTACAAGTATTGGCAGCTTCCATCAAGATCGGATTATTCGATCGGCATTGGTGCTGAAAATCCATCAGTATGAAGATACAGGAGCCATTATTGCGGCGGCAACGACGAGTTTACCAGAATTTGACCAAAGTACGCGAAACTGGGATTATCGTTATTGTTGGATGCGCGATACGTATTATACACTCACCGCATTTAACAATATTGGGCACTTCGAAGAAATGAAGCAGTACTTCAATTACATCGAAAATGTGACCAAAAATGAGAAAGACCGTTTCCAACCACTGTATCGAATTAATACACACAAGGAAATTGATGAAATTGAGATGAATCTGACGGGCTATCTCAATAACAAACCTGTACGGGTTGGAAATGCGGCTTATACACATATCCAAAATGATGTGTATGGACAAGTGCTCGTATCATTAATGCCGCTGTATACCGATAAGCGATTCATTATGAAAGATCGGCTTCATTCGAAGCGCTTGGTGCAACATGCATTAAATAAGATTGAAGCAACCATGAATGAGCCAGATGCAGGACTTTGGGAGTTCCGTAATATCGCTCAGTTGCACTGTTATACTTTCCTTTTTCATTGGGCAGGAAGCTCAGCCGCCGAAAAAATAGCGCACTTTTTCAAGGATAATAAGATGGCTAAGCAAGCTGCAAAGCTGAAAAAAGAAGCGGCTTCTCGTATTTATGCGTGTAAAGACAAAAAGTCAGGGGTGTTTGCGCAGGCTATTGGTACTAAAAACCTGGATGCAAGCTGCTTGCAATTGATCACCATGAACTTTTTAGACCCGAATTCGGAG
>JBMYQA010000378.1:0-5128 GCA_049600855.1 Flammeovirgaceae bacterium | reverse complement strand
GAAAACCGCCACCAGAGCCAAACTGGGCCATGGCTACAGGACTCAAAGAGAGCACAAAAAGAATACTGAAAATCGTGCGATAGATCAAATAATAATTCATGATGGTCATTTTTGTGGAGAACTTATTCGTTGTGGTAATGGTAGCTGTAGGTTTTTAAACTAAATGACTGTTGGAACAAGTAATTGTTGAAAGAAAAGCTTTTCGAAATAGTATTGTGGATTTGATGTACATCTCTATTATTTTTCGATAAATAAAAAACGATTCATCTACTAATGTCAAAAAGCAAAAAAGGTAAACAGGGTAGCGTCATTTTTTTTGCTGAACTTTAAGAAATAGTAACACTATTTAGCTTGTCATAATCAATCTATTTGATTTCTAAAATGAAGTAGAACTCCTTAACAAGCCCTAATTTTTTTTGAATTCGTATTGAACCGAAAGAAATATCGTTTTACTTTGACAGAGTAACCGATTGAAGGCCAACTTTCTAACTTATGAGCAACCTAACTTTTGTCCAAAACTTTCCTGAGCAACTTACAGATATTATTGTTCCTGTAATCAAAACAGCTACTTTAAAAGAGCACTTAGCGGCTTTTGCTGATCAAATAGGCTTTCATTCAATTGATTTTGAAGGGAACCCAAACGAAACGCGTATGATGTATGGTCAGGTAAATGGGCATACGCAGAAATATTATTTGGTTGGTTTAGGAGAGCATCCTGCTTTTCATACCATTGTGAAAACCATTAAGCGATTTGTGCATGAGCATAAACATCGTTTTAATGATGAGCTGGGCATTGAAGGGCAGTTTTTATTTAATGGAGATTTACCTGCTGCACATATCCGCGATTTGGATGCTACCTTAAATGGCTTGTATTTAGGTACCTATGAGATTGGCTTGTATAAAACACAAAAATCGGCGGCGTATCATATTCGCAAGCTTTATGTGAATTATCAAGATAGTGAACGCATTCGCCAAGCAGCGGCCATGGGTACTGCCATTGCCGAAACCCAAATGCGCATTATGGATATGGTTAATGCGCCAAGTAATAAGTTAACACCAGAGTTAATGGGGGATTGGGTAATTGATTCGGCCAAGCAATTTGATTACCAGGTAAAGGTGTATAATAAAAAAGAAATTGAAGCCTTGGGCATGCATACTTTATTAGCAGTGAATAAAGGCAGTGTTTTGCCTCCTGCGTTGATCGTTGCTGAGTACAAACCGAAAAACTCTGCTGATTTAGATTTGCCCAAAGTAGGATTGGTAGGAAAAGGAATCACCTTTGATACGGGAGGTTTATCCATCAAAACACAAGGCATGCACTACATGAAGAGCGATATGGGCGGAGCTGCTGCGGTATTGGGCGCTTTAGAGGTGGCTGCAAAATTACAACTTCCTGTGCATATCATTACAGTGGTGCCTGCATCAGAAAACAATGTGGATGCCCATGCTATTAATCCTGGCGATATCATCGATTCCTATTTGGGGAAAACCATTGAGGTTATTGACACCGATGCTGAAGGTCGTTTAGTTTTAGCAGATGGATTAGCCTATTTGAATCAAAATTACGATCCTGATGTGTTAATTGACGTTGCTACCTTAACTGGAAGTACAGTGCGCACATTTGGGTATCATGCAGGAGCATTGTTTTCTCATAATGAGGAATTAACACAGGCTTTATTAGCGGCTAGTGAACGAACTGGTGAGCGCATTTGGCAGTTGCCTTTATGGGATGTTTATCAAAATGATTTGAAATCGGATGTAGCCGACATCAAGAACTTTAGCGGGCTTCCTATGGCGGGGGCAATCATCGCAGCTAAATTCTTAGAAAATTTTATTGAAGAGCATCCAAAATGGGCGCATTTAGATATTGCTAGTGTTGCTTTTGGGAATACAGATCACTCTTCTATGAAAAGTGCTACAGGTTTTGGTGTACGTTTATTGATTGATTTTATGCAAGAACTTGCTAATAATTTTAAAGCTCTTGAACAAATTCAGGAATATTAAGCGTATTACTTATAGTAGATGAAGTTGAGCTGTATTCAGCTTCAAGAAAACTCCGAATATAAATTTCTAATAATCATGAAAAGAATTCATATTTTTTTTAGCCTGATTTTATGCCTTTCAGTCAATATGGCCCATGCGCAATCTATGGTTACCATCAATCCAGAGTTGCGATTGGTAAATGAAGACCAATGCAATGGGTATGTTTCATTAGTGCAATTGCCCATTTCAAAAGTGAATCAATATTTAAAAAAACGACTAAATCAGTATGGCAAAAATGAGGGGAAGAAAGGTGTTTTGGTATATCGAAATGCGAAAGTAGTGGGGATGCACGATTTAGTAACGGTTTATGCCCAAACGGATAGAGGTAAAAAAGAAACCGCAGAAGTTTGGCTAGGTATTTTAACAGATGATAAGCAAAGTCATCAGGAAGCAGAGAAGATGCTATACGATATTGTGGTTATGATGTATCAAGCTGAAGCGGACAAGGATGTTGATGCAGCTCAAAAAGAGTATGATCGAGCCATTGCCAAGGGGATTTCATTAAACACCAAATATCAAGACAATAGAAACCATAAATTGAAACTTGAAGCGAATCTGGATAAAAACAGTCATAGTCATTTGAAGTTATTGCAGCATATTGAGAAAAATAAAGTAGAGGAGCAGCGATTAAAAGAAGCTTTAAATAATACATTGGCGAATAGCACGGATGAGGCTGTGATCAAAAAAGCTCAAAAGCATTATGATAAGGCTGTAGATAAGGGGGAAACTTTAGCCCGAAAGTTATCTAATAATGAAGCCAATAAATTGAAGCTCCAAGAAAACCTGAGAAAGAATGCCGTAGAGAAAAGAGAGTTAGAAGTTGAAATTGCACAAAATCAAAATGATCAGACGCAATTGAAGGCAACATTAGAAGCTGCCAAAAAAGTGCGGGCATCCATCAAATAACAACCAGCAATGGAATTATCTGAAAGTATCATCATCAATCGATCAGCATCAGCTGTTTTTGAATACTACACAGACTTCTCACGGCATCCCGAGTTTATCCATTTGTTAGAAGAAACCCAAATACTAACAGACGGAGAACTGGGAGTAGGCTCAGAGTTTCTCCAAATTGGAGAAGCAATTATAGGTGGAGATTTAAAGATGCATTCTAAAGTGACGGCTTTTTCTATTGATGAACGCGTAACGAGTATTACCATTGATGGTGGAAATCAAATTGAGCAAGATTTGCAAATTGAACCGCTTGATGAACAAACTGCTAAGGTGACTTATACTACTCGTGTATTTCCTCCGAAGAGTATTTTTGGTCGGGTTACATCGATGGTTGGGGGATTACTGAAATCGCAAGTAAGCGAACGGATGAAAAAAGATATGTTGCAATTTAAGGCAAATTTAGAGGCTTCTTCCTAGCCTCTTTTTTTGTGTGGTATTTTCCTCCAGCGTTCAGCAAGATCGCATTACCCAAAATCACCCCGTAGCCAATGTTGAATTCCTGCGGTGAGCTCCATTAATAAGGCAATACCCATGTGGATGAACACGCCTCCCCAAATATTTCGGGAGTAATAGGCAAAAATCCCAAGTAGATACCCTCCAAAAACCGAACTAACCGCTTCGCCTACTGGCTTGCCAAAGTGAAGAAATCCATACATAACGGCCATCGGCAATACACTATCTTTACCAAGTAGTTTCGTCATACCAACAATTAAAGCGCCTCGGAACATCAACTCTACAAAAAGAAAATCCATCCCATAAAAGAGTTCAAATATGGTTGCCATTTGCCATTTGGCTAATCCAAATACTTCTTTTGTTCTCCAGAAAAAACGCGGGTATTGCTTTAAGAAAGCCTCGTTAAAGGAGGCAATCGTGATTAAAGGCAACATAATCAGGAGCATGTAAAAATAAGGCCGAAAATCGACTCCTTTGATTTGTAGGCCATAAAGTCCTTGTTCTTGCCTATCGTAAATGAACTTGATAATTAATAATGGAATAACATATAAAGCAAGTCTTCGGCTATTGTTAAGAATTGAACCTATAAATCGCTTTTCGTAGTAGCTTTGAAATGAATCTAAAATTTGATAGTGTACTAATATTCCGCCACAGATGCCAATTAATCCAATAAAACAAAGGCTTTTAATCCATAAATGAGGATTTTTTAGCTTGGCTAATTGCTTGGTAAACAATAGTTTGGGAATCAGTACACCGTAGTAAGCAAATCCGAAAAAGAGAAAGTGGTATAGGATACGTTGACTACTTGTTTTAGGCCCATCAACAACCGTATCTTCAAAATCATGCATGAAATTGAAGGTGAACGTAGCTAGCAGGAAGAAAAGTACATACAAATAAGTGGTGAGATGGAAGTCTTCCTTAATGAACTGTTTCGTATATCCAATAAATTTTTTGATAGGCTACTCGTTTATAACGCCAGGCCATTAATTACACCTGACGTTAGCATGTTTTTCTGAAATGATATTAACTTGCTCAGCTAAACTAGAGTGCTTAATAGGTAGCTTTATAATCCACTCTAATGTCTAAGGAAGTCAGCTCGTTTGCTTTCACAGTGACTAGTTGGATATAACCTTGCCCATCGAATAAATTAGCATAATAGCTGTCTTCTTCTTTCGTGAAAACCGAGTATTTACCCTCCGGAAGTTGGATTTTAAATATTCCTTTATCATCCGAAGTCACTTTTTTGATGATGTGCGTATCTAGTGCTACATAGAACGAACCTTTTTGTTGTACCTCTTTCATTTTCAGTGGCTTACAGAATACGATTTCTCGAACGATAGGTTTGCCCTTGGGTGCTGGCGTACCAGGAGAAGGCATCAGGTTTCCTTCAAACCACAAAACAGTGCCTTGTACTCCTTGCGTAACTTTTTCTTCCATCTTGTCAGCTTTAGTAGTTGAACTTGTGCTCTTATTTACTTCTTTATTACAAGAAAAACACATAAATAAAGCCGATATAAATAGAAAATTGATTAATCTCATAGTCATTTCTTGATTTCGGTAGATAATTTAGATTGGTGCAATAATAAAAAAAGTGTGACTGCTAAGCAATCACACCTTCTATAATAAGCAGGTGAGCAAAATGAATGTGGTATTTTTAGTAGGTTATTTTTAAGCTAAA
>JBMYQA010000377.1:0-5155 GCA_049600855.1 Flammeovirgaceae bacterium | reverse complement strand
AGCAAATGGCTGTGTAGACACTTCCGCTTGTATTGAAATCACTACTGTGGGCATTACTTATGATCCTATTTTTAATCATGTCAATATCTACCCCAACCCTACTGAACGATTCTTTAACGTTGATTTAGGAAGTTTAGAAAGTGCCATAGTAAGAATTTATAGTTACGATGGCCGACTCATCCAAGATAATCTTAGCATTGATCATAGTCATAACAGAATTGAGTTAGATCAAAGCTCAGGAGTTTACTTAGTTGAAGTCAATTCCAAAGAAGGTAGACGAGTCTTTCGCATTGTCAAACAATAAGATTTTTGGAGGCATGGATGAGTTCTATGCCTCTTTTTACATATAAACGGTAAGCAAAATGAATACGGTATTTTACCCACCTGCCCTGTAGCACTCTTGAGAATAGTAACTTGATCGAAATAGTAGTTGTTCATTCGGCTTTTATGATGGTGATAGTTTTCAAACTTAACTAGTGGATATCACAAATAGTTCGCATTGACGGTCTGACGCTTCGGCGATCCAATTGCATGAAGCTATTTCGGAAACAAAAATTACCCTGTCTAGAGTTCCATAATTGACTAGTCCACACCTACAGAGTTAAACTATAATTTCTATTCGTGATCAACACTATTGCTCTAAAATTCACCTACACTCCTGTTAGTCCATACAACTCATATGGACACAACTGCGATATTTGAGTAAAAATAAAGCCCACACAATTTCCAACCACTAAAAATAGGATATTCACCACCAACCAAATTACTCATGATTTCATGGACTGGAAAAGGAGTTTACATTCCTTCAATTTTTATTTTTTTAGTAGCTTCAATGGCTCTTTTTGGAGAAGAACACTCCCTAAATTCACTTTCTTTCAGCATTGCCCTGCTCATTACCGCCATTTTTTCTTGGTTAATCGGCAAACAAGCAAATCGGTCACGCTCTAACAAACATACCCTATTGTTTTTATCGATGGAAACGTGGGGATACCTTTTAGGAGCATTAGGTTTACTTGGACTGGCGATATCTTACCTTTAATTCAATCGTGGTTAGCACTAAAAAAGACTTTTTATTTTTCATTTTTATTAACAGAATTTATGGTAAAGAAAGCAACATTTTGAATTAAAAATCGGTTAATAAAGACAGTAGTAGTAACGAGAAAACCCCAAAACACACACTATTGATCCAAAATACATGTTTTAATTTTCTGGGAAAATATTACTTAGGGTTGAATCGTTAGGATTTTAATCCTATATTGCATTTTCTTTTGGAAAAATGTTTCTTATTCTCTATATTTTGATGTATAATACGAGCAATAAGTACATGATTTTCAAGAACTTCTGCTACTGGATAAAATAGGTCTGTTCAAAAAATTCAATTCATATAAAGGAGTATGCGCCAATTAAAGATTACGCAAGCAATCACCAATAGAAAGGAGAGTCAATCCTTAGAGCGTTATTTTCAAGATATTAGTAAAGTAGAATTACTTACTATTGATGAGGAAATCGAATTAGCTCGAAGGATTAAGAAGGGGGACAAAGAGGCTTTGGACAAACTCACGAAAGCAAATTTGCGTTTTGTTGTTTCTGTTGCCAAACAATATCAAAATAGAAGTCTTTCTCTCAATGATTTAATCAATGAAGGGAACGTAGGCTTGGTAAAAGCTGCACAAAAATTTGATGAAACTCGCGGTTTTAAATTTATCTCTTATGCAGTATGGTGGATTCGCCAATCCATTATGCAAGCCCTCGCCGAGCAATCTCGTGTGGTTCGTTTGCCACTAAACCGTACTGGTGCTTTAAATCGAATTAACAAAGCATTTTCAGAACTTGAGCAGCGCTATGAGCGCGAGCCAACTCCAGAAGAAATTGCAGCAGAGCTTGGTATGGATGTAGAAGAAGTAACCAGTACTTTACGTGTTGGTACAAGGCATGTATCCATGGATGCGCCTTTTAACGAAGGGGAAAGCAACTCTCTATTAGATGTACTTGAGAATGACAGCGCCAAAAAAGCAGATGAAGATTTAGTATACTACGACTCCTTGAAATATGAAACGGCACGTGCAATTTCAATGCTAGGAGCTAGAGAGCAACAAGTGATTAAAATGTTTTTCGGAATTGGAGGGGAAAATCCTCAATCTTTGGAACAAATTGGCGAAAAACTTGGGTTAACTCGTGAGCGTGTTAGGCAAATCAAAGAAAAAGCGATTCGTAAGCTTCGAGCAGCACCTCGAAGTAAAGTGTTAGCCGAATACTTAGGCTAAACTCAACATAGATAAAGAAAAAAAAGAAGGGATGTCTCACAAAGTAGACATCCCTTCTTTTTTTAAATTGCTTTGCTAAATAGTTGCTCTGAGGTATTTTTTCGCTTTAAGCGCCAGTCGAAAGCCATACTAATATTTCGTAAAAACGGAAAGCCTTTCTCGGTAACGATTAATTGCCTTTCGTCCATCTGTATAATGCCATCTTGTTCCATTTCCTGAAGTAAAGTCCTCACTTCCTGTTCATAGTTGTCAGGTATGATTTTCCACTCCAATTGTTTGTGACACATAATTGAAGCAATCGCATTTTTAATGAAATAATCTTCATCAGTTAACAAGTGGCCTCTGAATATTGACAACTGTTCATTGCCAATTGCTGCCTGATATGCACTCACCTGCTTTTCATTCTGAATATAAGCCCTTCCCGCCTCTGAGATTGCAGATGCACCTAATCCAATTAATAAATTAGACTTTAAAGGCGTATACCCCATAAAATTCCGATGCAATTCTTTAGATTGTGTCGCTTGATACAAACTATCGGTAGGTAAGGCAAAATGATCAAGTCCAATTTCCTGGTAACCCATTGCTATCAACGCCTTTTTCCCAAACTCATACAGTTCTCTTTTCTCCTGAGGAGAGGGTAAGTCTGACTCCGCATAGGCCCGTTGCCCTTTTTTTACCCAAGGTACATGCGCATAACTATAAAAGGCAATGCGATCTGGCTTTAAGGTTTTAATTTTTTCAATGGAGCATTGAATATCTTCAACCTTTTGTAATGGAAGTCCATAAATAATATCATAGTTAACCGATTCATAGCCCAATTTGCGCGCTTGCTGAGTAACAAACTCAATTTGTTCTTCGGTTTGAATTCGATTAATCACCTGAAGAATTCTTGGGTTGAAATCTTGCACCCCTACACTGATGCGATTAAAGCCTAATGCTTTTAATACAGTAAGATGTTCTTTAGATGTGCTATTGGGATGTGCCTCAAAACCAAAGTCATGATTTTCGGGCACCTCTACTGTAGCTAGAATTTGGTTCAATAAGACTTTTAAATTTTCTGGCGAAAAAAAAGTAGGAGTTCCCCCTCCAAGGTGTAATTCCTTTAAAATAGGCTTCTTTAAAAAACGCTTGGTATATAACTGCCACTCTTTTAATAAGGTCTCGATATAGGGCAATTCCACCGCATGTTTTTGGGTTATTTTCGTATTACAACCGCAATATGTGCATAAACGCTCACAAAAGGGCAAATGAATGTATACACTAATTTCATCGCTTTCTTTTAAACACGCATCAACAACCTGAAACCAATCTTGCTCAGCTGGTGGTTTTTGTTGCCAAAAAGGTACGGTTGGATAGCTCGTATAACGCGGCGCAGGAACGTTATACTTCTCAAGTAAATCTTGAGCTGTTAATATTGTTGATGAACCCTCCATGATTTATTCTTTTTTTGAGAGACTATTTTGAAATTAGTCTCTGAGATGTTTTAACTTAATTTGGCAAACAAATAGTTGAGTTATCTTCTACCCTTCCTTGAAAAAGTGAAAGGTTAGTCGCTTTAACGATGATCAGTAAACCTAAACCAATAAATAATACGGGATAGAGTTTTTTAAATCCATTTCTCCAGTTCAAGTTCACGACTTGACCGAACCACGCAGCCCCAATCATTAATGGGAAAGTACCAACGCCAAATGCCAGCATGGACAATCCGCCATCTAGGTAATTTCCGCTAGCAACAGCGCCAAACAAGGCAAAATAGACTAAGCCACAGGGCAAAATTCCATTGAGCATACCCAATGGAAATGCGGCATATCGTTGCCTCATCGCCCAAGCCATTCCTTGGCTCGTCCAATTGTATAGACGTTGAAAAAAGGGAAGCTTTACGACTATTAAATCCAGATTTACGGCAAAAACGCCTGCCAATATCATCAATAGTCCAGCAAAAATCGAAAGCCATTTTTGTAGTCCCGAAAAGGCTAATACATTCCCTAAGCTTCCTACTAAAGCACCTAGTATAAAGTAAGTAGTTAAACGGCCTAGATTATAAACGATTTTGCTCAGAAATGGGGATTTACTTCCTTTATTTTGGAAAGCAAAGGCAATTGGAGCACACATGCCTAAACAATGGAAACTCCCTAAAAATCCCAAAAGAAAAGCAGTCCATAGCATAAGTAAAGTAATTAAGGCGCTACAAATGAGGTTTCTGAATAAAAGCTTTTATCCTGATGTTTCCACTCTGCTTTTATTCTCCAAAATCCCATTGCCAATTGAGTAGGGTCAATAAGCTGTGTTCCTAAAGAATCAGGATTAATGACCACTTCAAAGTCTAAGTTTTTATCTGAAGGCCTGAAAAAATGCAGTTTACCCTGAATAGCGTTTTGAGGATATTCAATGAGCAAACCAGCTTTGGTATATTTAGTTTCCAACTGAACATGCTGCGCATTCTTCATTTTTTCAATCTGCTCTTGGTAAGCTACTTCCTTGGCATAGTAATCAGGTGCCACTAATTCTGATTGGTAATTGAAACTATCAAATACGAAATACAGAATCATTGCCATGAATGAAACGATTACTAACGTAATACCATGTCCCCAATGAAATTTCATTTTTTGTTAATTTATAATGTCTACTTTTTGGTATAAGGCCCCATAAAGTTTGTGGTCACCAACTCTATTTGCTCCCCTCCTGTATAAACGCCGATACGGATTTTTGTTTTTACCCCATCAAGCAGCTCTGGTGATAGCTTCAATAAGAACGCCCCATCTACCACATCTTTGCCTTTTAACATGATTTCACCTCCGACAACCACTAACTCCCCATCATGAGATTCTATCTTTAGTTCGATTGGCAAATTTTCTGTTGTTTTATTGACTACCTGAAAGGTGAATAAATTT
>JBMYQA010000376.1:0-5160 GCA_049600855.1 Flammeovirgaceae bacterium | reverse complement strand
TCAACGTATCGTCTACTTCAATGGCATAATGCGCTTTTTCACAATCATTACCACATTGCGCATCCAACATTCGCCCAATCCAGCCCGACTGCCAGTATTCATTCGCATGGCTTCCCGTATGCCAAATGTCCATCGAACGAAAATGAGAACGATCAGGATTTGGATAGCCAACACTGTTGATGACGCTCACCAAGCCCTCATCAAATAGCGACTTTAAGCCAGTCATTGACGGATTGAGTCCTAACGAATCATTGAGTTTGAGCACTTCATTTTGGGCAATAGCCAAATTTGGTCTTAATTGATAATAGTGATCATTTTGGTAAGGCACTACGGTGTTTAGGCCATCATTTCCTCCTGAAAGCTGAATAACAACCAGTTTTTTTCCATTTGTTGGCGAGAAAATGGGATTGTGTTCATAAGCGGTTAGAAAGCTGGGAACTAACATAGTCCCTGCTGTTGCTAAGGCCGACTTTTTCAGGAATGCTCTTCTGGATGTGCTCATGCTTCTAATTTAATGAATTTTGTTTGCCTATTTTGGGATTTAGACCAGCATTTTTAAGGAAGGTTTAATTGGATTTTACATTTTTGCAATCCGATTTCATTTTCTTGTTACCCAAGTGTTGTTTTATGCGAAAATTAACCATGGATGAGCTCCATCGAGCCAGTGTTGAAGAATTCAAACAAAGTGACAAACATCAAGTCGCGGTTGTACTTGATAATATTCGAAGTATGCATAATGTCGGTTCTGCCTTTAGAACGTCCGATGCATTCAAAATCGAAAAATTAGTTTTATGCGGTATCACCGCGCGCCCACCACACCGTGAAATTCACAAAACGGCTTTAGGCGCTACAGAATCTGTGACTTGGGAACATGAAGAAGATACGGCAGCGGCTGTTCAACAATTGAAAGCAGCAGGGTATCAAATTGTGGTTGTGGAGCAAACGACAAACTCCGTAATGCTTCAAGATTTTGACTTTACTCCAGCTGAAAAATATGCATTTGTTTTTGGAAATGAAGCTTTTGGCGTGAGTGATGACGTATTACCCTTTGCCGATCAGAGTTTAGAGATTCCCCAATTTGGCACCAAACATTCTCTGAATATTTCGGTAAGCTTGGGCATTGTATTGTGGGATTATGTGCGGAAGGTGATGTAAGCGACTATTTTAAGCTGATAAGCAAAATGAATCTTGATGATCAGGTGCTTATTGCCAACCCGTATACCTTCCCTGGCATACTTTTCACAAAACCTTGAAACTCTAAATTTAGCAAGATCGAAGCTAAAGTTCCGATGGGAATTTGGCTTTTGTAACTCAGTTGGTCAATCTGAAGTTCGCCTTCTTTGAGGATGTTCACGACTTTTTGCTCATCTACATCATCTAATGCGAGCTGAATAGAAGCAGGTTTAGTGGATTTTTCACTCACATCCCAGCCCATAATGTATGCTAAATCTTTAGCAGAAGTCATTAAATGGGCTTTGTGTTGTTTAATCAGGTTATTACATCCTTCAGAGGTCGTTTTATGAATATCCCCTGGGTAGGCAAATACATCTCTATTGAATGAATTGGCAATTTCAGCTGTGATGAGTGCGCCCCCTTTCCGCGCTGCTTCTACCACAATTACGGCATCAGACATACCTGCAATAATTCGATTACGTTCTGGAAACTTGGGAGCATCGGGAAGGGTTCCTAAGCGATTTTCAGTAATTAGCCCACCGTGGAGCTGCATTTTTTGTGCGGTAGCCGCATGGGTTTTGGGATAAATCGTATCTAAACCATTGGCCAACACACCAATCGTTGGAATGCCTAATTGCACACATTTACGATGGGCACAAATATCAATGCCATAGGCTAAGCCACTTACTACTAACAAGTCCGAATATGCAGCCAATTGTTCCACCAATTGATTGGTAAGATCTAACCCATACGCAGTTGCTTTTCGTGTGCCAACAATACTTATCACCTTTACTGCATTCAGATGTATATTCCCTTTTGCATAAAGAATGAGTGGCGCATCAATGACATGCCGCAAGCGTTCAGGGTAATCTTGGTGATGATAAGAAAGTATGGTGACTCCATTTTTCTCAGCTCGAACGAGTTCTTGCTCAGCTTCAGCTAAGAAATTACTTTTGAGAATGCGCTCAGCTACTTTTTCACCAATACCTGGGATTTTAAGTAGCTTCCCTTTTTTTTCTTTAAATACCTGTTCGGCAGACCCGCAATAACTGATTAAATGTTTAGCTAGTACCCTGCCAATGCCAGGGATTTGCCCTAACGCTATGTAATATTGAACTTCAGAGGTATTCAATTACTCAGGTCTGAACAGTTTTTGAGAGTCTACTTCTTCTTTTTTCTAGGGGAGTTTGGATTTGATTAACAAATTTATTTGTTGTTTCCAGCCATTGGAAAATGTCCTTAGGGCTACGGTTTAGATGATCCTTGATTTCGTCATCAGACACAGTAAAAAAATAACCCTTGTTCTGGTTTTCAGCTTTCGGCTTTAACATAGTTTTAAATGAAAATTAAATTGTTCGAATAAGATTTTGCTTGCTTAGTTGGCAACGATATTTTGTAGTTTTGCCAGCATTTTTACGTCTTGCTGGTCTTGGCTTCGGTTCGCATATTTTTTCATTTCAATGAGGTGTTCTAATGAAACGATATTGATTTCAAAATCTTCAATTTCTCGTCGTTCACGCTCTTCCCACATATTTTCAAACGAGAAAGGCACATCCATCAGTACATCTACATTCATGAAATTAGCCCTTTTATTATAGTATGAATACGCAATCAGGTTTTTTGTTTCTATCATTTCGGCTCGTTTCGAAGCATCTAACAATGCATTGAGTTGGATGGGTACCACTGATGCAAATGAAAGTTCTTCTAACACCCGCTCAAACTTTTTAACATTTGTTTCAGTAAATGAAACAAGTAAGTCTATATCTGCGGTCATTCTTGGAATTCCATAAATATTTACAGCCAATCCACCACAAATCAAATATTGTACCTTTTCTTCATGAAATTTCCGAAACAGATTTATATATTCCATATAGTCAAATAGCTTTTTGAACTTTACCTCCTACAGCCTAATCAGCAAATGTATATCCAAAGCCATTTATAATTATTGTTAAAAAGCTTTTTCTTGCTAAAACACAATGTATTACGTTGCAAAGTACAAATTCCATACTTATAGCGAATGAACTAACCGTCAAATTTAGATGAATTTCTCCACATTAGAATGCATTCGTTTGCTATGTAAATACGGTAATGTGATGCATGCTTGAAAAGAAAGGTTACAACAGGTGCGTATTTTTTGTAATAAACTACCCGTTTAACTTGCTAATTGCTTGGTTATTAGCACAAAATCTTGAACTGAGAGTTGTTCCGCACGCTGACTAAACACTTCGTCTTGCATCAGCTCTTTGGGAAAGTTTAAACTTTTTAAAGCATTTCTTAATGTTTTACGTCGATTATTGAAGCCTTGTTTTACGATTTTAAAGAACCACTTTTCATCACAATCTAGTTTTTTCGTGTCATTTCTTCGGAGTCGTAATACGCCCGATTGCACTTTCGGGGGAGGGTTAAATACCTCTGGCGGCACGGTAAAGTGATATTCGCAATCGTAAAATGCTTGCATAAAAATGCTGAGAATACCACAGGTTTTTCCACCAGGTTTCGCACATATTCGTTCTGCTACTTCTTTTTGAAGCATCCCTACCACTTCCTTGATTTGATCTCGGTTTTCAAGTACTTTAAAAAAGATTTGAGAAGAGATATTGTAAGGAAAGTTGCCAATAATTGCATATGCTTCCTCACCAAAATAACTTGTTGCAGGTAATCGTAAAAAGTCACCTTCTACAATTTGATGGGCAGGAACTTTTAATTCTTTCAACAAATAATCCACTGATTCGGTATCAATTTCGATTACCCGAAGTTGAAAATCGCTGGATGGTAATAATAATTTGGTTAATACCCCTGTACCTGGCCCAATTTCTAGCAAGTATTTGTAGTTTTGGTGCCCCGAAAGTAAATCAACAATTTGTTGGGCAATGCTTTGGTCTTTCAAAAAGTGTTGACCCAGTTTCTTTTTGGGCTTTACGTATGCCATTGAATGGAATTAAAAGGTAAAATAACTCAGTAATCAGCCTGCAAAGATAGTATGTTACCAAAAAAACTCTCTCAAATTGCCCAATTTTATCAACAGCGCTTTGGTTTTAAATCGCAACTGTTAGCGAATCCTCCCCATCCCAATACACAATTAATCATCACCATTCCTTGTTTTAATGAACCTAACTTAATCCCTACACTTCAATCGTTATTGGAGTGTTATCCCACAACCTGCCAAGTAGAGGTAATTGTAGGCATTAATGCGGGGGAACATGTTGCTCCAGAAATTCATGTGCAAAATCAAAAAACAAAGTTGGAATTTATCCAGTGGAACACATCTATAAAAAATCCAGCAAGCCACCTTCGTTTTCAGGTCATTGATGTGAATGACTTACCTGCCAAGCACGCTGGTGCTGGCTTAGCCCGAAAAGTGGTGATGGATGAAGCCCTGTATCGCTTTGCACAGCTAGATTATGATGGTGGTATTGTGTGTTTAGATGCCGATTGTTTGGTATCTCCCAACTATTTAACTGAACTGGAACGTGCTTTTGTAAAAAACACCCACACGCAATCTGCCGCATTGTATTTTGAGCATCCTTATCAGCATGAAAAAAATCAGCAATTAAAAGCAGGAATCAGCAATTATGAATTGCATTTGCGTTATTACATCCAGGGATTACGCTATGCGCAGTTTCCTTATGCACTGCATACCGTTGGTTCTTCCATGGCTGTACGCGCATCCACTTACGCACTCACAGGTGGAATGAATCGGAGAAAGGCGGGCGAGGATTTTTATTTCATGCACAAGATGATGCCTCAAGGTGATGCCATTGAAATTAATTCAACGTGTGTGTTTCCAAGCTGTAGAATGTCTGATCGCGTGCCATTTGGTACAGGAAGAGCGCAAAATGAATGGATGAAAAATGAGGAAAAAGTATTTTATACCTATCATCCCCAAATTTTTACTGAACTTAAACACTTTTTAGAAGCACTTCCAATGTGGTATCAAAATGAACATACAGAAACGCTTACTTTGCCACCTGCCATGCAGACTTTTCT
>JBMYQA010000375.1:4933-5173 GCA_049600855.1 Flammeovirgaceae bacterium | reverse complement strand
GTTTTAGCTCGATGTCTTTGTCTTTATACCCTCCGTCTTTTGGCACTGTAATCACTATTTTGAGGCTAACATAGCCTGTAAACCCTTTTTTGGGTTGAATTGAGGTATCAATAGTCGATGTTGTATTTAAGGTTATACTCGTTGGTCGTAAGCCAGGAAGCGACTTTCCAATGCTATCCTTATATCCTTTCACATACTCCACTTTATCGATCTTAATCGCATCTAAATCTAACTCATTAC
>JBMYQA010000375.1:0-4923 GCA_049600855.1 Flammeovirgaceae bacterium | reverse complement strand
ACCTGCAATAAGATTGGACTTAATTGAATAGCTCCAGCTAATACGGTAATCGTCGTATCTCCTTCCAATGTTGGCGTTACTGTTGCGTTAAATTTCCCATTAGTGAAAGCTAAAGGTTTTTTAGGAGACATTTCTTTCTTTTCTCCAGTTGTATTTTCCTCATAGATTCTAATTTGATGTGCATCATCAAGGTACTTCACTAAGGGAGCACTATTCCCCACCTTACTTTGCTTTAAAGTACCTTGGATGGTGAGTGGTTTGGAGGTACTCCAAGTAACGTTTGTTTGTGTCAACTGTGTATTTCTATCAAAAAATGTAATTTCTGATGCGTTAGCGTCGGGAAGAGCCGTTACTTTTAAATTTATAGTAAAACGATTCAAAATCACTTTTTCTACCAAAATGGTTAACTCCAAATCTCCCGATCGATCAGCGGTGAATGTATTGGTAAAAAAGTTAGCCTCATCTGGATTAGTCCAACCATTTTGATTAGCAGGTTGATCTACACCATTGAGCCTTGCCGCTAGATTGAATAAATCAATTGTTGGCATGTTGTTGTTCGTGTAAATAACCGCGTTTTCATCTTGATCTTTCAAGGTGCTTTCTATCACAATTGGTTGATCGACTGAAAGTATACTATTCTCAGCAAGTTCAATATGCTTTTGATTTTTGGTATCAAAATAATAAAGTCGATTGATCAGTTTTGTGGGTGTGCCAGCAACTTTTAACGCTAAGCTTTCATTTGAATTAATAACAAAATGGATGTTTTTTTGGTCTAGCATGACTTCAATCGCTAAACTCCCAAGCTTTGTCACTGTATATTCACATTCATAGCTATATTCTACCTGACCGTTTCTATTTTTTTTGTTTTTAGGTGTAAAGTTTGTCTTAATTTCTTCTAAGTTCACTTGGAGAGACAAGGTTTGACTACCCAGTTCACTGCTCGATTGATTCAGGCTATTTCTAGTAGTCACTACAATGATTAATTTATCTCCAATATCCACAAAGCTATCAGCTTGGAGTTCGGTACCATTATGTAAAACAGTTACTTGGGAGGTACTGGCATCAATTAAATTGGCTATAAAAGTGATGTTAGTAGCGATTTTTGTCCCATCATTTGCATTTGGTTTGGACTCATCTTTTTTGAATTGTGCAGTAATGGTAGCAGCAGTGATTCCTGTAATATCATCAGGTGCACAAAAAATGGCCGCATAGTTATCTTTGAAATGGATATCTACAGCGGTTTGAGATTTATCGTTAGGATCATTTTCTTTCTTTTTGAACCACCCTACATCATTAGTAGTTAAGGTGATTGTACCTTGATCAACAAGACCAATATCATTTCCACTGTTTGAAAAAAACACCAGTTTAAATGAGCCAGTATCGTTTTCTGTTAACACTGTTGTGTTAGCATTTCCAAAGTTAAATTGAGTTTTAGCTAAATTCGCTTTTGGTACTACATCAATTTCTGTCGTTACTTTTTGATGACCACTATTTTGATACCTAGTTAATGCTCTTCCATTAATCATGGCCTCCACAGAAATTCTTGTCGCTATTGCAGGAGCCTTAATGCTTGCTTCATACCTTTTTTGAATAGCGTTATACCTACCATAAGCGAAGAGGTACTTTTCATCATCACCTTTTTTCTTGTACTGCTTTATTCCATTAATTGCATTATACACCCGATGACCTAAGAATTCTCCAACTGTGATTGCAAATACCACTGTTAAGTAGGGAAATGCTAGTGGAGTATTATTTCTAAGGAAACTCAAATATACTTGGCATGCTTCATCAGACTCTGCTGTATTTTTTCCTGCTTTAGTGGACACCGTTAGTTGAGCATCACGCAAGTCGCACCTTGTATGAGTAGCGATTGCCGTTTCAATAGCAAAGGGAAAGACAATCGGTAAATGATCACTCAATAGATAGCGAATAATCATTCCTGCTGCTGCATAAGATTTTAGACTGCCTTCATCACTCAAATAGCCGTTGTTTTCATTCGCTTTAAAACAAGTTCGGATGCGTTCAAACAATTGTTCTTCATTAATGACGGTATTGAAACTTTTGAGTAAACCAGAAGTAAACTGAGGGAAATTATTCTTTAATTCATCATCGTTGTTTCCCGTAAATAATACCTGATCTAGCTGCTCAAATGATACTAAAGCCAGTACAAGATCATATATATGCCCACAATCCGTATGACCATATTTAAAAGGATTCAAAATATTCAGTTGATTTGGGGACGCTTTATAAAACACTTGATCAAATGCTTTCCATCGAATATCAGTCGTGTTATGAATATTAGCCATATTCAATTCAGCGGTCATTTGAGCTAAGCTAGTAAAGTTTTGATACTGCGCTGTCCCATTGTCTTGAATAAGCATTTTAAGATTTGCCCCTGCATTCGCATAAGGGTTTGTAAACGATTTTCGAGCTGCTATTTCTAATGGTTTAGGAGACGTGTTCTGGTTAAAATTCGCATTTCGGGTATCGATCAAGTGTAAATTAAAATCGCCTCCAATCACACCGAGTTGGCTAACTTTCCAAGCACCTGCTAAAGGATCTTTTTGAGTGATATCTTTTACAAAAACTTGGTAAAGCGGTCGCGACCAAGAGGCCAATTTTGCAGCCATACTTGTACGTTCTACCCCAATATGATCATTCCATTGTGTAGCTGGTGTGTGCATCATAATGATCGGCATGAGGTATTTGCTATAGTTTTGTGTAGTTATATTTTCTGAACTACATAGTATGGTACAAAAAGCAGGTCTTCTTCCATAAGCGACCTCTGTTTCTTTGTACCCTAAACCATCCTGGTGGTAGCTTTTACTTTTATCTAGCCGATGTGACGAAGGAAAGGGCAATAAATTCCATTTAGGGTTATTCTGGAAGTTTTCCGCTGATGTTGGACACCACTTTACCCGAATAAAATCTTTGTAAGAGCCATTATCCACCCTTACACGCTCTTTGTAATAGGCTCTAGTGTAATTAGAATTAGCGTCCCATTCTTCGGATAACTGCTCCGCTGCTTGCTCTGTTCTGAACCTTGCAACTTCATCACTGGAAGCTCCTTTTTGTCTTAATTTAGGGTAATATCCTGCTGGGTATTTTGATGACGTACTCGGCTTAGGGTATGAATACGTTACTGTAGTAGAGTTATACTGAGACATATCTATATCTCTGCCCTCCATCACTAGGCTCAAACAATGTTTAGGTATTAATACTTCATTGTTTTTAGGTAATATGAATTTTTCAATTAAAGTGTATCCGCCAGGCACTAGTATCACTGTTTTACCAGCTTCATAAGTATAGCGAATACCCTTAGGCCCAATTTGTGTACCTGCGGGGAGCTCCTTAATGTTTCGAATGTCAACATCTTCGGTTAAGGTATCGTTATGCTGTACGTTTTGCCCCCCTAGCAGCTTGAAATTGTTCGGGAAAACGGTTCCTGCAGAAATAACTAAGGGCTTTGCAGCATCAAAAAACACCTCAATAGCTGATATACGTTGTTCGTGACCTGCCTGATCAACATAGGTAGCATGAACACCAAAAGATTGTTCATTAACCAGCAACTTATCATTGGTAGCTTGTATATCCCGATCTTTATAAACAGCAATAGGTGGCGATACTTGCATCCTAAATTTAGCAATATTTTGCTTCCAAAATACAGCATAGCCTTCTTTGTGATCTCGGCTCCACTCCAGCGTTTCTATCGTATGATATGCTTGTTTACCTGAATCATACATACCCAATGCACCTTTTACAAAATCATAATGCCAATTCGCTCCTTCAGTAATGGCGTTCAATTCTTGCCGCAAACTTTCAAGGGCATTTTTGTAATCAGATGAGTTACCGTCTTTTTCTTCTCCTACTAATTCAATGAGGCAAAGGATATCTGCCTGCATATTTTTAACAGCCTCTGCAATAAATTTTATTCGTATTCCTGTTGGGTATGGCCTAATAAAACTTGAAGGTTGGTCATTAATAGTTTTCTGATCAACTTGAAATGTAGACGGGTTAATAGCTCCAAAATTCTCAATATTCCAATAAACTACATTGATATTCGGCATAGCAGTAACGGTTTAAAGTTTAATGATGTAGTTTAAGGCTATGTAGGGAGGCATATTTTCGTGAGATTGCACTTGGAACTCACCTGCATCAGTCTTTTGCCCATGTTCATTGTATTGCTCTGGTTTGCTTTCTTCACCACCTGCATTGCCTGATCTAGAAATATTTTCATAATAGCTTCGATCATTACCAATGGTTTTATGGTATTTGCCGTCATTTGGGAAAATGGTAACTTTAGCATATTCGACTTCTGTTTTTGAATCTGATGTTCCAGAAGAACTCACCTTTGTGGCATCATCAATTCCACCATCATTACCTGTTCCATTATTGGTGATAATTTTATGGTAATGTCCATCATCTTGCGACATGTGCGTATGTATAATGGAATGCGTATGTGGCGGCATTTCTTTTGGATCAAGCGCAACCCGCTCTTGCCCTCCTGTTTTACTTACTTGGTAATCACTAAACCCTTGCCCCTGCCCTGCCCCAATTGGAAAGAGACTTCTTAAATCGGGTAGTTGCCAGGTGTTTTGACCATCGCCACCATAGGTAGTGCCAATGAGCTGAATTAAATCTTCAAATAGATAAAACTTCGAGTCGGATTTAAAAAGCATCGTTCCATCACACAAGAGCCAACCTCTCGGCGCAACTTGACCTGCATACGGTAAAATTGCGCCTACAGGAATTAGCGTTCCTGTTTTATCAAAATACCTACCTGTGGTACTTATATTTTCATTAATTTCAGTTCGATTACCTTTATGAATCTCAATGTCAGTATAATATTCAAAACCACTTGGATAGAGAAGCGTACAAAACGTTAGATTTGAGATATGTGGCAAAAGCACTATTGAGGTAATG
>JBMYQA010000374.1:0-5202 GCA_049600855.1 Flammeovirgaceae bacterium | reverse complement strand
ATAAGTCATTTCGGATTTAAAAAATAGGTTTTACGCTCTATGAATTAATCCAAATTAACTAAATAAAAATGAGCTTTAATAAGCTATTATGAATCGTTTGGAAATGTTTGCAATATTTTCAAAAAAAAGGAATTGGAGGGTATCGCGAAATACCCTCCACTAATTATGCGCCTTCTGCGTTGGCATCGGCTTGTTCGGCCACTTGAGCAAGCTTACCTATTTCTTTATCAATCATCCATAAACCTTGCGCATCATCTCCTATGATTTCATAGATTTCTATGGCACGTCTACAAATTTGTTCTTCCTCTCGTTGTTCTTGCACATACCATTGCATGAATTGCAAGGTGGCAAAGTCCTTGATTTCAAAACAAAAATCGACAATATTATTGATTGAATGAGAAACCTCGATTTCATGCTCTAACGCATAATCTAAAATTTCCTTTAAGCTACTGAAATGATTTCTTATCCCAGTAATTTCAGGAGCAAGTGCATGACCTCCAGAGTCGTTAATGTAAGTAATTAACTTCATCATGTGCATGCGTTCCTCGTTAGCATGCTGATACATAAACGCAGCAGCACCTTCATATCCTTCTTTATGTAACCAAGAAGCACAAGCTAAATAATATTGAGAAGAAGCGCTTTCCATAGAAACTTGTTCATTGAGTCTGGCTTCCATTTCTGAAGTTAACGAAGTCGTTTTAGTTACAATAGATTTCATTTTTTGTTGTATTTAAAATTGCTTGAAAGTAGGCATGTTGTCTATGACTTTCCCACCATTTCAAGGTTGAGTACGATAAAAATCAACCCTTAACATTAGAGTTGTATCATTCCAACACGAAATTAGCTTAATTTCCCTACTATAACTATAGAACAGAAGGAGTTGATTATGGTTTTTCCTTTTTTTGATTTAAAAACATCATTATGTCTAGTTACTTAAGAATAAATTCTAAACTACATTAATTCAATAGGTACTTAATTGCTTGTTTCTAGGAATAGTTGGCATTCGCGCAATATCAATCCATTGTTTAATTCTGGGCTTTCATGTAATTTTGGATGTAAAATTTCAGAAAAAAGGAGATGGATCGCTTAAAGTGGCTATTAAAGTTGGGGATTTTTGGTGCGCTAGTCCTTATTTTATTGAGCTATTCCTCCATGGCTCAACAAACAGAGGTAGTCCTACCTTTTAAACATATTTTGGGTACTGAACGTGTCGATGTGTTACATAAACTTTGTTTTCGATTACTTTGGGAAAAGCCGAACCGTTCATTGGTGTATGCTCAACTTGGAATTGAGCTTGCAGATAGTCTACAGTATCAGGAAGGAGAGGCAAACCTTCACCAAGATTTGGGCAATGCACATTTGTACATGGGGAATTATGAAAAAGCCTTAGCGAGTTATCAAAAAGCACAATACCTGTATGATTCGCTTCAATTACGCACACAGGCGATTCAAATTAAAGGGCATATTGCTGAAGTGTACACCGAAATAGGTGAGTTTGAAAGTGCTCAAGAACTGTTGGTACAAACCCTAACAGACTTTCTAGCGCAAAATGATTCAATAAATCTAAGTATCAACTATCGGCGCTACGGTCAATTATTGTTCCATTCGAATAAGTTAGATAGTGCGCGTTTGATTTTCGAAAAATCACTCACCATGATGCGCACAATAAACGATAGTTTGGGCATGGGCTTGGCATTAGGGGCTTTAGGTGATGTGATGATCGAACAAAAAGATTTAAAAACGGCTCAAAAATGCTTTAGTGAAGCGTTAGAAATTATGCAAGCTAAGGAAATTAGAGTAGGGGAGATCATTATCCTTTTAAAGGCCGCTAAATTATATGAATTAAGACAGGAGTTTAATGTAGCCTTGCAGCATTACCAAAATGCCATTCGCTTAGCAAACCGCATTGAATATCGCTCAAAGGAGATGGAAACGCACCTACACGTATCCAATTTATATCAAAAAAAGGGGAAATATGAGCTCGCGTTAGACCATTTTCGCGCGTACGTTTCTTTAAAAGATTCGGTGATTACCATTGCCAAAAATCAACAAATCGCAGACATGCAGGTGAAATACCAAACACGCTCTCAGCAACAAAAAATGGAAGAACTGAAGCTAGAAGGACGACTCCAGCGTTTACAAATCCTTTCATTAGCCATTATTGCTTCACTACTGATTGCTGGATTTTGGATTTGGTTTATCTTGAAAAGAAAAGCTGAACGGAAGTTGAAACGGCAGTATCACGAAATTCAACGCAAAAATCAAATCATTAAGCTGAAGCGCGAAGAAGTAGAAATTGCCAATAAAGAATTGAGGAAGGCTCAACAAATTATTCACGATAAAAATGAAGCTTTGTTAGCGGCAAATGTTAACTTGGAAGGACAAGTGAATGAACGTACAGTAGAGTTACAAGCAGTAGTAAATAAGTTGATTAAAACCAACGAAGAGCTAGATACCTTTATTTACCGTTCTTCTCATGACATTAAAGGCCCTTTAAGTACCTTAGCAGGCTTGTGTTTGCTAGCCAGTAGGGAGATTAAAGACCCTATGGCAACAAGTTACTTAGAACACATTCAACGCACCGTTGCTTCTACCATGAAGCAGTTGGAAAACTTGATGAAAGTCTATGAAGTGAAACACATGACCATTGGTTATGAAGCGTTTAACTTAGTAGAGGTATTACAAGAAACGGTTGACAATAAATTATTAAATGAAAACTATTGCAATGCCAGTATCAACATTCATGCACCTAACAAGATGTTGTGTACCATTGATCGTAAAATGTTGAAATTGGTATTGAATAATCTGTTGGATAACTCAATGACTTATTACCATGAGTTAATCCCTCCACAAATTGACATTGAACTCAGTAAGAAGCAACACACAATTATGATTGATGTAAAAGACAATGGCATTGGAGTTTTACCTGAAGTGAGAGGAAAAGTCTTTAACATGTTTTTCAGGGGTTCAGAAAAGTCTATTGGCTCAGGATTAGGACTTTACATAGCTAAACTTGCCTTAAATCGCTTAGATGGCGAATTGCTATTACTGTCCTCATCTTCCAAGGGTTCACATTTCCGAATCATTATTCCAAATAAACCCATTACCGATTGATAAAAATCAGTTATAAGCATTTCAAAGGTCATGCGCTCAAATTTTAGACCGCTATACTTTTGAATATATAAATTACAAGTTGAATTGACCAATAAGTAAGTCATCAATAGCTTACTCAAAATCGAAACACATGAAGAAGTTTGAACGCATTATCGTAGCGCTAGATAATACCATATTTGATGAGAAATTATTAACTTATTTCTCTCATTTTACAGACATCATTTTCCCTAAAAAAGTATATTTCACCTATGTAGATCGAGATTTAGAGATTCCTTCTGATATGACTATTTCATATAAAGATGAATCAGGAAATAGCATACCAAAGGATGAATTGTTGAAAAAAGTAATTGATCAACGCATTAAGGAGTTTTACTTTCAGCACATTAATGTAGATTTTGAAGTAAAGATTCTCGAAGGAAAGCCGTTAGATGAATTGCTACATTGGGCAAAAGTGAAAAAGGCCGACTTAATGGTTTTGGGAAATAAAAGATTCTCTGAAGGTAGTGGCGTAGTAGCCAAACGCGTTGCTAGAAACACAGATTGTGCGGTATTATTTATTCCAGAGACGAGCAAAGAAAATATTAAGAAAATTTTAGTTCCAGTAGATTTCTCTACAAACTCTGAAGAAGCCATGCGAGGGGCAATACAGCTTGCTAAATACCTAGATAATGCTGACATTACTGCATTCAACGTTTTTGATGTGCCCATGTCGGGTTATCCCATGATTAATATGAGTTACGAAAAGTTTGTTAGAAATATGGCTGCTTTTAAAAAGGAAGCCTTTGAAGCCTATTTAGACAAGTTTGATCATGGAAGTGTTAAAATAGAAGCAGATTACGTGGAGAATGAGCATAATAATGTAGCAAAATACATCAATGATTATGCGCATAAAAATCAGTTTGATTTGATTGTAATGGGAGCAAAAGGACATGGCGTAATCGATCGGATTTTGATGGGTAGTGTAACCGAAAAACTGGTGAGCTACGAAAAAGAGATTCCTTTGTTGATTTTAAGAAACCAGAAATAATCGGCATATTCGAATATGCAACCAAACCCTATCGAGTAATGAAAAAAATATTATTTCCTACTGATTTTTCGGATCATGCAAACAATGCATTTGACTTTGCTGCTAAGATTACTGAAGCACTAGGAGGAGAGTTGGTGATTTTGCACACCTATCGTACTCCGTTAGATTACCACATCCCTGCACATATGATTGAAAAAATGGCAGAGGATGAGCATAAAACTGTTACTCGTATACTCGAAAAAACCATAGAGAACTACCAGACCGAAAATCCTGACGCAAAAGCTAAGATGAAAATGACGCCTTTAGCAGTACAAGGCTTTACGTCAGAAATCATCATTAAATCAGCCGAAACCTATGAAATAGACTTGATTGTTATGGGAACAAAAGGCGCAACGGGCTTGGAAAAAATTATTTTAGGTAGCATGACTGCCACGGTAATCGATCAAGCGAGTTGCCCAGTATTGGCGATTCCTTTAGAGGCAAAGTTCACAGGGTTTAAACAGTTGATTTATGCATCAGACTTTTCTCCTCATGATTTTAATTCCATTCAGAAGCTGAGAACATTTGCTACAAATTTTGATGCTAAGATTCACTGCATTCATGTTTCTGATGATGAAAACTATTTTATAGATGATGTGTCATTTGACTTGATGCGTGATAATTACTTTAGGGAATATCCTGATGCAGAGGGTAAGGTTGATTTTCACGTGTTGCTAGGAGAGGATTTGGAAGACGGCTTAAAAGATGCGGTAGATACCTATAATGCTGGCTTAATTGCCATGACTACTCGAAAGGAATCATTTTTAGAGCGCTTATTCTCAGGAAGTGATACTAAAAATATGGCTTATCACACCAAGATACCGCTTCTGGCATTTCATGAATAAAGCAGGATTGATGCTACCCGATGGTTTTGCAAGGTTCTGATAATCAAATACATAAATTATACTAGTCGACGTTTCAACGTTCTGACTCAATTGTGGCAAGTTTCCTAACTGGCTTAAAACTTGAAAGTTAGGAAACTTTCGATGATGGATTCAAGGCTCAGAAGCCTTGAATAGCAG
>JBMYQA010000373.1:0-5208 GCA_049600855.1 Flammeovirgaceae bacterium | reverse complement strand
ACTGGAACCATAGCAAGCTATGAATGGGATTTTGATTTTACGGGCATTTTCAATACAGATGCTACAGGAATTACTCCTAACACCACTTATATGGCTGCTGGTACTTACACGGTAGCGCTTCGGGTGACTACAGATAATGGTTGTATCGATACGGTACAGCAAGTGATCGAAATCTTCCCGAATCCAGTAGTTGACTTCAGTGCAAATAATACGGATTTATGTGAAGGGGAATCAGTGGATATTCGAGTAGCGTTGACGGTAGGGGCTCATCCATTTACGTTTACCTTGGATAGTGCTGGAACACCATTGAGCTATACGGTGACTAACTCAGCAGATACTACCCTAACGTTTACGCCACAAGTAGCTTCATCTACAGCAATAACTAACATCACATTTAGCTTGCGAGAGGTGCAAGATGCAAATGGTTGTTCGGGAGCTTTACCTGCAGCCATTGTTGTCGCTGTAAATCCTAAACCATTGGCTAATTTAACTGGAGATGCTACCATTTGTGATGGCGATTCTACGGAACTCAATATTTCAATTACAGATATTGCTGGTGGATTGTATACGATCAACTATCATGAGCTTGATGAGGCGAAAACAACTGTGTTGAAAGATTCTACACTGACAGGAATTACGAATCCAGTAGATTTCTTTGTAACGCCAAGTTTGAGTAATATTTCAACACCAACGTCAAGCTTCTATGTGATTGATTCCATTACCAATACCGTAACAGGTTGTGTAAATACTGATTTTGCAGATACGGTTCAAGTGACGGTGAATCCATTGCCTAAAGGTACGATGACCTTAGATCAGCAATTGATTTGTGATAATAACTCGGTAAAAGTAACCTTCGATATCTCTCAAGGTCAACCAAGCTTTGATGTATTCTACCAAGTAAATGGAGATCCTGATACGCTTTCTTCGAGCAGTACGTCTTTCGATCGAGATTACGTGTTGGGTGTAAACACAACCTTCCAGTTAGATTCGATTGTAGATGGCAATGGTTGTGTGTTTGATACTTCACAAATTATTGATGTACAGGTGATTGAAGATGTAGCATTAGCTCCTGCATTTGGCGCTTGTGAAGAAGATACAATTGATATCACAATAACCACCAATAATGTATATGATGCATTAACGTATGATTGGAGAGTTGATGGAGGAAATACAGCAAGTACTGATTCTATATTTAAGTTTGCCGCTACGGTAGGTACTTATTTAGTATCCGTAGATATTACTGCAACGGTAACCGTTGGTGGTGAAACAACCACCTGTAACTTCGCTCACAATACGACCGTTACGTTTGGTAATGAGCCTGAAGCCTTAGATGATATCATACAAATTGTCTGTTTTGAGGTGAATCCAGAAGATACCTTATCAATCACAATCGATCCGAACTATTCAGTTTCTTGGCTTAACCCAGAAGATGACACGGATGTGTTGAGTGATACGACTACACTTGCGGTCACAGAAGATATGTATGAGGATGCAGACACCGTTACGTATCCTGTAATTATTACCGATAATGCAACGGGTTGTTTCATTATAGACTCGGTAACTAGTGCAGAGGTTTGTCCGTCGGCTGTTGTTGCGCCAAACGCGTTTATTCCTGGCTTGAAGGAAATGGATCCATTAAGTACGACGAGTAATGAAAGGTTCAGACCTAAAGCGAAGAACATTGGGGAATACGATTTGAGAATCTATGATCGTTGGGGCAAGCTCATCTACAGAGAAGTTGGTTTTGGAGAAAGTGAGCTAGAGCAAAATGGCTGGAATGGCGGTTTTAAAGGAGTCTTCAACGACAAGATGCCTGCAGGTGTTTATCCATGGGTATTTGTCTATGTCGATTTACTCACAGGTGAAAGCAGAGAAATGCAAGGAAGTACTGCCTTAATCAGGTAAGTATGAATGAAGTAGGTGCTCAAAATGCTGGATTTGTTTTGCTCACCTGCTTGCTTAAAATATAATTTTGGATGTTAGAAAGCCTATGCTGAGATTCAGCTAGGCTTTTTTTGATAATACGGGATAGCCGGTATTAGAAAAGTTATAGCGGCATCCATTGGCAAGCGATATGTTCGCGTTCGTTGCTAAAGAGCCAAGAAATGACAAAGCATTAAACACTCCAAAAATAAACACTTCAGACTTGTCAGGATAGCTGGTAGACAAATCTGAAGTTTTACACTCGGAGAGCTCGGTAAAATAGCAATCCTACAATGGATGAAAAGCATCAAGTACCTGAGCCCTTATTTTGTTGAATGGATTGACTAATACATCAAAATCTCAATCCGAGAAGGATATTCTTGACTGCGGTATACGCGGTGAATGGATTTGATAAAGTCTTTTTCATCTGCATTAAAGATATTAGGAACAAACTTTTGAGGATTGCGATCAACTAAAGGAAACCAAGTACTTTGAATTTGTATCATAATGCGATGGCCTTTCTTAAAGTTGTGCAAGACATCTTGAAGTTTTAGGTTCACCTCGTTGATATCTCCTGAAGAAAAGGGTTCTGGAAACTCATAGCTATTTCGATATCGGCCCCTAATGACTTCACTTCGCACCATTTGTTGATAACCACCCATCTTTTTATTGGGCTGATGCTTGAATGGAGGATGATCATCTGGATAAACATCAATTAACTTGATCACCCAATCGGCATCTGACCCAGAGGTAGCTACAAAGAGCTTCGCTAATAAAGGCCCTGCAAGCGTCATATCTTGCGCTAAAGGCTCGGTTTGATAGACTAATACATCTGGTCTTCTTGCCGCAAAACGTTGGTCATCCGTCATGTATTGCTTGGTCATTCCTGTAGTAATTTCTTCTGTATATGGAACAGGATGACTTGGATCACTGATAAAATCATCGTATTCATCGTAAATTTCAGAAGGCTTGCTAAATTCTAACATCCCATCCGAATGAAGGTATAACTTTCTGGCGAGTACATCTTTTGGAGGCCAAGTGTCAAATTTACGCCATAGATTTGTGCCTGTCTCAAAGACATAGGCTTCTGGCAAGTTATGTTTGGGTGCATCTTTGAGGTAATGCATAAAGAAAGGAAACTCAATATTTTCCTGATAAAACTGTGATGGCTTAGATTGATCACCAAAAAAAACATTGCCCAAATATGTGCCATCAGTGCGTGCCCAGCCACCATGACTCCAAGGCCCCATCACTAATCCATTATAACTGCGTGGTTTATTCTTTTCGATTTCTTGGTAGATGTTGAGCGGACCGTATAAATCTTCTGCATCAAACCAACCGCCAACAGTCAGTACCGCTGGGTTAATTTGTTGAAGGTGTGGGAGAATATTTCGGGCTTGCCAAAATTCATCATAGTTTGGATGTTCAGTAATGGCATTCCAAAACTTGAGACTATCGCCGAAGTAAATATTTCGAGCATTTTTCAATGGCCCAAGCTCTTCCAAGAAAAAACGATAACCATCAGGCGTACCATGGTCAAATCGGCCTTTAGACCAAGTAGTGGTAGGGCCCTTACGCGGTTGATCAAATCGCCATAGAAAATTAAAGCTATGAGGTAGAAATAACGCCCCATGGTGGTGGAAATCGTCAAAATACCAATCGGCTATGGGTGCTTGTGGGGAAACGGCTACTAAAGCAGGATGCGCGTTAATGGCTCCAGCAATCGCATAAAAGCCTGGATAAGAAATGCCCCACATGCCTACCTTACCATTGTGCCTTTTTACTTTTCGGAGTAACCATTTAATGGTATCAAAGGTATCTGTACTTTCATCAATATCGCGTTTGCGATCTCTTTTATTTTTGAGATGTGGACGCATATTTTCAAATTCTCCTTCAGACATAAACCTGCCCCGTACATCTTGATAGACAAAGATGAATTTTTCTTTAGCAAATAGCATAGAAGGGCCTAGCTTCTTCATCTTCTGATCAGGGCCATAAGGTTTAACCGCGTAAGGTGTTCTTTTGAGCATGATGGGATACTGCTTGCTCTTATCTTTAGGTACGTAAACCGCAGTGAATAATTTTACGCCATCTCGCATTGGAATTCGATACTCATATTTATCGTAATGCTGTGCAATAAAGAGTGAGTCCTGATCTATTTCAGCACCTTTATTTGAGGAATGAATTTGTTTATCCGAAAAGCCTAATAATAATAGCGGTAGTAAAATAAAAATTAGTAACTGCTTTCTCATAAATTTCAAGGTGTTTGATTGATGGTAGTTTATACAAATACACGCGATTTAATCGTTTAAACATTGAACGGAGTAAAACAAGCTTCAAACGTGTCTTACTTCGCTTTTTAAACGATAGGGTATGGATGAATATTTCTTAGGGGGCTGGTTGTATTTGAACAAATACTCAACAATGTTTCATGAACAAAAAGAGTATTTATAGCCATAGCCTTATTAAGAAAAATACAGGAATATATGAATGATATTACAAAAATACGATTACAACAACAACATGAAGTGCTGTTTCATCAATTAAAAGAGTTGAGTGAAGAATTTATGCTCACCTCATTTAATCATAAATGGTCTATTTTTCAAAATATCGCCCATATGGGAAGGTATCAGGAGGTCTATGAGATGCGGATTCATGCCATTCTTACGGGACATCAACCCCAGTTTAATCGCTATGAAGCAGCGCAAGACCCTGCATGGAATAGTTGGCAACAGTTATCTGTTAAGCAAGCATTGGGCAAATTAAAGCTAAAACGGAGGATGTTGAGAGACGAGTTAAGTTTATTAACGGAAGTACAGGAAAAACTATCAGGGGTTCATCCAAAGTTTGGAGTGATGAATGTGTTGGAATGGACAGAGTTTTTTTTACTTCATGAGGCGCATCACATTTACCAAATATTTAGAATTATCCATGAAAATAAGCTTGAGGAGAATGCTTAATCGTGTTGATCTTTAAGCTTTTCTTTAGCTTGTTCCACCCATTTATCGCGGGCAATCCGACCAGGAAAAAACTTGATCGCTTTATTTACCTTTTTGATATCTTCATCAGTTAAGTTGCTGATTTGCCTAAAGTTTTGGATGCCAATCGCATTTAATTTCAACGCAGTATAATCTCCGATTCCTTTCAATTGGGTGAGGTCATCAATTTCTTTAGCGTAAGGTGCATTTACTACATCAATCGCTAATTTTTCTCTTGGAAAATTCGGGTCATTGGATGCTTTTGTGCTTAAGTCTTCCTCCGACAGTTTTGCTGGCTTTTCGGCGA
>JBMYQA010000372.1:0-5232 GCA_049600855.1 Flammeovirgaceae bacterium | reverse complement strand
ACCCGAAAGCGATTAATGATCAATTCCGAAGCAGTCATTAATACTTGCTTAAAGAATGGGGTATCTTGAATTTCCTTTCCATCTTTATGTTCCTCCTGTGCGGTTTCTTTATCGTTCATCCTTCCTATGTTTAGTTTAACATGAGTTTATACACCATTATTTATCCTCCAGAACTTCCTCCAAGAAGCAATTGAATGGTGCCTTTGCGTTCTTCCTCAAAATCTCCTGCATCAAAGGTATTGAAAAATACTTTTGCATGGTAATAGTATGTGCCAGTCGGTAATACACTACCATTCCGATTTCTTCCGTCCCAATCTAAATTGATATTATCATCACTTTGGTAGACCAAATCTCCCCAACGGTTATATACGGAAAATTCGACTTTTGCCACAAATCGAGGACAACGTATAGGCATATAAACGTCATTTATGCCATCATTGTTAGGAGAAAATGCATTGGGTAATTCATAAAAAGGACAATTTTGATTACATACGATATTACTTGGCGCACTTTCATTCCCAAAATCATCTACTGCAGTGACGTAATAACAAATGGCTACATTGGTTAAACTATCGTGTATATAATCCATCTCCAAAATGGAATCTAATAGTAAGGTAAAGTTCGAGGTTTCATCCTCCGAAAAGTATAAGCGATAAAATTGGATATCTTGCTCACAACCAGCACTTAAGTCATCTACCCAACTCAACTCATTATCATACAAATTCACTTCATCACAATTGACGGGTTCATTGGTAATTGGATCAACCACAATGGGTAACTCTTGCTGTAAGGTAGAGCAATCCAATTCCTCCAAACTTAATATTGGTGGGCAAGGAGGAACAGAGTCTAATACAATCGCACAAATTTCTTGGGAATCGTTTGGCAAGGAATCCCGAATTTGAGGAAAATCATAAGATCCTACCGTAGTGACAAAATAACAATATTGTTCTGCATCTTCTAAGGGTTCACCATTAAACGAACCATCGTCTAAATAAGCCAGTCCATTGACAATCACATCCACACTATCGATCAGATTAAAAGTACCTGGGTTATCATTATCCTCTCGATAAATGTAGTGGAATCGTTTATTCGCATCTGTATTATTCCAAGGTACATCAGCATTCCAAGTTAACTGAATGGAACTCACAGCAGGAGTAGCAGCCAGTCTGACCGAAGAAGCAGTAAGTGATGAGTCTACTAAATTTCCATTGGAGAAAAATAAGATTCGATAATTGTAAGCCTCATCTTCCGTATTGAGGTTGGTATCTAAAAAAGTCGTGTCATCTTCCGCAAAGGTTTGCCCTAAGTTCACATAACCTGCCGTACCTGTTAATCCTGTTGCGCGTGCCAATTGATAGGTCCATGGTTTTGGGAAAGTTACTTCATCCACATTAATGGGTTTGGTCCACGTGACTTGAATGCTGCCAATAGTTTGAGCAGTTGATTGGACACTCACCTCTACTGGATAAGGCGCTACGCTTTCAATAAATTCACAGACCTCTATCGAAGTGAGACTTTCTGCAAAGCCACTTCCATCTTCGTTGAATACAGCAACGATGCGGTAGCAATAATTTGAGCCACGTTCTAAACCTTCCCCATTATTATTATCTATAAACGTCGTTGTGCCAATGGGTACAGCACCTATTTTTTGATAGCCTGTAAAATCAGGTAATCCTGTTTGACATACATCAGGTGTAAAATCAAAAGAGCCTCTTCTACGCCAAATTGTCATTGAATCAGCAGCATCCGCACAGGCGTAATTTGACCAATCTAAGGTGATGCTCGCATTTGGCTGATCAACACTTGAAACTAAGCCCTCTGGCGAAGGACCGACTACGGTAATGTTCCAAATTTTGATATCCGAAAGCTGCGTTAAACCTGTATTATTCAATTCTTGTGTTCTAAAAAAAGCGGGATAAGGCGCTATTCGAACATCCTCGCAAGTGGTTTCCCAACTAAAAACACCTGCCTCTTCACCATTTGGTGGTTGTAATCCCAGTACGTCAAACTTCATGGAATCTAAGGGTAAAAAGGCCTGTAGTAACAGCAGGTCATTATTCGGATCTACTGCACGAATTGTATCTGAAATGGAATTTCCGGCAATCACACACGTATCATTGGGCACAAAAAGTTCTGGTCGATCATTGTCTTCACAGGTAATGATAATTTGCATATCACAATTGATACGCGAAATCGGGACACCATCTCGCCACTCTACCACATAAAAAGCCACGTTGTATTCTCCTACCTCATTCCCTTGCGTAAAACGGGTACACGTACAGTTTTCAGGCGCATCCCAAATCAAATCACCAGAAATTGGATCCATAGCAAAAATGGGGGGTGTATCTCCATTTTCTTGCTGAATGCTAAATGCAAGGTCATTGGGAGAACGGTAATTGATCACCTCTAATCCTTGACTTTGCTTAGGCACTGTCAATTCGAACGAAAGGCTATCTCCATCTGCATCAAAAGCACCTGGGTTGTAAATGTAGCGTTGCCCTTGTACACCGCGATCAATGGGAGGAAGCAACAATTGTGGGGTGCGGTTAAATCCTAAAAAGGGCGATACTAAAAATTCTGATTCAATGTAAAAGGGCGTTTGACCAGAGGCAAACATATTACATACCGACTCATTCCGATTTCTTTCAAAAAAGCTAATGGTATACCGAGCTGCTGAAGGATACACATGCGTTAATACGACTTGAAAGTGCTCAGTTCCTGTACCTACTGTACCTTGCAATACATAATCGCCTTCATTTAGGGTAACTACTGTACCATCGCCAAAATCAACTTCGCCACTTTGAAACTGCACCCCTTGGGTATCGCGATAAAGGTCAACAATGATATTATAAGTTAATGAGTTCGGGTTTCCTGTATCAATCCGTTGTAAGGCAATACAACCCGCCCTAATGTGTGTTGACCAAGCATTTTCTGCGGTTACTAACAACACAATAACTAGACTCGCAATAATCTTTAATACTCTCACTTACGATGATTTATTAGTTGTAAACTCATGATCAAATAAACAGTTAACCCAATCACTATTAACCCTTATCGTTTATTCAATGTGGTTCACTGGTTTGCATTCAATTAAAAATCGACTTCACCAAGGGCTTCATCCTTCTGATGTACTAAACTCTTCTTGATTCCCTTGTAATTGAAATGTACTAAGTTTTTTTGGTCATTAAAAGCCTCAAATAGAATTCGATTCTCCAACTTAATGTTTTTCACCCGCTTTATATTTGGATACTCTACATACACCCAAAGTGCTGCTCCTTCCACCTCCTTGCCTACCCAAATCGCTTGTGTAGACTTTCCGTTCACGGTCATCTTAAAAGACGTTGAAAGGTATTTCTGAATGTATTCGTCACATTGGGCATGTTCTTCCGCCAATCCAATTTCCAAATCTGCCTGATATAGTTCTTCTAAACGATTTTCAAAATCATCTACAAAGACTTTATGGGTTACTTGTAAGGTTTTCTCCGCTGCATTATGATCTATTTGAGTTACTGCCACATGAATAGGATGCGTTCCCATCATCATCAGGCTGATTGACATGATCAATTTTGCTACCATAGCTATTCGGTTACTTAAAATTATAGCTTAACACATCAACAAGCTTAAGCTTAAACTTGTTCGTCTCAAAGCTAGCTACCTACAATATCTATGCAAGTATTCTTTATACCAACGGATTAAGCGATAATTTCGCACTAAACATGTCAATATCGTTGACATTCCTGTCAAATTAGGACAAAAGAAAAGCCTGATCGGACAAAATTATCCTTCGCGAACAAATTGGAAATTTCGCTTGGTTTTCAACTCTAATAGCACTGTTTCGGGGGTATAAAATTCAGCGATAACTGCGTCCGTATAATTTTTCAGTGTAACTAATTCTAGGTTGTCTTTTGTGGTGATGATGAATTCATCAGCCAATGCCTCTTTGATTTTCTCCAGTTTGATCGGAACGGTATTGATACATATGGAGAAAGAAACGGCAGTATTCATCATCAAGTTAATCTTGATCGTGAGGTTAGAGATGGTCTCAATTAATCTGGTGAGTGTACGTTGGTTGATATTTGACAAATCTTTTGCTTCAAAACGCACAATACTTTGATCGGTTTTAAAGATGATGGAGGGTTCGGGATGTTGCTGAAAATCGCCAATACAAGTACCTGATTGATCAATATTTACAAATGAGCGTACGTGCAGCGGTATTTTTTTATTGGCTAAAGGTTTAATGGTTTTAGGATGGATGACACTCGCTCCATAATAGGTCATTTCGGCTGCTTCTTGGTAAGATAACTCTGGAAATAACTTGGTCTTCTTTACCCGCTTGGGGTCGGCACTGAGTACACCAGGAACGTCTTTCCAAATGGTAACAGATTCCGCTCCAAGGC
Organism: Flammeovirgaceae bacterium; assembly: GCA_049600855.1. Classification (GTDB taxonomy): domain Bacteria; phylum Bacteroidota; class Bacteroidia; order Cytophagales; family Flammeovirgaceae; genus JBMYQA01. The sequence continues at coordinate 835 of JBMYQA010000372.1, read as the reverse complement.
CATAGGCAAAAATTGCAGCCGAAAAGTCAGATCCTTCTCGGCCTAAGGTAGTGATTTCTTGGGCTGCTGTTCCCCCTATAAACCCCTGACTCAACAACACTTTACCATTGAAGGTCTTTTTCAACTCCATCAACAACGCCTCACTTTTGTCCCAATCGACTTGCCCCTCTTGCCAATCTTCATTGGTTCGGATAAAATCAGGCGCAAAGATCAGTTCAGTGGTAATGCCTACTTCATTCAAATAAGCCGCAACAATGGTAGATGAAATGCGTTCACCAAAACTGACAATCTTGCTGTAATTTTTTTCGAACGGTTCATTCGCATCTAATTGCTTGAGTGCGGCATTTAATTCATGAAATAGTTTTTCAACGGCTTCGAACACCTTGTTGGATGAAGGCGAAAACAATTCGGCAATCAAATCATAATGAAATAAACGCAACTCCCGAAAGCGCTTTTGATAGCGTTTTCGATAAGCTGCATCCAGAATATCTTCTAAAGCATTAGTCGTTTTACCCATGGCAGAAACCACCACGAGTAATTTTTCCGCCCCTTCATGACGAATCACTTCAGCCACATTTCTAACTGCTTCTGCGTTTTTTACAGAAGCTCCACCAAATTTGAATACACGCATGTTTGTTGAGTTAAGCATTTGGCCGCAAAGCTAATGACATTTATTAGTATACTAATGTTTTCAATAAAAATATTCATGCTCCTTTCTACTAAGAAAAAATTCTTTTCTACTTTAGCTTATTAGTGTTTATCACGCATGGTTTATGATGCAAAAATGTCACATCTTTTTCCGTCTCTTAAATCATTAAAAAGTTTAAAGCCATAA
>JBMYQA010000371.1:0-5247 GCA_049600855.1 Flammeovirgaceae bacterium | reverse complement strand
TCTTTTTGTTTTTGCGCAGGATGCTTGGCATTCGCTTGCAATAACTCTTTCAATAAAGGAGAACCAAGTCGTTTGTGTTTGTGATTGGCCTGATCTGCATAGCCATCTGAGGTTAAAAATAACATGTCACCTTGATTGAGGTGGAACTGTTGCGTCATAAACAACTTTTCTTTTCGCTTGAAATAGCCACCAATTTCTTTATTATCTCCCCTTATTTCCCCTAAACGTCCTCCTTTCACATAATAAAGTGGACGTTTCGCCCCTGCGTATTTAATTAAATACGCTCCGTTTTTCTCTTTCTGAATGGCACAAAGACACACATCCATTCCATCATCATTATCGGTTTCATGCTGCTTTAGGCCAATACGAATCCCAACATTTAGCAGTTCGAGCATGGCTGCGGGATCATATACTTTCTTTTCATTTACAATATCATTGAGTAACGATTCACCAATCATACTCATAAATGCTCCAGGCACACCATGCCCTGTGCAGTCTGCTACGGCCACAAACGTAATTCCATCTTCTTCATGGAGCCAATAGAAATCTCCAGAAACAATATCCTTTGGGCGATATAACAAGAAATATTCTTGAAAAGCTTCCGCTAATTGTGAATCTGTTGGAAGCATTGCATGCTGAATCGTTTGCGCATATCGAATACTTGACGTAATTTTTTCATTTTTACTTTTCAACTCTTCATTACGCTTATTCAATTCATGGGTTCGCTCTTCCACTTTTTGCTCTAGGTTATTATAAAGCGCCGCATTTTCAAGCGAAATAGCAACTTGGGCACTCAATAAATCCAGAATTTCTAAACGGTCATCTGTGAATGCATTTGTGGTAAGGTTATTTTCGAGGTAGATGATTCCACTCAATTTACCCTGATTCATTAGTGGAAAGCAAAACACCGATTTGGGCTGCTTTTTCTTGATGTAAGGATCAAAAGAATACGTACTATCTTCAGAAGCATTTCCTAAAACCACATTCTTTTTTGTTCTTGCCACATAATGAATCATACTCGAAGGCACTCCATCGCTACTCGATACAGGTACATTCAAAGAAATACTCTCCTTGCTATCGGTATGCACCTCAGCAAGTACCACCAAGGTATTTCCTTCATGTCGAACAAATACGCCTCGTTCAGCACCCGCATTTTCAATGGTAATGAGCAGCATCTTATCTAATAACCGCTCCATATTTACCTCTTCAGAAATGGTGTGAGATGCTTTGATGAGTGAGGCAAAGTCTAACATACTGGTACCTCTTGTTCCCGTTTTAGACTGGGTGGTGACAAAAGACTGGTATCTTTTTGTGGTGTGCATGGAAGAAGTTGTTCGACTCGTTCTCCCTCCCATCAAATCGACCATTTCCACTTTAGTCGTTTGTAAATTGGGCATTTCAGCAGGTAAAAGCATCTCGTAATAAGTGGCTTTCAAGTGCTCTAATTTAGACAAGGCTCCCCATTTTTGATACACTAAATAGGCTTGTTTCATATACATTGCGGCAATGGCTTTATTGCCTCTTCGCATCCAAAACTTAGCAAACTGCTCCATGCCATAAGCTTCATCACTCATAAATGCATTTTCCTGTGCTCCTTTTATGGCTTCCTGATAAAACGCTTCTGCCTTCGCATAATCTTCCACACATTCGGCATATTGCGCCTCAATTAAATCACCTCGGTGTTTAAAGTTTGCAGGAGCATATTCTTCCCATACCCGAATGGCTTTTAAATGCGTCTTTGCGACTTTTAATAAGCCTTTCTTATCGGTAGATTTTTTATCTAATAATAGTTTCAACCTAAGTACAGCATCTAAAAACGTAATAAATGGAAGCCCTATGGTTCCTGTTACGAATCCAATGTAATCAAATACTATTTTTGAATACTCCAAGCCTCTTTCGTATTCATCAAATAGCACCGCTGCTTGTAGCTTATAACAATAAGCTGCTGCTACAGATGAATTTTGCTCTTTTTCCATAAAGCTTGGGATATACACCGTTTCATCCATCACATCCCCACAAAGTATGGATACATCTAGGCCATTGGGAGAGACTAAATTCTCTAGGTATTGTACCCCAACCATGAGGGTATACATGGGGTCAAGTTGATTTACTTGTATTGCAGAAGCTAGAAATTTTTTGGTCGTTTCTAAAAGTGGTAACAATGGTTTTCCCGTATACACACCAATGATACAATAGGCTAAGGCATCATGTAATCCATATTCATAATCGCCAGATTCCATCCCTTTTTGATGGCCGTCTTTTAAAGCTCCAAGCCCATTGGCGGCATGCTCTACATGCGGACGCACAATGGAGTTAAACAACATGATGTTACGCGCCTCTAACTTTTTCGCATTTCTTTTTTGCATGAGCTTCATGGAAAGCTCTCCAAAGAAATATCCCTTTTTATATTGTTTACGGATAGCAGAATAAATGAGTGATACGGAGCCCCAAGCACTCGCTGTGGTATAGGCATTTCCATACCTCAAAGAAAGCATGATTTGCTTAAAAATAAATAATGCATAAATGGTTTTATCTGCAAAAAATGCTGCCATAGCACTTGCCGATAAAATGCGTACAGCAGCTCGATAACGCTTATTCTCCATTTTAGGTAAATTCAGAATATATTCTGTAGTTTTACCTTTCATGGCTCGTTCAAACTTAATAATAGCATATAATACATGAAGTTTGTTTGGCCTAGATGGAAAATTTACTTTCAGCAGCTTCAACACTTTTATGGCTGTTTTTACTGCGGTATCCATCTCATGATTTGCCACATGTGCTTGTATTTTCACCTCATACGCTTTCACTTTGTCTAAGATATCATCTGCATGTGCCAATACTACAGAAATGAGCCGTTCCATATCTTCTCGCTCACCAATCAAGTAAGCTGTTTCGGCTGCTGATATGTACGTGTACCAACTTTCCTCATAATTTTTTTGCCAGCAAGCCGTACCCAACAGTTCCATGGCTACTTTGAGGTAATTGTAAGCAGAGTCATGGGCATTAGCCGATTTAGCTTTTTCAGCACCTAAGCGATTTAGCTTTGCTAATTCCTCCAATTCTTTTTCATTACGCGCAAAATCTAACCCTGCATTGAGCTGATTAATGATATCGAATATCCGATCATGTTGTTTCTCTTCAGGTGTATTGTCCAACATTAATTGGCCAATCTGATAATGAATGCGCTTCTTTTCCAATTCTGGGATAAGCTGATAAGCTGCTTGTTGCACCCGATCATGAAGAAACTGAAAACGGCATTCTACGGCGATTTGATCTGCATCTTGCAGGGCTGGGATAATCTTATAATTATCGTCTAAGGGAACCACTAAACCCTCTTCAACGGCTTTCCATAAGGTATGGAAAGTCTCTGTTTTTGACCGAGCATAAATATAAGACAAGGTAGATAAATCAAACTTATCGCCAATGCAGGAGGCAAGCTGTAACACATCACGGGTATTTCCTGGCAGCTTCTCTATTTTAGAAGCCATGAGCTCCACCACATTGTTGGTAATGTTTTTCGTTCGAATTTCATCTAAATCCCATTCCCAAGCATAATGATGAAAATCAAATTTAAGCACGCCTTCTTCAAACAAGGATTTCAAAAATTGATTCACAAAAAAGGCATTGCCTTGTGTTTTTGCATAAACCAACTGCGATAATGCTTGAGAATGCTCTAATGGGCACTTTAACGTTTCAGATATGAGCTGATCTACATGACGCTGCTGTAAATTATCTAAATGTAGGATACTCACTGCGGTTTTATCTTTCGCTAATTCGTCTACTAAAAAGCTTAACGGGTGTACCTGATCAATTTCATTATCACGAAATGCGCCAACCAACATCAAGTATTTATTATTTTGATCAGTCATTAGCAACTTGATGGAGTTTAGGGTTGCCATATCTGCCCATTGCAAATCATCAATAAAAATGACTAATGGATGATCTTTTTGGGAGAGAATTTCAATAAACCGCCTCAGTACATAATTAAACCGATTAGCCGCTTCTATAGAAGTGAGTTCTTCTGTCTGCTTCTGATCGCCAATAATGTATTTCAGATTTGGAATGACATCAATCAGCAAAGAGCCATTGGTGCCAACTGCATTTAGGATTTTGGCTTTCCATTTAGCTATCCGCTCTGGCGTTTCTGTAAGAATTTGTTCTACAAAATCATTAAACGCCTGGATTAACGAAGAATAAGGAACATTTTTTTGATACTGATCGTGTTTTCCCTTAATAAAATACCCTCTCCTTTCAGTGATTGGTCGATGGACTTCATTAATCAACGACGATTTTCCTACTCCCGCATACCCTTTTACCAACATCAATTCAACAGCACCTTCCGAAACACGCTGAAAAGATTCTAAGAGTAACTCAATTTCTTCCTCACAACCATAGAGTTTTTGAGGAATTTGTAATTTATCAGAATAATCTTTGTGACCAACTTCAAAAAGTTCAATTTGACCTTTCAGATCTAATTCTTCCAAACAGCGCATCAAGTCCATTTTTAGGCCGTAAGCCGATTGATAGCGATCCGATGCACTTTTCTCCATCAAACGCATAACGATCTCCGAAATCATGATGGGCACATCGGGATTTACCTCACATATAGCCAACGGTTTACGTGCAATATGACAATGAACCAGCTCCATTGAATCTTTAGCTTCGAAAGGCAATCTACCTACTAATAATTCATAAAACATCACCCCCAAAGAATACAAATCTGTTCGGTAGTCAACAATTCGATTCATACGCCCTGTTTGCTCTGGCGAAATGTAGGCTAATGTACCTTCTAACACATCAGGGTTACCTAAGTTATTTTGTCGTAAATCAAATTTGGAAGATATGCCAAAGTCTATAATTCGAACTTCATTGGTTTGTTCATGAATTAGAATATTATTGCTATTGATATCTTTATGAATGATTTGATTTTGATGAATTTCTCCTAAGATATCGGTAATCGCAATGGCAATTCTCAAAAACTGTTTGAGGTTCTTAATTTTGGTTGGGAATACATTTTTTAGCGGTTTACCATCAAAATATTCCATGATGATGGCGGGTTTACCATCCAATTTTTCTTTCGAAAAGTAAGATGGTACGCCAGTAATGTTCAAATCTTTAGCAATTTCAAGTTATGATTTTACTGTATGTCAAGACATTGAAAAATCAAGCTTGTCCAGCTTGTGGAGTTGTTCTGGATCCGATAAAGTAAAATTATTTGAAGAATGTCTCAAATCTGTAATTTCTGAA
>JBMYQA010000370.1:0-5252 GCA_049600855.1 Flammeovirgaceae bacterium | reverse complement strand
GAGTTCGTTTAGCCACGTGACACTTAGCTATCTGTCGTGTGCGACCCCAGCTTCCGTCGACATGACAAAAAAGTCCTTTTCTTGCAGAATAACAAGCATTTTTTACAAAGTGAGAATTGCTGCCAAAGAAAAATCCATGTTACTCATAACAGCAGTAACATGGATTTTTTTACGCGTTTTTATAGCATTACTTCGCTTCTGCTACTTTCTTGTATTGAATCCGCCAACTCAATTTCCAAGTTTTCCCACCATCAACGGAGCTTTCCCAATCCCAAGTCATGGAGTCTTTCGTGATGTTTTTAAACACCATACGCTGCACAATCTTTTTGTCTCCTTTTTCAAAAACTGCCGTTTGAAACATTCTCAACTCCCCGTCTTTAGCACCTGTAAAATCGAAATAACCGCCTTGGTTATCGGCCCAAGCCTGCTTCCATTCATTTTTTCTAGGATTATATACCGAAAAGCTTTTCCCTTTAAAGCCTTTATTTTGTCCTTCCGTTACTTCAAAGTTTTCTTGAAGGACTTTTCCATCTAAAGTCGTGTGAATGTAATTTACGCCTTTGCCTTTTTTTCCATCGCCTTCATCCCAAGTAGCTTCCCACTTGCCGAGCCAAAAATTAAAATACGTTTCTGGCTTTTCGGCTTTTTCTTGTGCGAAAGTGACAACGCTCATGCAAGCGAAAATTGCGAAAAATAGTATCCCTTTTTTCATGAGTGATCATTTTTTGGTGAATGTTACTGAATGCACCAAAACTACCCTCATGCGTCTAAACTGAAGTTAATTATGATAAAACTTAACCTTTTTACATCAATTTTGCTTTCGGAACTGGGAAGGAGACACGCCTGTTGACTTTTTAAAAGCTTGATAAAAAGACACTTTATTATTAAACCCGCTATCAAAGGCAATGTGTTCGACTTTGTCTTGCGTTTGGAGGAGTTTTTCTTTAGCAATCGCAACCCGATATTCATTCACAAAATCTGAAAAACTCTTACCCAACTCTTGGTTAATGACTTGGGAAACTTGCTGATTGCTAAATCCTAATTGCTGGGCAATATTACCCAGCCGCAACTCCCCCGATAAATAGGGTTGTTCTTTTTCAAAGTAATGCTGCAGCTTGCTTACAATTTCATTGGATAAACTGTTGGGTAAAGCCGCATTATGATACTTAGGAATTAATGGACTTTGTTGCTGGTATCCTACATAACCAATGTAATAGATCACAATAGAAATGAGCATCGAAATCGCATAATCATATTCCACACGTAAATTTCCAGTGGCAACGAGCACATAATACGCCCAAAAGCTAAAAGTATACATCACATAAGCCCAAGGGAGGAAGCGGCGCAATCCTCTGTGTTGGAGTGGTTTACTTTCTTTCCAAATCCAAATGCTATAGACCAATAAGTGTAAACATTGGAGCAAGGGTGCCCAAGGCCAAGCAGCCCAAAATCGGAAAATGACATAAATTGGGAAAAGCGCAAAATGAATGAAAAGCGCTTTGGGTTTTTGAGCTTTTTTAAAGGACTTTACATAAAATAATAAGGTAGGACTAATTAACAGCGTAAAACCTTCTACAGCACTTAAAAACCTTGGAAGCAATTGGTTATATCCTGTCCAATAGCCCACATAATACACCAACATGATGCTAAATAACAATACGGTAGCCGCTAAGTAATAATTTGCCTGCCATTTTTTTGCTTTTTGTATTACAATCGTGAGGGCTAAAAATATACCCTGCACAGCAGCAAACAGGAAAATGCTTTCCCAAGTATCAAATGAAGGCTGTTCCATAATCGTATCATTTACAGCAACTACTCCAAGCGCAATGGCTAACTTCCACTTTTCACGGCTTTAGCTTCTTTAATCAGCATCTGATCTACATTTTCGGGCCTAATGTGAATGTAATTTCCTTTACCTGCATTGGCTAAACGCTGTAGCTTCTTTTTAAAACGAATTTCATTATCACCAAAGTAAAATACCGATAATCGCTTTTCGAGGAATGCTTGCTCCTGAATGAGTTTGGTAAAGTGCGTGCCCATATTAAAATAACCATCTGTTGCCAGAATAATGCGGTTATTTCCATTTTTAATAAAGTGCTCATCCAATACCTCATAGGCCATTTTTAATCCTGAAAAGGCATTACTCTCCCCACTCGATTTGAGGTTATCAATGGCGCGTTCAATTTTTTTGAGTTCACGTGCCGAGGTAGAATGCAGCACCACACGCGATTTTCCAGAATAGGTCACAATGGCAATCCGATCAATGGGACGCATTTGTGCAACGAGGCGTTTCATGGACTCTTGCAACAAGGGTAAGCGTTCTGGCCGATTCATGGATGAAGAAACATCTAGTAAAAAAATCAGGTTATTTGGCGCTGCTCCATCAAGCAATGAATGTGGCGTAAGTGCCGTAAACCAAGGAACTTCCTCCATGCGATTCAGACTCCGTTTTCCAGATACCTCTAACCACTCGCCGTAGATTTCTATTAACGCATTATATTTATTGAGGGCGTGCTCATTGTAATACACATAAGCTTTCCCCAACATCTTCATTTCTGTCGTCTCAGGACTGCTCTCATAACGTTGAATGGTACGAATTAGCTCACTCATCGTACTTTTTACCACCACATAATCATCGTATAGCGCACGCCACCTTGCTTTATTCGTTTGGCGGAGTTGCTTCAATGATTTTTTTGCAACTGGCAATGTGTTAAACTGTTGCGCAAGTTGATTCACCCGCTCTTTCATTTCTGGAATATCATCCTTTTTCAAGGAATTTAAGACCTGTTTATTTAAGTCTAACAAAGCCATTAATTGCTTTTGTAATTCCCATACCTCGTCAGGAGAATCATCGAATTTGTAGCGTTTCATCACTAAGGATAATTCATATTCTAAATCATCTCGTGCCAAGGTAAATTCGTGAAAGGAAAGACGAACTTTATTGAGCACCGCATAGGCGGTACTTAACTTAGGTTCATCCAAGTAATCCTTATTGCTGACATATTGATCTAATTCGGCATTGAGGTTCACCAATCGAAAAATCACCTTCATCATCACATCTGTAGGCTGGTTTAGCGCCTTTTGACTTGCGGGCTTCAACACGCTACTTGTGGAGATGGTTTGTTCGTATAAGCTGCTCAGGGAGATACTCGTTTGGTTGCTATCGGAAAAAACTAACGCACCATGAGTTTGTTCTTTGGCAATGCGCGCCTCGGCACTGGGCGGATAGGTACTGTAGTAATGATTTAATTTAACGTTGAAGCGTTTAAATTTTTGATGAAAATACTGCAACGTATTAATGTTTTGATTGACGTATTTCACGTAATTGTTTAGTGCGTGATAAGTCGTATCATCTAAAGGAGTTTGTCCATACAACGATGTGGTTGATAGGAAACTTAAAAGACAGAGTGTATATAAATGTGGAAAAAACTTCATCATGCTATTTCAGAACCATTGGAACTAGATTTTGAGCTTATTTAAAATAAAGCCTTTCACCTACAAATGGCTAATTTGCCCTTATACTTCTTCAATTTTTTCTTAAATAATGATCATTATTCGCGGCAAAATTGAATTGTCTAACGTCAAATTAGCTCATTTTCGATTCGAAACCCCTTACTTTAAACAAGCTCTTTGCCAAACGCTTTAATCGAATGATCTTTTTGTAAAAAGACAAGAAGAATAAAGCGATAGACCTTATAAGCATTTAGCAAATACCCTGCGTTTTATATTGATAGTTTACTAAAAAATATGAAAAGTACAATTTATTTTGCGCAAACGGCTAAAATAATCTGATGAGAGCGTGGCAATTTTCGTTGACAATGATTAAACTTGAGAATGGATGGTTTATTCTGATTATCAAGAAGTAAAACTCAAATTTCACTCATTTACTAACTCTAAATCTTGATCAAAGATGTTTGAAGAAAAGGAAGAAAGCGTATTTGCCGATTTTATTGCTAAGATAGAAGATCGTATCAGCCGATTAACCACATTGGATATCAAAACGGTTGTGGGAGATTTTAAATATGGTATGAATGAGGAGGTAGAACCAAAAGCTGATACAGAGTATAAAATTATGAACAGTAAAATCAACTTGATTGGCGGTGACATTACCACAAGCATTAGCAATGAGTTGATGGATGACAAGTTTCAGTGGTTATTAGATTTCCATGCCCGCAAGGAAGAAAAAGGTCATGAGATTGTTCAAGGAAATATTCAGGCGATTTTAGCATTATACAAATTATACCGAGAAACCCGTGATTTGAATTATGACGAAACTCGTGTAGATGAAACTCTTTTTGAGGATGATAACGATGTAAGAGGTTAATCTTTTACGCGTTTTAGTCTATGTTCAGCTGTTTCATTGCCTCAAACGGCAATAGTCATTCACCTTAACTCATCCTCTATCGACCTATTGATGATGGAGGAATTGTAATTATGGGAAAATACCTAAGAACCTTAGCAGGAGACTTGCTCAACTTGGAGGTAAACACCATCATCAAAGAAAATACCTCCAGTGCCAAGATGCCCAACTCTAGGCGTGTTGCGCTGTTACGCATTGCTGATCAATATCGTTCCTATATGATTGAGCAAGGCTTGTGTCAAAAAGCTCCTGGCCGAAGCTATCAACCTGAAAAAGAAGATCATACCCGTTACTTTCGTTGGCGTTTTGGGGGTGAATATTCTTTTATTGAGATTGCCTCACATGCGAAAAGTGCGCGCAAAGATGTACAGCGCATGATAAATCGTGCCAAAACCAAAGAACAGGAACGCAAGCTTGAAAAGGTGCATCATATGTTGGATCGAATTGTGGGTAAAGCATCCAACATCATTGGTCTCTTCAAAATGAGACGTAAAGAGTTTGAAGAAGAAATTGCCAACGATCAAGAGCTGTTTGCAGAAAAACCAGATTTATCCGCGATAGAATCAGATTACCAGCCATTTGAATCTCAAACCGATTCTGTAGGATGGAATAATGACGTGAGCATTCAAGACATTAATAAAGTAGAGGATATTGACCTCACTCCCGAACACATCACGATGATTCGTAAGGTGTGGGAAATTGGCATGGAACAGGTCTTGTTGCAAACTACTGTGCAAATTGATGGTGACATTACTTCTGTCATTTCTCGGGAATTTTTAAATATGCCTGATCGTACCAAAGATATGGTTATGAAAGTGCATGAAGATTCCATCAGTTCTTCTACGCGTATTTGGAAAATGTTATTCGAAACTATAGGAAAACTTGCGGGCAA
>JBMYQA010000369.1:0-5268 GCA_049600855.1 Flammeovirgaceae bacterium | reverse complement strand
CAACTCGAAGCCACACTTCCAGAAGATTTAAAGGGAAAAACGAAATTAATTATTTCCAGCATGAAAGGAAGTAATACGGCTGTACTGGGTGCAAGTGCCCTAGCCTGGGCTGAATTAGATGAACAAATTACAGCCGTTGAGCAACCATAAACACCATTTTATGGTATAGGAGTTAAAAAAGAATTGTAGTTATGTCGAAGCTCTTATTTGCCAATACTTTTTTTTACAAGTTAGATGCCAAGCAATGGCAAATAAAAGAGCCTTACCCGCCTTTAGGAACATTGTATGCAGCTGCGGTAATGCAACAACATGCACATGAAGTAAACGTATTCGACACAAACTTAAAGGATAGTCCCACCGAGATTCAGCCAATTTTAACGCAGTTCAATCCCCATTATTTCATCATTTATGATGACGGTTTTAATTACCTCACTAAAATGTGCCTAACCGTGATGCGGGAAGCTGCATTTCAAATGATTAAACGGGCAAAAGCACAAGGTTGTACTGTACTCATTAGTAGTTCTGATTCTTCTGATCACTACCAAACGTATTTAGAAGAAGGCGCTGACATTGTATTGATTGGAGAAGCGGAAGATACGTTGCAAGAAGTGATTCAGGCTTTAGAAGCAAAAGATCGTTCACTTTCGTCTATAAAAGGATTAGCTTATTTAGAAAATAACGAAGTGCAGTTTACAGGAAAGCGTCCCGTTATCAGGCAATTAGATGCGCTGCCAAGACCTGCGTGGGAATTAGTAGACCTAGCGCCCTATCGAACGATTTGGCTTGAAAAGCATGGTTATTTTTCATTGAATTTGGGGACAACAAGAGGTTGTCCTTTTAAATGTAATTGGTGTGCCAAACCGATTTATGGAAATCGTTACAACAGCCATAGCCCCGAACGAATTGTAGCGGATATCGACTACCTCATTACCCGCTATCAAGTAGATCACTTTTGGATGTGTGATGATATTTTTGGTTTAAAACCAGGCTGGGTTCAACAGTTTAATGCATTGGTGCAAGACCGCAAACTCCAATTTTCTTATAAAATTCAATCGCGTGCCGACTTACTCTTGGAAGCCGATACCATTCAAGCCTTGGCAGCATCTGGTCTTGATACCGTTTGGATTGGCGCAGAGTCAGGTTCACAACGCATTTTAGATGCCATGGATAAAGGAACCACGTTAACCCAAATTTCGGATGCTACCAAACTACTCAAGCAACATGGGATAAAAGTGGCTTTTTTCCTACAATTTGGCTACTTAGACGAGCAAAAAGAGGATATCCAAAAAACTGTGCAGATGGTGAGGCGTTTAGCTCCTGACTACATTGGCGTTTCCGTATCGTATCCACTTCCTGGCACTAAGTTTTATGAAAAAGTAAAAACAGATTTAACCCTCAAGGCAAATTGGAGTGATTCTGACGATTTAGACATGATGTTTCACAATACATTTCAACCCAATTACTACCGAAAACTACACCGTTACATTCATCAGGTACACCGTAAAACAAAAGCTAAAAGTGGTTTTAAACGAGGCTCAGCCTATAAAACCTTTTTCAAATCGCTCATTCAATTACCTTATCACACCTTAGGAGAGTTTTATTATGCCATTCAGATGAAACAGTTTGAAAAGCCAAAGCTCCAAAGCTAACGCTGCTATTTACCAAGCATGTCCGCCATTTTTGATCATATTGCTGCAAACTACGATGATTCCTTTACTTACACGCATACGGGAAAACTTCAGCGTCAACTCGTTTGGAATCACCTCAACCAAAGTCTTCCATCCTCTCCATTGAACGTATTGGAAACCAACTGTGGTACTGGTGAAGATGCACTTTACTTAGCTGCCAAAGGCCATCAGGTAATTGCGACAGATATTTCGGAGGAAATGGTTATTCAAACGAGACTTAAAGTCCAAAAAGCAGCGCGTTCAATCCGAGTCGAGATTTGCAGCATACAAAAAAGTCTTCAACAATTTGGAACACATCAATTTGATCTCATTTTTTCGAATTTTGGTGGCTTTAATTGTGTCTCACCACGCGACCTTTCAGCATGGGCGCAACATGTTCCCCAGCTTTTAACGGCCAATGGGCGTATCATTTTGGTCATTATGCCCACATATTGCATTTGGGAAAGTATCGCTTTTCTAAAAAAGTTTAATTTTAAAGCGGCTTTTAGAAGAAGTACCCGTAAGGCTGTGCGGGCAATAGTCGGTCAGGAAAAAATGCCCATTTGGTATTATTCTCCTCGTCAAATCAAAGCCCTATTTTCAACGCATTTTCAAGTTCGAGCTATTAAACCCATTGGTTTCTTTCTCCCTCCCTCCTACTTAGATACCTACTTCCACAATAAAAACAACTTACTTCGTCGATTTTACAAGCTTGATCAATTCATAGAACACGCCCGTGTTTCAGCTTCACTTTCCGATCACTTTTTAATTGATTTACAACTGCGTTCAAGATCGTACTGAAGGTGTTCTAGTCATTTTTTGCAGTTATTGGCACTTATTATGGATAAATAAAGTTCAAAAAGTTAGGAATAATTTTGCTATGAAATAAATTCCCCCTATACTTGCAATTGCATATCCCACGATATGAAATACCTCTTTTTTGCCCTCACTTTTAGAGCAAAATCAATCATTTAAGTAATTCAATTTAGTACAAACCCATAACTGGTTAATCCTTAACCAAAATCATTTTTGATTCCTGATATGTACACAATCGAAGATTTGGAAGTCAGACTCATGTCTGAGTTGAAAGTAATTGCGGAGGAACTAGGAGCTAAACAGTACAGCAAGCTTACTAAGAAGGAACTCATTTATAAAATCTTAGACCAGCAAGCGATTTTGCCTGAGTCTGAGTTACCGAAGAAAAAAGAAGCTGCCACTAAAAATGCTACTCAAAAGCCTGAACTTAAAAGGCGTACAAAAACCCGTAAATCCAGCAAAAAAGACGATGCTGAGAAAGAAGATAAAAATGTAGAAACAGCAGAACAAGAACCTGCTGCTGAAGAAAACAAAGCACCTGCTACGAAACAACGTCAAAGTCGAAAAGTTGAAGAGAAGAAGGGAAGAGAAGACCGAAATGAGAAAAAAACAACCTCTCGAAAAGCCCGTGAAAATGTGACCCCTCCAGCTAGTGAAGAAGCGACTGAACGGCAGCCAACAAATCGTAACAAGGCTAACGATAAACAAGAGGAATCTGTAGAAGAGTCTGTTGAAAAGAAAGATTATAAACCGAAAAGAAGGGCTAGTATTCGCGATTTCGATGGGGTAATTGTTAATGAAGGCGTACTAGAAATCATGCAAGATGGCTATGGCTTTTTGCGTTCTTCGGATTACAATTACTTGGCCAGTCCTGATGATATATATGTATCGCCATCTCAAATTAAGTTGTTTGGACTAAAAACAGGTGACACGGTAAAAGGACAAATTCGTCCGCCTAAAGATGGCGAAAAATACTTCGCTTTATTGCGTGTAGAAACGGTTAATGGAAAAACGACAGAAGAAATTCGAGATCGCGTTCCTTTTGAATACTTAACGCCATTATTCCCGAACGAACGCTTAAAATTAAGCAGCAAACCGAATGGGTTTTCCACCAGAATTCTCGATCTTTTTGCTCCTATTGGAAAGGGACAGCGTGGCATGATCGTAGCACAGCCAAAAACAGGTAAAACGGTATTACTCAAGGAAGTAGCGAATGCAATCGCTAAAAATCACCCTGAATGCTATTTGCTCATCTTGCTGATTGATGAACGCCCTGAAGAGGTGACCGACATGGCTAGAAGCGTAAACGGAGAAGTAGTCGCATCTACTTTTGATGAGCAAGCAGAAAGACATGTGAAAGTAGCTTCTATGGTTTTGGAAAAAGCCAAGCGAATGGTCGAATGTGGTCATGATGTCATTATTTTATTAGACTCCATTACCAGATTGGCTCGCGCTTACAATACCGTAGCACCTCCTTCTGGTAAAATCTTATCGGGTGGTGTGGATGCGAATGCCTTACATAAGCCGAAGCGTTTCTTCGGAGCAGCTCGAAATGTGGAAAATGGAGGTTCACTTACCATTTTAGCTACCGCATTAATTGAAACAGGCTCTAAAATGGATGAAGTGATCTTTGAAGAATTTAAAGGTACAGGTAATATGGAACTTCAATTGGATAGACGATTGGCTAACAGAAGAGTTTACCCTGCAATTGATGTGCCTTCTTCAGGTACACGAAGAGAAGATCTATTGCTTGATAAAGATACCTTATCAAGAGTTTGGATTTTGCGTAAATTTATGTCAGATATGAATCCAAATGAAGCCATGGAATACGTATTAAATAATATGCGTGGCACCAAAGACAATGAAGAGTTTTTACTCTCCATGAATGGTTAAAAGTATATGATGGTTAGTTTGTCTAAATCTTTGTTAGGCAATTGCCCATAAATCAAGTATATTGAGGCGATGGTTTGTTCCATCGCCTTTTTTAATCACCTGACTAGAAGTTACTGAAATAAGGCCTATGGCTACAAAATTGCCTTTTTTCCCGTTAAAAAATGTGGTATTCCCATATGAATCCCTTAATCTACACGTATTTGAGCCTCGTTATCGACAACTCATTCACGATTGCGAAACAACGGGAATTCGATTTGGCATACCCGCTTATATTGATGATAAAATAGGGGATTTTGGTACGGAAATCCAACTTCAGGAAATTGTCAATGCCTATTCTGATGGCCGACTAGATATCAAAACCAAAGGAACGCGTTTATTCAAAGTCCTGAACGTTGAAAATCCAATGGGAGGCAAACTATATGCTGGTGGAGAGGTAGAGTTTATAGACATTGTTGACGATGCTACAGAAAGTGAAAAAATCTTAGTCATTGAGAAAGCAATGGAACTCTACAAAATTCTAGGTGTTCGTGTAGAAATTAGTTACGATACCAAGTTCCTTTCCTATAAAATTGGGCATAAAGTGGGCTTTAACTTTAGGCAAGAATACGCCATGTTGCAAATGCACACAGAAAGTGAGCGCATTCGCTTCATGACAGATCACCTCAGCAGAAGCATCCCTGTGCTTCGAGATGCCGAAAAAACAAAGAAGAAAATTCAAATGAACGGGCATTTCAAGAATTTCGACCCACTAGATTTTTAGGTTTTAGGTTTGCAGCTAGTTTTATAAGTAGTACAAGAATAATTGTGCTATACCCGATAGTTCTGATAATCAAATACAGAAATTATGCTAGTCAAAGTTTCAAAGCTTTGACTCAATGGTTGCAAGTTTCCT
>JBMYQA010000368.1:0-5291 GCA_049600855.1 Flammeovirgaceae bacterium | reverse complement strand
TTTTACTAACTCTACAAACAACTTCAGAATGTTAAATAATTTAGTTTACACAGTAGTATTATCTAACACGAATAGTAATCTAAAATGCTATTTCAAAGATACAAAAATATCTAAAAGACTGTTTGTCTTTTTTGTTTAGCGCTAAACTGAATTTATTTGCATCTAGCTAAGGCAAGGCGCTTTTGGTACACGAATAATGATAATGAGCTGCCCATTGCTGAGCAGCTCTCTCTCTTATTGTTTTTCCATCTTTAAGGCAGTTTATCACATCTTATCATAAGGAGCGTGATCAGGTTTGCCTTTGTATTTCTTCAATTCTTCCTTAATCCACTCAATGGCTTTTTCGAGCTGTCCATCTGTTCCTTTTGACAGCTCTCCTGGGTTTTCTTTCACTTCAATGTCAGGGTCAACGCCATGACCTTCTTTAAACCATTTGCCATCAGGGTCATACATACGGAAAGTAGGTACGGTTACTGTACCTCCATCAATCAATTGTGGTGCTCCACTGATACCGATCAATCCACCCCAAGTTCGGGTGCCAATTAATTTACCCAAACCAGCTTTACGGAAGTAATCGGGGAAAGCATCACCACCTGAACCACTCCAGCCGTTGATTAACATGGCCTTGGGGCCAAAGTTGCCAAATACAGGCCATTGCCAATCTTTGCCATCGCGAACTGCCCAATATGCCAATGGCTTACGGTTCAACAACTCCACAAAGCGATCGGGAATCTGGCCTCCACTATTGAACCGCTCATCAATGATCAAGCCATCCTTATTAAACTGCGCGGCGAACTGACGTACCAATTCATTTTGTCCATCAATACCTGTACTTCTCACATAGATGTAACCAATTCGGCCGTCTGTTGCTTCTTCTACGCGCTTGCGATTTGCTTCAATCCAAGCCAGATGGCGCAAACGACTTTCGCTGCGTAAGGTCTTCACAATTATGGATTTTGCTCCTTCCATAGTTGCCGAGCTATTGATCGTCAACTCTACTGTTTCGCCAGCCATGCCTTGGAACGCTGCAAAAACTTCCTTGTTGCTATCTACAGGTATGCCATTTACTGCCAAAAGGTAATCTCCTTCCTTCACCTGCACACCAGGTTGCGCAAAAGGTGAGCGTACCTCCGAATCCCAAACTGCACCTTTAATGATTTTGGCGATTTTGTAATAACCGTTTGATAATTCCCAATCCACCCCCAAATAACCCACATTGCTGTAGCTACTTCTTTCGGTATCACCACCTCCACGATACGTATGAGAGGCATTCAATTCGCCAATCAATTCACCCAACACATAATTCACGTCAGCACGTGTTACCGCATTTTCAATCATGGCTCCATACTTTTCTCGTTGGGCTTCCCAGTTTACGCCATGCATATTTTTATCGTAGAAGAAGTCACGCTCCAAACGCCAAGCATCTGTAAAGATTTGTCGCCATTCCTCTTTAGGATTCAACACCATATACATATTTGAGAGGTCTACAGGCTTATTCAACTTTTGGCTTGGCGCAACATTTACGACATAAATATTTCCTCTACTAAATACCGCTATTTTCTTTCCATTAGCAGCAAGTTCAAATCCTCCTGCATTTTCTACAATGGTTTGGGCTTCGCGGGCTTTCACATCATAAAACTTGAGTGTACTCTGTCGGTTTGCCGAGCCTGTATTCGGATAGTGTTGGAATACCAACTTTCCTGAAACGGCTTCCAAACCACCATAGTTTCCTGCAGGAACAGGCAAAACCACCAAGCGCTCTTCAAAGCCCTCTAGGTCGATTTTTAAACCTTTATCCTCATCCTTCTTTTTGTCATCATCTTTTTTCTCCCCTTCTTTTTTGTCATCATCCTTTTTCTCGTCAGCCTTAATGGCAACTTCATCGTTTTTGGGAGCGAGAGGGGATGCAATATCTTTACGCAAGGTAATTACAGCCAATTGGGTACTGTTCGGATAAATGAATGTAGCATCAATATCACTGTATGAAGGACTAAAGTTTCGACCCGTTGACAAATACAGATACTTGCCATCAGGATCGAATGTAGGGTTTGCATCGTTATAGTAACCACTAGTTACTTGGTGACGCTTCTGCTCAGCAATATCGTAGATAAAAATCGCATTGTGGTTATTTTCAAGTGAGCGTGAATAAGTAATCCATTTGCTATCTGAAGACCAACTAAAGGTAAACCCACTCAAACCACCGTGGAATAGTCCCATGCCTTTATCCATTTTCACCGTCTTATTCGATTCCATATCGAAATAGTTGATGTCCATTGTTTGGTCTACAAATGCCAATTTCTTGCTATCAGGAGACCAGTATAGCTGATACTTGTAACCTGATTTATAGCTGGTAAGCGCTTTTTCTTGATTCGTTTCCAAATCTAACAAGGTCAGTTGATACTCCCCTGTTTTGTCACTCCAATAAGCAATGTATTTTCCATTGGGCGACCAAGTAGCAAATCGCTCAGCAGCGCCTGAAGAGCTCGTCAAGTTTTTAGTCACCCCATTTTCTACAGGAACAGAAAATACTTCTCCGCGAGCCGTAGCAATGATTCGCTTGCCGTCAGGAGAAATATCTCCCCAAGACAATAAGTCTTTAACGGCTACTCGTCTAGGTGCTAAATTAGCCTGATCAGTAATTACCTGAACCTTCACCTCTTTGTATTTCTGCGAAGCCAAATCCATTAAATACAATTTACCGCCAGCTTCAAATACGATATCCTTTGGCCCAATCGAAGGGAAGTGAATGTCGTACTCCTTAAAGGTAGTCACCTGCTTATTTTTCTTTGATTTGGTATCGTACACCCAAATGTTATAACGTTGGTTGGGGCCATTATCGGACAAGTAATAGATTTTATCGCCACTCCACATCGGGTATTCATCACTTTTGATGTTATTGGTGATGTTTCTTGAGGTTTGTTTGTCAAGATCAAATACGAACAAATCAGGAGCAGCTCCGCCTTTATAGCGCTTCCAAGTACGGAATACACGCGATTGGTAATTAAATACCAATTGCTTACCATCAGCAGAGTAAGCGCCAAAATCGCCATAAGGCATAGGTAACTTTTCGGCTACGCCACCTTGGGTGCTTATGGCATAAAATTGGTTGAAGCGTTGTCTGCCGCTTTCGCGAGAAGAAGAAAAGAGTACTTTATCACCTGTAGGATGCCAATCTACCAAGCGATCAAAGCCACTGTGATAGGTAATTCGGGAAGGGATGCCGCCCGTTACAGGTATGGTGTACACATCGCTATTGCCATCGTAATTTGCTGAGAAAGCAATGGTTTTACCGTCAGGAGAAAATTTTGCGAACATCTCCGAGCCTTTGGGAGAACTCAATTTGTTGGCCAATCCGCCATTTTTTGAGACTACCCAGATGTCCCCTGCATAGGTGAAAACAATTTGATTTTCAGAAACATCAGGGTTTTGGAACATTCTAGCATCAATCTGCCCAAAGGCCAAAGAGGTAGAAACCAATGCCATTAAGGTTAGAAATAGGGATTTGTAATTCATTGGATATTTTTCGTTTTGTAAACAAACAAGCATAAATTTGAGTTGAACTGAGTCTAAGTGCAGGCAATCTGAGCACTTTGCCCTAATACAACTGAAATTGCTTTAATTTGGTAGAGGATTATTGATAAGTGGTTGATCAATGTAGATAGAAGGTTAGTGGCTGGGAGAGATACCTTCTAATTGGCTAAAACGGTTAGTATAAGCGTAGTTTGTGAGGATACGAGCAATTCTTATACATTGTTGTAACCAGTAGCGTCTATTGATTTTCTTTAATAGCCGAATTTATTACGTGCACGTAAGGCCACGGATTTCCACTAAATGATTGACCCGATGATAAGGCTCCATAGTACAATATCAACGAATCATTTTTATAAGTCGGAAAGCATCCCACAGTTAAGCCAAACGCTTCACTTTGTATATTTTTAGCATATTTGAAATCACGATCATCGTCTCTGCTAACTGTCCAATTCAGTCCGTCTGCTGAATTAGCATACCAAAAACCAATTGTCCCGTTCATTCCCACTTCTTCTAATTCAGACTCGTAATCAGCACTGAACCACATCTCGTACTGACTTGATTGAGCGTCATAAACTACTGCGGGTTGCGCAACAAAATCTTCACTTATCCTTTTGAGTGATTGTAACGGGTTTTGTGCAGAAGCAGTCCAGTTAATACCATCAACAGATTCGGCATAAGCTACTCCTCCATCTACATCTTCATCGTTTATTGTCAAGCCAATACTTGTAAACCACATTTTAAAAACACCATTTTCGTAGATAACAGAGGGGTCAGCTACTATGCCTGTTTTAACCGAAGGAAAAGAAGGAAATGCATCTTCTACTTTAAACACCAAGCCTTCTTGTTGATAAGGTGATTCGGACTCCGAAATTTTATTAAAAGTAATTCCGTCAGCCGAATATGCTAAACCAATTTGGAATCTCGGGTAATCTTCTCCTAAAGGATTGATTGTGATATTCCCACCGGAATACCACAGCAGATATTTTTTATCGCTTGGATTGTTCTCCACTTTTACAACCATGGGTGTTTCAACCGAAGTGTAGTCCCATGAAGATGAAACAGTTGAAGGCTGCAAACAAATATCCGGATGAATCGACCAAGAAGTGCCGTCATTGCTTTCTGCGTATTTAATTCCTGTCTTAAACTGTTCCCCCTCAAACCAACCAATAGCCACCCACATTTTCCAAATATTATCTTCCTCGTCAAACAGCACACTTGGGTCGCTTACGGATATTGCAGTATATCCGTCAATAGCTTTAAACCCTGCTGACATTATTGGGTTTTCGATGTTTCTTGTCCAAAGTGAATCTTCAAGGAATGGTTCACTTCTATTCTCCCTTCCACAAGAAGCAAAAGCAAAAAGCAAAAAAATCAGATACTTGTTCATTTTCTATTGGTTACAACATCTGTATAAACGCAACAATTACGTTTATTTCTTCTATATACAATACTACTTGCGCTAAGCTGTAAATCCAAATTGGCTCAAGAGCTACTGATTTTGCCTGCTCCTATTACTTCTGCGGTTGTTAAACGCTTCTTTTGAGCAGCACAACCAACGATTATAATTTGATCACTACAGGAACGAAAAATAGAACGTTTTTTGATTTTTGAAAATGAAAAATCTTATTTTACATGATCTATTGTAACTTTAATTTAACTTTGTTAGTCAAAAAACATTTGCACAGTTGTCAAGCAGTCATTAAAATATTGTCTGGTTCATGTCAGTAGTGAATTTATGGAAGAAACGCTTCAAGCTGCAC
>JBMYQA010000367.1:0-5296 GCA_049600855.1 Flammeovirgaceae bacterium | reverse complement strand
GAACAAAAAACACTTCCAAAATTTAGTATAAACTATTTGTTGCCGAGTACTTATTTTAAAACAGTTTCTTACTGCTTTACTTCTCAAGATTTACTAGCAACTGGTTGGCCTGCAATTTTCGATAAAAACAACTCTTCCGAGCTTCGCCATTGCTGTTCTTCGTATGACAAGCCCCACTTCCAAGACGCTCAACTTGGTAAATAATTGCATCCTGATCGCAGTCCACTAAAATTGCTTGAATGGCTAGGTAATCGCCAGAGGTTTTTCCTTTTGTCCAGATTTCATTACGAGATGTACTCCAAAACGTAGCCATACCCGAATTCAAGGTTTCTTGCCAAGCTTCTTGATTCGCATAGCCCAGCATTAGGATATCCTTACTTTCCACATCCTGAACAATCACAGGCAATAAGCCTCCGCGTTTTTCAAATTGGAGATTTATAGATAGGGATTCTTCCAGTTCTTTCTTATTCATTTTCTTCTGCTTCTTCTGCGGGGGCAAGGTCTTTCACTTCCCAAGTATGGTCGGCTAATAGGTAAACAGTTGCGAGGTAACGTTTGTAACGTTTGGTTCGCCCCCATTCATGTGGAGCAATCATCGATAATACATCAGAATCTTCGTCTCGCATATAGAGGTAGTAGGTATGACCAATCACTGGCTCAAAAGGGATATCTGCTAAATAAATACGTTCGGATACTTCTTTGCGTTCTTTCAAACCTTGTGCTTGTTGCACTAATACCTGCATTTGCTCATACAACTGTTGGAATTGATTGTCCGTTTGCTCGTGCATTGCCTGGATAGCTTTGCCCATTACTTTACCCATATCTTCGGGTTTTACAATGGCTCCACCTGCAGTGTGTGCATAGGGCAATAGGCCTGGATTTTCAGCACTTTGCTCACGCATCTTTTCCAAATCAATCTTATTTACATCAATCTCATTTTTGTTTTTCTTGTCAGCCATACCACTGTATTTTCTTGATTTTCAACTAAATAAACTAAATTCATTATACCTAGCTAATGGTGTAAAGTAGGTAACTCATGAATGGTCTATGTGTAATGGGTACTGATGCGTAACCACAAAGGTAGCGGATTTGTTTAGTTTTGGAAGTTAGAATTGTAGATAAGTGGGGGAATAGATAAGTACACAGCAAAAAGGGACAAGGCTGGGCCTTGTCCATACAAAATGTAATTAATCCACGCTTGTTAAACCGCTTCTACTACTTTTTTATGCTTTTTAAATTGTTTGGCAACAATGAGTTCTTTGGTTTTATGTGACCAATCGTAGAAACCACTTCCCGACTTTACTCCTTTATGCCCAGCAGTAACCATATTTACCAACAATGGACATGGCGCATATTTTGGATTGCCAAAACCATCGTGTAATACTTCTAAGATCGCCAAACAGACATCTAGCCCAATAAAGTCGGCCAATTGCAAAGGACCCATTGGATGAGCCATGCCTAGCTTCATTACCGTATCAATCTCTTCAACCCCAGCAACGCCTTCGAATAAGGTATACACGGCCTCATTAATCATAGGCATTAAAATACGATTGGCGACAAAACCAGGGTAATCGTTTACTTCTACAGGTACTTTACCCAGTTTAGCAGATAATTCCATGGTGCGCTCCAATACCTCATCGCTGGTATCATAGCCTCGAATGACCTCCACCAACTTCATTACTGGTACGGGATTCATGAAATGCATGCCAATCACCTTATCAGGCCGATTCGTCACGCTCGCAATTTTGGTAATCGAAATGGAAGAAGTGTTGGATGCTAAGATGGTATTCTCAGGAGCTACTTTATCCAAATCAGCAAAAATGCGTAGCTTAAGGTCTATATTTTCTGTTGCTGCCTCCACTACTAAGTCACGGTCTTGTACAGCAGCTTCCATATTTTTAAATATGGTGATGTTATTTAAGGTGGTTTGTTTGCCTGCCTCATCAATGATTCCCTTTTTGATCTGACGATCTAAGTTTTTTTCGATGGTCGCTAATGCTTTTTCGAGTGCAGATTCAGAAACATCGATCAAGTTTACGTGGTAACCTTTTTGGGCAAAAACGTGGGCGATGCCATTTCCCATAGTACCGGCACCGATAACACCTATTTTTTCCATGTGTAGTGTTGGTTAAGAATGGATGAATTCATTTTCGCTGCAAAGATAAGGAAGTGATTGGAATTATTTGCTATAGTGAGCTAATGTCCTAAATTCATGCAATACGTAAAAAAAGAAGTTAGAAGCTGGAACTTAGCATAATCTAGCTTCCAATCTCTAACTTCTCACTTGAAGATAAATGCTATTTGTTTCTATTAATAGATATTGAATCCAATACTTGGCTTACCGCCTAATTCTTTGTTATCCGAACTGAATTCTTTCACATCATTTAAAATAACTGTACGAAGCACTTTTTCAGTACGTTTTTCTTTGGGTAAGCCTGCCATACGCAAATGCTGATTCTTCGTCACTCTACGCACAATTTTTCGTATGGTTCGCGCATTACCAAAGAACTTATCCCTTCTGTTATAAAGGTAATAACAGTATTTCTCCATGTGTTCAGCCGCCTTTGCATTCAATTCTAAATTCTCTTCTGCGAACATGTATTTAACCACCTCCACTAATTCTTCTTTTGTGAAATCCTCAAAAATAAGTTCTTTATCAAAACGGGATTTCAAGCCTGGATTCATCTTCAAGAAGTTATCCATTGGCTCCGTATATCCAGCAACAATCACAATAAACTCTCCACGGCTGTCTTCCATTTCCTTCAGGATAATTTCCACCGCCTCTTTGCCAAAGTCATTCTTTGTTCCCTCAGAAAATAGCGCATAAGCCTCATCAATAAATAAGACGCCCCCTTTTGCGCGCTCAATCATTTCTTTTGTTTTGAGCGCAGTTTGTCCGATAAATCCAGCTACTAAACTTTGACGATCCCCTTCTACCAAATGTCCTCGTTCTAAAATGCCTAATGCTTTAAAAATTTTAGATAGGATACGCGCCACGGTAGTTTTACCTGTTCCAGGATTTCCTTTAAAGGCAGTATGCAAAGACATTTTACCCAATACATCTCGCCCAGATTCTGTATAAAAACGCACAAGACTTACCAACTCGTTGATTTCCTTCTTCACGCTCGCTAACCCAATTAAGGCATTGAGTTCTTCTAAGGCCTGATTGAGTAAAGCTTCGTCTAAGCCAATTTGAGGCAAACGTTTCTTCTTTTCGGCAAATACACGCTCCAAATCGCGCTGACGAATATTTTGAAGTAGTTCCCTTGGAACTTCCTCAATCTTATCCGTTTTCAGGTTTTTCATCACACGCAAACCCATGTACAATTTGGCCTTATCCATGATATTGCCCACCAAACGTGCATTGCCAAAGGAGTTATCGCGATTTCGATATTTTTCAGTTAACTGCTTACGCAAGTATGCTCGTGCCCCTTTAGAAAGTTGCATTTCTTTCTTGCTAGTAACCAAATCGCCAATTTTGATGAGTTCTTGTGGTAAATAGTCGGGAAATTCGAACGTGACATTAAACCTCGATTTAAAACCAGGGTTTGAATTAATGAACACATCCATTTCAGCAGGATAGCCTGCTACAAAAATAGCCAAATCACCTTTACCATCCGACATTTCTTTCACCAACACTTCAACTACTTCCTTCCCGTAATCTTTGTCATCGTCTTCATTTCTGACCAAGGCATAGGCTTCATCAATAAACAACACCCCACCCCGTGCACGTTCAATCACATCTTTCACTTTAGGAGCGGTTTGCCCAATGTATTGACCCACTAATTCACTTCGACCAACCTCATGTAATTTTCCATTACTCAAGAAACCCATCTTATGATAAATCTTACCAAGTAAACGAGCAAGAGTCGTTTTACCCGTCCCAGGATTGCCCTTAAATACCGAATGAAGACTCATGTTATCGTCCTCATTGAAGCCTTTTTCCTTACGGATTTTCAAAAACTCCAAGTATTCCAAGTAATCGCGAACTTGTTGTTTAATTTCTCGAAGTCCTACGAGTGTGTCTAATTCCGCTAATAATTCTTCCAGTGTTTCATTAGTCGCTTCCTCCTGATCCTCAATTTGAGGTTCTAAAATCACCTCATCACCTAAAAACACTTTACTGTAGCCTTCTACCTCTTTTTCGGCGCATTTGAATGGAATTACTGCAATCAGTTTTCCCATAAATACAATTTCCAAGGTATATCGGTCGTTAAACCACGTTCCTTTTGTATCTGATCCCCAACCTGTTACAATAGTAATTTCATCTTCTTCTTGGCGAATTTGACGCAATTCGGAAGTTGTTCCCTTCAATTGCCCTTCCGAGTTATAGAAGTTAAAGAAGAACTCACCATACCAAGAGCGATCGAGCATATTTTCGAAAAAGAATTCGGCCCAAACGTAACGCGTTTCTGCTCGATTAAACTGAGTAAAATAGGTTCGATCAGCCATATTTACTCCACTGCCAGCTCCTTCATACAATCTGACATGGTTGATATCAAAATAGGGGTTTTCATCTTCTGTTACCAAACCAGCATCTTCGATGTAGAAGGTAACCGATCCTGCTAAACGATAGTCTAAGGTCGTTTCACCTTCATGTTCGGTACCATCATCATTATGTGGAGTATCTTGAGGAACTGTAATTTCTTCGGCAATATAGGCTTCCCAAAGGTAGCTTCCTCTTTTCCAATATTGACCCGTATTGGCATGCCCCCAGCCTTCTCTTACATAAAAAACAGGTTCTTCCTCAGCTATTTTCCGATCAACATCTAATGTACAAATCTTCTCTTTGCCATTTTTTACAAATCGATGACAAATCAATTGGATTTTCGCATCCCAATCTGCATTGTCAAATAGCTTATTATAACCAGAGAGTTCTACATACAGGTAAGCGACCTCGTCTTTTTCAAATACCCTTCTATATTTTTTCTTGCCTTCTGCAAGCCACTCTGTAGAAGCATATACTTTTAAATCTTTGAATTTATATCTTGGTGATACTATTTTATTATCAGCAATGTCCATTGGTTGTACAAGTGGGTGATGTGATAGAAAATTTGTTACGTTTTATAATTAAGAGGTTGTAGAACCTCAAAATCAAGCAATTAAGAAAATTGCCGATTCTTTTAAAAAAATCTGCCCAAAATAAATGATTTTGTGGATGAACCCCAATAAATTTTTGATTTTCCGAAACGGAGGGCAAAGATCAAACCTGCATAAACCTTTTCGATACTTAGGAGTTAAGTTTAAATAGAATCCAACGCTCTAGTGTTCATGATTATTCACAACTCTTAATTTC
>JBMYQA010000366.1:0-5310 GCA_049600855.1 Flammeovirgaceae bacterium | reverse complement strand
AAAATTGATTGATGTAGCGCTTTTAAACGAATTGTTATGAAAATTTACCATAATCCTAGATGTGGCAAAAGTAGAGACAGTGTTAACTTCCTTACTCAAAAAGGAATCACATTTGAAACTGTAGCGTATTTAAAAACGCCACCTACAAAAGAAGAACTAACCGATTTGCTCAGGAAGTTAGGTATTCCAGCAAAGGATTTGATCCGAAAGGGGGAGGCTATTTTTAAAGAAAATTTTAAGGGGAAAGAATTGTCAGAAGAAGAATGGATTAATGCTATGGTCGAATACCCTAAACTGATTGAGCGGCCAATTGTCGTGAAAGGAGATAAAGCCGTGATTGGCAGGCCGCTTGAAAATGTGATAGCGTTGTTAGAACGTGAAGATTAGGAAGGGAATAAAAGCAATCGGGGCTGTTTCAAATTGAACTAACCCCGATTGGTGTTGTAAAGCTTATTGCGCTTGCCCGTTTCGGTAACGCACTTTGCGAATGCGTTTGCCATTTTCATCGTACTCTTTCCAAACGCCTTCGCGTTTGTCCTTGTCGAATTTACCTTTCATTTTTAGCTCTCCATTTGGATGATATTCATAATACCAACCATGTTTTAGGCCATCTTTAATCCCAAATTTGACTTTCAAGGTGCCGTCTTCATACTTTTCTTCTTGCTCGTCTGCAGTAAAATCGTCAATAGAAATTTCTTCAATAGCCATAATTTCTTCTTCCTCAACGGCTTCAAGTAAGTCATCGGTATCCGCTTTCACTAGACTATCGGTTCCATCTTTCGTTTTTAAAATTACTTCTCCTAAATCTTTACTGGCCTTTTGTTTTTTCTCAAACTCAATTTGTTTGGCATTTTCCTGAACCTCTTGAGGATCGTTATACCAACTTGCCATTCTCGTAGAGAACATATCTCCGTCTTTAGTCAGTTGGAAACCAATGTGTGAAAAACAGACAATAAATTGCTTGTTTTTGTCAATATCTCTCCAGGTTTCGGGACTAACAAAGCCTTTAAGGTTTTCATGCAGCACAGGTGTTTGAATATAAATAAACACGTTAGATTTGTCGTTGAACTCCTTTTGGAAAGTACCGAACTCTTCTAATCTAGCTAAGGTTTTTTCCGCTACATAATCGTCAATAATACTTTTGATGGTTTGTGGATGATTACTGAAAATTACATAATCATCAATAATGGTAAAGTATGGCTTTTCGAGTTTTGAAAAGAATTTACCCAACATCAATTTGAAAAAACCTTTTACCGATAAAAAGTTGATGGCATGGCCTTTATACTGAACCTCTTTAAATTTTACAGGGGTTTTTTTGCGAATTTGTTCACTGATATGCCCTAAGCGCTCAGCAGCATCCTCACCGCTTTTGGCTTTCAACACTACGGCAAACTCATTATCCTTACCTAATTTACCTGGTTGCGTTTGAATAAAAGCCAATTCATCATCTACCCAACCAAAGAAATCATCTTTAAGGCTGATATCTAAAAAGTTTTCGACCTTTTCGATATTCTTCACATATTCATCGTAATCTTCGGTAGTTTCTTTCAATAAATTGCTGAAGTTATCGGTAAATTCAGAGAAACTATCAAAGCCCAAACCCATGTAAAAGGCAGTACGTTGTGGCGCAATTTTGGTGATGTCCATGGCTCCTTTACCCGAGCGAAGCATAGCTAACAGGTACGAATTGATGGAATCGTTGATATTCGTGTATCCTTTCATCTCAATGACTTTCTCCTTCAAATCGCAATCAACACCTGTATAATACAATTGCTCACTCAGCGCTTTTACGTATTCATCTTCTTCATCCATGTAGCAACGCATGTACTCATCCAAGTAAGAATATTGCATGTAAAAGCGGAACATGCCGTCATTATCTACCTTTTTACTGATATCAATATAGTTCAAATCACGACCAATGATAGGCTCACCCATTTGATCGATGGAAGCTTCCAATAGTTTGGCTTGGTAAGAGCCTACAAAGTTATTTTTGATAAATGAGATGTGAAGGGTTTCGCGCGATTCTTTATCGTACAACTCGATGATTTTCTGCCCGTGATAATCTCGTTTGGTTACGTTATAACCACTTCCTGTAAAATTATCGATGATGCCTTCGATGGGGAGTCGTGCTTGTCGTTTGAGGTCAACGGCGAATACAAAGTCGTAGTTATCGCGCCGAAACATGTGTGCTGAAACTAAGATGGTTCGTTTGCCAACGAGTTTGCCCAGTATGGGACTATCCTTTACCAAAGCATCTAAGCTATTTGCACTTTCAGTGAGTTCGGCAAAGTAATCGTTTTTTCGCAAATGCGCCCACATGGGATGGGTACTGACTTTTTCCCAGCTTCCAATGGCATCTTTCATCTCAATGATGTAGATGGCATCTTTGGGAATAAGGTAAATGGATTGCATGCTTTCTACTTTCACAAAGAAGTACTTGTAGGATTTATACCCAACAAAAGCAAGCAAGACAAGTACTACAGCGAGTATGATTTTTTTCTTCATACTAAGGATTATTTAGGTTTTGATGTTCTCTTTTCAAATTTAAAAAGCACAATGTAAATATGCGAGTAATTGCGGAAGCATCTTCATGGGCTTTGATGGAAGGAGGTTGTGGAGTAGGAGAGGGGGAATGCGCCAAGAACCTTTGTTTTTGGAAGATAAGAAGGTGAATTTCATACAAAGGATTGAATCTGGAAATTACTCCTTCATGCGCTTAATCACTTTATCCTTGCTCACATCTTTCACTTTGCCTTCGCCACAATAAAGTACACGTGCGGGAAAGGTGCGCAGGAAGTTATGGTGGTGTGTGGCCATAATCACCGAAGTGCCTTGATTGCTAATGCTGATAAACAAGTCGAGGATGTCATTGGCGACAATCGGATCGAGGTTTCCCGTAGGTTCATCGGCTAAGAGCACCATGGGGTTATTAATCAAAGCGCGAGAAATGGCGACCCGTTGTTGTTCTCCCCCAGAAAGTTGGTGGGGCATTTTGCGCTGAATTCCATCCAGGCCAACTTGCCCAAGTACCTGCTCTATGCGTTGATCCATTTTGAGCTTATTACGCCAACCGGTAGCTTCCATGACAAATCGAAGGTTTTCTTCAATGGAACGATCGACAAAAAGTTCAAAATCTTGAAAGATAATCCCCAGCTTTCGGCGTAAAAATGGAATTTGTTTGCGTTTGATGGTATTGATTTGATAACCTGCAACAGATATGTGTCCTCGCTCTGCTTCTAAATCGGCATACAAGGCGCGAAGAATGGAGGTTTTGCCACTTCCTGTTTTACCAATCAGATAGACAAATTCAGCAGGGGCAATATCGAAGTTTAAATCTTCGATAATGCAAGTATTTCCTTGATAAATATACGTATTGCGTACGCTTATAACTGCTGAGTTTGAATCTGTCATGAATTGGTTTAATTTGATTTCGCCTTGTAGCGATTGTTGTTCCTTTGGTAAAACAAAGGTTTTCGCTCAAATATAGCAATTCTACATGAAAACGACACTTCGTTAAGTCTAAAACGAAGTGTCGCCAGAAAATTATATAAATACCTGTATTTCAGTTGGGTTAACCCATCTTTTTAGCATCTGCTAAGAATTTGGCTAATCCGCTATCGGTGAGTGGGTGATTTAGTAAACCCGTGATCACTTTTAGTGGGCAAGTGGCTACATCTGCACCCAGTTCCGCACATTTAATCAGGTGATCTACGTGACGAACAGAAGCCGCCAATACTTCCGTGTCGAATCCAAAGTTATCATAAATCGTCACGATTTGATCGATCAAACCAATGCCATCAGCCGCAATATCGTCTAATCGTCCAATAAATGGAGATACATAACTTGCTCCTGCTTTAGCCGCCAAAATGGCCTGGCCTGCTGAAAATACTAGTGTACAGTTGGTTTTGATACCGTTATCAGAAAAGTATTTGATCGCTTTTACCCCATCTTTGATCATCGGCACTTTTACCACGATTTTGTCATCAATCTTCGCTAGTTCTTCTCCTTCACGTACAATGCCTTCAAAGTCTGTGGCAATTACCTCTGCACTCACGTCACCATCTACAATATCGCAAATGGCTTTGTAGTGAGCCACGATATTTTCTTTGCCACTAATGCCTACTTTGGCCATCAATGAAGGGTTGGTGGTTACGCCATCTAACACGCCCAACTCATGAGCTTCACGGATTTCGGCTAAATCGGCAGTATCTATAAAGAATTTCATCAGTAATGTAATTAAGAATGAAAGGGATTGAATTTCAATTGCGGCAAAGATAGTTGACTTTTTGAAGGCTACTATGGGAGAGGAAAAAAATATTGATTGGCTTAAAACTAAAAAAAGCAAACCAATACCAATTGCTGCGACCGCACGCCCTTGCTCCCGTCGGGGCCTGGGGGATTAGCAGGAGCTAATTGTATCGATTTGCCGCTGCAAAGGTAGTTCAAGTTTTGAAACCTGCAATAGGTATTGAAAAAAAATCGAGAATAATTTGCGGTAAGTACTTAAAATCAAAACTCTCCTGTTCCTTCTAGTTGTGCGATGGGAACTAACTCATTTCTAGGGCATATTTTGCTTTTCGTTCGCTGGGGACTGCAATTGGGCTGGAGCGGAAAGTGTAATTCCGTGTTTGAAGCTGTTTCGTTGGATGAGGAAATGAGCTTTTTCCCTTGGCGATATAGCTGGGCACCTGCAAGCAGTTTCGCACTAAGGATTTTATTTTTCAACGTTTCGATATGTGTATGTAGTTCTTCGAGCTGCTGGTAATGCGTCACAAGCTGTTCCAATTCATGTGACGACCTTGCCTTGGTTTGGCTTTTCGTGATTACTGTAATTAGTGCATTTCGATTTAAGGAAGTGATTCTTGGTAAGGTAATGCGGGTTTCAGCATCAATTACTTCCATAAAATGTAAGATTTGATCTAATTGGGTTAGCAGCTCAAAAGCCTGAGTAAGTTGACCTTCAGCTGATGGTTTGGAAATGTGGTTGCTTAAAGCAGTCATAATGATGTTGGTTATGTATGTGATCAATTTTTAAGTCTAGTGTTCATGCTATAGTGATTAAAATGAGAAAAGGTAAACAGGTTTTGCGCCTTTTATTTTTACAAAGCGAGTTTTTAGCCGAAAAAAAATAGGATTAGGCGTGGGGTTTGGAAAAATTTCGCTTTCCTTCATCACTCATTTACTTTTGAAACAGTTTTATCACACCTACACATAAATGGAAGAACAATACATCACAAAGTTTGTCATTTTTTTGGCTTTTGATGAAGAATTGTCCGCTACTGAAATCGTAAAGTCCGGTTTTGCGCTGGG
>JBMYQA010000365.1:0-5384 GCA_049600855.1 Flammeovirgaceae bacterium | reverse complement strand
TAATCACCAAAGAAATTCAGCCCAAAGGCGAAGTTGGTTATAAGAAAATTAAAGGTGGAAAATTTGCTGTATTTCGCTACAAAGGTCCTTATGAGGACTTTTACACGGTGTATGATTACATTTACAATGTTTGCCTTTTTGAATACAACTGGGAACTCCGGGATGAAGCGGCTTTTGAATGGTATATTAAATCGCCCCCCTTCTACAAACCCGCACATTTTGTAACCGATTTTTATTTACCCATCGTTTAGAGACTGTTTTGAAATTAGTCTCTTAGCAAGAAACGTCAAGTAGATCAAAAATTATTAGCCGAATTTTGTTGCCATAAACTACGGTAAACATGAAATCAAAAATGAAGATAGTAATTATTGTGCTGCTCATTATTGCGGCTTTGCCACTGATTATTGGATTGTTTCTTCCCAATGAACGAATATTTACAAAGACAGCCCTATTCAAAAGTAGTCCTCAGCAAATTTGGGAGGTAATTACAGACATAAAAGGACAAGAAGCATGGCGCAGTGATGTAAAATCCATTGAGATGATACACACCCAAAAAGGTGCCGAAAAATGGACAGAAATCCCAAAAAAAGGGAAACCCATAACTTTCCAAGTGAAAGCCTATCAACCACCAAATCGTTTTGATATAGAAATTGTGGAAAGTGATTTTTCAGGATATTGGGAAGGACGATTCGAAGAAAATCATGGAGGAACAAAAGTTGAATTGAAGGAAGTCGCTATTGTTAAAAATCCCTACTTTAGAACACTAGCTTATTTGTTTTTCGACTTAAATCAAACAATGGATTTGTACTTGGCTAACTTAAAAACCAAATTGGGTGAATAATGGTCAAAAAGAATAGCCAAGCGTAATCATACACCAAAGTATTTGACACAAGTTTAAAAAATCGAGAATGATCATCCAGAACTTTAAACCATTTGTTGGACAGCATTGTGAAACCACAGCCACTGGAAGCTTATTGAATCAGCTTGGCATTGAACTATCCGAACCCCTGTTATTCGGCCTTGGAGAAGGATTGAGCTATATTTTTTGGAACATGAAAATCATGGATTTTCCATTTATCGGTGGGCGAGTCAAACCCGATGTTTTAACCCAAAACATTTGCCGCAACTTGAATTTAACATTGGCTGTAAAAGAAACCTCTTCCATTAAAAAGGCTTGGAATAATGTGCAAAACAGCTTGGAGCAGGGCAAAGCAGTGGGACTAAAATTAGATTGTTATCATTTGGAATACTTTAGTAGCAAAATCCATTTTGCTGGACATTATGTAGCGATGTATGGCTACGATGAAGAATTTGCCCATTTAGTGGATACCGTCCAACAAGGCGGAAAGGTAAAAACTACTTTAAAAAGCCTTGAATTAGCTCGAAATGAAAAAGGGCCCATGTCATCCAAAAATAAAAGCTATACGATTGAGAAAAGCGGTGAACTGCCAGATTTACAAGAAGCGATAAAAAAAGCGATTTCAACTAATGCGAGCGAATACCTCAATCCGCCTATTAAAAATATCAGTTACAAAGGCATTGCAAAAACGGCCACAGAAATTAAAAAATGGTTCAAGCAGAGTAAAAATGTCAAAAGAGATTTTCAGACGACTTCTACCTTAATGGAACGAGCGGGAACAGGAGGGTCGATCTTTAGGAATTTATACCGAGATTTTTTACAGGAAAGTTATGATGTATTGAAAATTGATGGGATACATGAAGCACATGAAGACTTCAAAGAAATCGCAAAACGTTGGAAAAGTATTTCAGACTTATTTTATGAAGCTGGGGAAACGAGTGATGTCACATACATCCATGAAGCCTCTGAAATCTTATTGAATTTAGCAGAACGAGAAAGAATAGCCATGGAAAAGTTGCGTAATGCTTGCGCCTAACCACGGCTACACTTCAATTTGTAAAGAAGCTGCTGAATTACAACAGCTTCCTATTTCCTTTAGTCTAGCCCCTCTACCCAAGGGCCACCTGCTTTTACAATCAGTGCCCCAATTTCTTTCGCTTCAGCTTTTAGCTTGGTCAATTTATCATAAATTGATTGCCACTCATCTGTGATGATCTTCACCGTTTTTTGATGGGTAGGTGTTGGGCCATAGGTTGAAGTGGAAATTCCTCTGTTTAAGGCAAAAAGTCTACTTCCAATGGTCGTTTTCACTTTCTCACCAATTTCATTTTTTGCAGGATTTCCATTGAGTTGCGTATCTAATGCATCCAATCCTTGGCGCAAGCTTGCTATCCGTTCCATCACGTCATTTCCTACAGTTGATTTGGTAGCCGCAGTAAATAACTGTTTACTAGCTTTACGCGCATTTGACAACTGTATGAACAGGCGATTTACATCCCGTGTTAATTGCTCATACTGCCGCCAGAATGCAACAACCTCTTCCATTGCCTTGCCCTTAATCGCAGTTTCGCCCAATCGTTCCACTTCTACCTTTACAGGGCCTGCTAGCTGCGTGGTTTTCCCTTTTTCAAATGCATGAAGTGTTGCACTATACGTACCAGGAGCCGCTAAAAGCGCTGTTAACCTCGCTTCTTTCTGATTTAGTCGCAATGTACCTGTTCCACCTACTCTCAAGTTCCAAGCTACGCGATTAAATCCTGCTTTATTCTTAGCCTTTACGCGGTTAATCACTTCGCCAGCCTGATTTTTAATTTCCAAATAAACAAAAGGTTTGGTTTCTCGAACCTCTTTTTCAAGCGCTTCCCAGCCAGGAAATGGAATATTTTCACTAAGTTCTTTTTCACTCGTTTGACGCACTTTTTCCAAGCTTTGGATTTCTTCTTTCAGGTAATAGGTAAACACTGCACCAAAATCTGGATTGGGCGCTACATACAACTGGGAACCTTGTGAGCCTCGCACATCCTCAAAATTAAGCACCGACTTTTCAATGTACCACCATGCTTTTCGTGGCTCAAATAAATTGGCGGTTTCTTCAATTTGCTGGCGATTCACTTGTCGAAGTGCCGAATAGTCATCTAAAATGTAGAATCCACGACCAAAAGAGGCGGCTACCAAATCATTTTCCCGTCGCTGTATTGCCAAATCCCGAAACGATATTGTTGGGATTCCACCATTTAGCTCCGTCCAACTCGCTCCGCCATCTACGGTGAAAAATACGCCAAACTCTGTTCCCAAAAATAGCAGGTCCTTATTCACATGGTCTTGCACAATGCGCCACACCAAATTCTTATCTCCTAAACCATTTTCAATGCGTTTCCAAGTAGCGCCTTTGTCCGTACTTTTGACCAAATAAGGCTTGTAATCCCCTTCTTTATGATTGTCTAGGGCAACATACAGTGTATTTTCATCAAAGAGATCTGCTTTGATGTCATTCACATAGCACTTACCTGGCACACCCAATGCGCTCACTTCAATCTTGTTCCACGTTTTTCCTTCATCAGAAGTCACCTGAATCAGCCCATCATCTGTACCAATGAAAATCACCTGCTCATTTTTGGGAGATACGGCAATGGAAGTAATGGTGTTGAAATTCGACATGGCTAACACGTCCCAAGGAGAATCCCAGCTTTTGGTGCCTCCCATGATGGGCAAGGCAAGACGCTCTTCATTCCGCGTCAAATCGCCTGATAATGCTACCCATGAATCCCCTCGGTCTGTTGACTTCCACAAGCGCTGCGAACCGTGATAGATGGTGGTAGGTTGATGAGGGGACACTAAAATGGGCGCATCCCAGTTGTAACGCTCATAGTCTTCATCAGCATTGGGTTGTGGGGTAATGTCAATCACTTCCCCCGCTTTTAAGTCAATACGCGACAAGGTTCCTTGCTGTCGCTGCCCATACATGATGTCTGGATTTCCAGGCTCTGTTGCGGGCTGATGTCCATCCCAATTCAACACGACTTTCCAGTCCGCAGTACGAATGCCATGGTGATTGTCTGTTCTTGAAGGACCTCCTTCGGTGCTATTGTCTTGCGTACCTCCATAAATGTTGTAAAAAGGAGTAGCATCATCTACAGCCACCTTATAAAACTGCGTAAGGGGAAGATTTTCCATATATCGCCAAGTTTTTCCCAAATCGAAACTCTCGTAGAGACCACCATCTGTTCCAACGAGTAGGTAATTGGGGTCTGATTGCTTGAATGAGACGGCATGATTATCGCCATGCTTGGCGGTTTCGTCCATAAAGGTGAAGGTTTTACCGCCATCTTCTGATTTCATGAGGCGATTATTCATGAGGTATAGCCGATCAAATTGATGCGGTGAGGCAAATATTTCTTGGTAGTAATGCGGTCCTGTAGCACCCGCTACGGCATCTGACATTTTCGTCCAAGTGCCGCCTCGGTTATCCGATCTCCAAACTCCACCCTTTCTTCGGTTTAGCTCAATCGCAGCATAGAGCACATCTGGATTCTGAGGTGAAATCGCTAAGCCTGTTTTCCCCCATTTCCCTTTCGGAAGTCCAGTTTCTAATTTCCGCCACGTATCGCCTGCATCATCCGAAACGTACAAGCGCGATTTTTCACCTCCACCCATCCAAGCGGCAATGGTTCGATGGTGTTCCCATGTTACGGCATACACACGATCTGGATTTCTCGGATCATATACCATATCCGTAACTCCCGTGTATAGCTCATCGCCCAAGGTCTTTTTCCACGTTTTTCCCCCATCGGTAGATTTGAAAAAGCCACGATCTCCTCCTGGGCTCCAAAGCGGCCCTTGTGCAGCAACAAGAATCACATCGGAATTAGCGGGATGAACAATGATCTTAGAGATGTGTTCCGAGTTCTTCAATCCCATATTTTCCCAGGTAGCGCCTCCGTCTAAACTTCGGTAGATGCCATCGCCAAAACCTGCATGTCGTCCACCTACGTTTTCGCCTGTTCCTACCCAAACCGTATAGGGATTGTTGGGATCAAGCGTGATGCAACCAATCGAGTAAACCGACTGCTTATCAAAAATAGGCTTAAAGGTGGTACCTGCATTTACCGTTTTCCAAACACCGCCAGAGCCTACTGCCACGTACCACACATTTTCATTGGTCGGGTCGATCGCCATATCCGCAATTCGTCCAGACATGAAAGCGGGGCCAATACTCCTGAATTTCAGGTTGTTCAGCAGCTTGGAGTCGATGGGTTTGACTACGGTAACTGGTGCAGATCGTTTTCGGCGCTGTGAAAAGCTTTCATTCGCTGTAAAAAGGATGAAAGAAGCGAACAGTAAGAGTAAAATTTTCTTCATTAGTGTTGAGTTTAAATCTATGATTTAGATGAAGTAGGCAAATTACCGAAATAAAATTTTCTACAAAAGTTTAACTTCGATGAGTGGAGGATTTGGATAATTATTGCTTAATCGAACAGCAATTCTCACTTTGTCATCTTGAATGATTGCCGTAGTGGAACTATGA
>JBMYQA010000364.1:0-5391 GCA_049600855.1 Flammeovirgaceae bacterium | reverse complement strand
CATCGTGAGCAGCCTACGAATGGGCAAAAATCGAATGTGGAAATTTATTAATCAAAATAGCTCAAACATTAAGCGGATGAAGGGTAGTGGCATCGCTATCCTTCTCCTTCAAAAATAAATCATTAGAGAGCGAACAATTCAACTCCATTCAATACGTATTTTTACGGTTGATGAGGCAAGTGTACTAACTAATCGGGCATAAGGTTAGTGGGACTTGCCTTTATTTTTTTGTCTAGTCGGCAATACCTAATTTGGTAGTGTGGAAATAAAAAAGTTGCATCCCAAACTAGGGGGAGCTATGTTTTAACTGTCTTATGAAATAAGGACAGGTAAATGTTATACTTGCGAAAAATGCATGTACCTTACATCTGTTAATTTTAAATTTAGTTAACTGATGAAACTTTAGGTGTATTGGAGAGGTTTTTGAGTTCAGTGTATTAAACCCCAGTTCCAAAATTTGATGCCTGAAAAAAATCAGCATATTCAAAAATTGGTTGAATCATTCAGTTTATGGAGCAATACAAGTTGGCTGTAGATATCGCCCAAGATTTGTTGACGAATCATATTGATTCGAGTTATGTCTATCATAACTACCAACATACCCTAAACGTAGTTCATGCTGCAACAATTATTGGTTTTCATAGTGAACTGGCAGCCAATGACTTAGAGCTATTGCATATTGCCGCATGGTTTCACGATGTAGGCTATTGTGTGGGGTATGAAGATCATGAAAAGCAAAGTGTGCAAATTGCTCGAAAGATCTTATCCACCCTAGATTTTTCTGCGGAGCAATTGTATGAAGTGGAAGCCGCCATTCTGGCGACAACCATGCCCCAACAACCCACCACCGAGTTGGGTAAAATCCTGTGTGATGCCGATTTATTTCATCTCTCACAACCCGAATATGAAGCCAGTGCCGAATTGTTACGCAAAGAATTCGCTTTAACGCGAAACCTACAGTTTAACGCAGAAGAGTGGGTGGGATGCAATGAAAAATTTATCAAAAACCACCGCTACCACACGGCGTACGCGAAGCAGCACTTGGAAATTAGAAAGCAAGAAAATTTGAGGAAGCTATGCGAAAAAAAGAAAGTTTCGGTTTGATACATACATTCGCTCATTTCGAATCGAATTAAAAAAGCGATGAATATTATGCGGTAGGACTTGTTGCTCATTGAGATTTTTTAACCTTAGTGCTATCATTTAACATTGCTAAACGTTAACTGTTGAGCTAGGAAGCTTAAACGTGTTCCAATTGAAGCTAGGAAGCTTTAATGAGCACTTATTAGTTTTTATGAAAGAGTGGTATGCGATGAGCAAGTAGAATAGCGATAGATTGACTTCATCCACTTTCAAAAAAAAGCTGCCTCAATCGTTGAAACAGCTCCTTTTCTTGAAAATCATTAAAACTCCATTTCAGGAATTTCTCCTTCCACGATTAATTTCCCTTCAGTAGCGTTTTGAATATCTTCCACAGAAACGCCTGGTGCTCTTTCTAATAAACGGAAACCTCCTTCCTCAGCAACTTCTAGCACCGCCATATTGGTGACAATGCGTTTAACACACTTCACACCTGTGATGGGCAAGCTGCATGCTTTTAATAATTTGGAAGCGCCTGAACGACTGGTATGTTGCATGGCTACAATGATATTTTCAGCAGAAGCGACTAAATCCATCGCACCGCCCATGCCTTTTACCATT
The DNA here is from genome assembly GCA_049600855.1 of Flammeovirgaceae bacterium. Lineage (GTDB taxonomy): Bacteria > Bacteroidota > Bacteroidia > Cytophagales > Flammeovirgaceae > JBMYQA01. The sequence goes on along the minus strand of JBMYQA010000364.1, from coordinate 3,690 downwards.
TTCCCTGGAATTTTCCAATTGGCAATATCGCCATTTTCAGAAACTTCCATGGCTCCTAAAATCGTCAAATCTACATGTCCACCTCTAATCATGGCAAAGCTATCGGCAGAGCTAAACAAGCTAGAGCCATTCAACATGCTGACGGTTTGCTTGCCTGCATTAATTAAATCAGGATCTTCTTCTCCTTCGTAGGGAAAAGGGCCGATGCCGAGCAATCCATTTTCAGATTGCAAGACGACATTGATGCCGTCTGGAATGTAATTGGCAACTAACGTAGGGATGCCAATGCCTAAGTTCACATAATAGCCATCGCGTAATTCTTTGGCAATGCGCTTTGCTATTCCGTGTTTATCTAACATATGATCAGGTTGGTTAAGGGTGTCATAATAAGTAAAAGATTCGAAATAACTAGCCCCAATTGACTTGTTCTTTTAATCATCAAAATCACCTAAAAAATTAACCATAATATTCATTATGCTGAATTTTTTACGCAATCTTGATGATTAAAATAACTACGTCTTAATGGTGCCATTTATTTCGGATCTTTTACTAAGCCTTTCAAAACTACCTCATTTCACGCTACTTTCCAAAGCCTGAATCTGCTCAATGGTTTGTGGAGGCATTGCTGCTTTTTGGTGGGTTTTAAAATCAAATGGAACCAAGTAGCCTTTTGCAATGGCAACTACACGCTCATGGCGTTCGCTCACCATTTTGGCCTCCATCACAAAACGATCTTTCAGGATTTCAACCACGCGTACGCCAATCCAAATGATGTCGGGAAAAGTAACTGGAAAAATATACTTACACTCTTGTTTGGCAACTACGAGTCCTAAATCGCGCAGTATTTCGAAGTCTTGCCCTTTGGCCATTTCTTCGAGGTAGATGACCCGTGAAGCTTCAAACCACTTGAGGTAATGGGTGTTATTCACGTGTTGTGCCGCATCCATTTCGCCCCATTCTACAACAATTTTTTTTACAGTAGGATAATTGGTTAATTCTGCTTTTATCGCAGGTTTATCTTGAATTAAAGCTTTATCGTTTTCGATCATGTTCATTGATTTATGAAGTCACCTTCTTTCGTTTTTTGGAAACTGAGGCAAATATACATGTAATCGCGTTATCCACTGACTTTTACCTTCATTCACCGAATCATAGGTTACTTCACCGATTAGGAATTGATACTACCTGAATGCTCGCCTAATTTAGTACCTAACAAATCCAAAAGAAGATGAAAACGAGTGCATTTCTCATAAAAACACGCACCATTGCCCTGATTATAGTGATGAGTATGACGATGGCTTTTCAGTGCAGTAAGGTAAAGCATAAGACGCATAAGGGGAAAATAAAATCAGGTAAAGCAACGCCATGCCCTATTTTAGATTGTAAGAAAAAAGGGAGAAGGTAGTGTGAAGAAATAAACGGTGGTTGAACCACGCTAAGATAAAGACTGCTAAAAACCATGAAAAGTAGATGCCAGCGCTTTCTATTGAAGGTGCTGGTTTTTATGTATTTACGAGATTGTTTTTATCTTTTGAAGATGACAGATTTTATTTTAGACAACCTCTACAAAAAAAAATGCCCTCCCAAATGTAACCGAAGCTACTTGAGATTAGTTACCTTAGCATTGATGTTCATGAACGATGACCATTTAACGATTACTAACTTACCGATTCAATATGGCGTTAAAACTAAATTCTCAGGCCCCTGATTTCACACTAGCTTCAACAGGTGGAGGTGAAATCACATTAAGTAGCGATTTGGCTGGCAAACCTTGCATCATCTATTTTTACCCCAAAGACTTCACACCTGGTTGTACGAAAGAAGCTTGTAGCTTTCGCGATCATTTCGAAGAGTTTCGCGGTTTAGACATTGATATCTTTGGCATTAGTAGAGATAGTATAGAGTCTCATCATGATTTCAAAAAGAAACACAACCTACCTTTTGAGCTACTTTCTGATCCGAGTGGTGCAGTATGTAAAAAATATAAAGCCTTGATTCCTGTAGTGGGTGTGCCTAAGCGCATCACGTATTTATTAGATGCTTCGCATAAAATTATTGCTGTTAACGAAAGCATGTTTGATGCGTTAGGCCATATTCAGGCCATGATTAAGGAAGTGAAACAAAGTGCTTAAGCAAGTTAAATTTACGCAAGGGTAAGCGAATCTTTTGGACATTCGCTTATCCAATTACATCTTTGCCGCATGAAGTTAATTCCTCCATGAGTGCAAATCTCAATGCAATTAACCTCATGAAAATTATGCGATAAATCTCCACGCTATTTGATTAAAATAGCATCATTACTTATGAAATTAGCGATTGTAAAATACAATGCAGGAAATATCCGTTCGGTCATTTTTGCCCTGCAACGACTTGGTATCGAGCCCATACTTACTGATGACCACGATGAACTGAGAAGTGCCGATAAGGTTATTTTCCCTGGAGTGGGCGAGGCGAGTACTACCATGAACCACCTCAAAGCACGAAAGTTGAATGAACTCATCCCTTCGCTAAAACAACCCGTTTTTGGCATTTGTGTGGGCATGCAATTGCTCTGCAAGCACAGTGAAGAAAATGATACCGATTGCATGGGTGTATTTGACATCCATGTTAAAAAGTTTGAGGGGGATTTAAAAATTCCTCATATTGGATGGAACAGCATTCAGCATGTAAAATCGCCTTTATTCCAATACATCAATTCGAATGATTATGTCTATTATGTACATAGTTATTATGCAGAAATGTCGGATGATACTGTTGCAGAAACGGAGTACATGGTGCCATTTAGTGCAGGGCTTCACAAAGATAACTTTTATGCAGTACAGTTCCATCCCGAAAAATCGGGTGATGTTGGTGCTAAGATATTAGAAGGTTTTCTCAATCTTTAACTAATTAATGATGGAAGAAGAAAAGCCATTTTATATTATTCCCGCAATTGATCTCATCGATGGGAAATGTGTGCGGTTGAAGCAGGGGGATTACAATCAAAAGAAAGTATACAATGAAAACCCGTTAGAGGTGGCTAAATCTTTTGAAGATGCAGGCATTAAACGATTACATCTAGTGGATTTGGACGGGGCTAAGGCGAAACGCATCGTAAACTGGAAAGTGTTGGAACGAATTGCTTCACATACCCGCTTGAAAATTGATTTTGGTGGAGGGTTGAGAAGTAATGAAGATTTAATGATTGCTTTCAATTCGGGAGCGTATCAAATTACAGGCGGAAGTATTGCTGTGAAATCACCTGAAACTTTTAAGGACTGGCTGAAAAGTTATGGCGCAGATCGGGTCATTTTGGGTTCTGATGCAAAATCAGGTAAAATAGCCATCAACGGTTGGCAAGAAGGAACCGATCATTCACTCATGGATTTTTTGAAAGATTATGTGATTGAAGGGGTGAAGTATACCATTTGTACAGATATTGACAAAGATGGAATGGAACAAGGTCCATCATTTCAATTATATCAAGAAATTCTTTCAGAAATTCCCAGTTTAAAACTCATTGCAAGTGGAGGTGTAACTTCTTTAGACGACTTAGTACAGCTCAAGGAAATGGGGTTGTACGGAGCAGTGGTTGGAAAGGCAATTTATGAAGGTAAAATTCAATTGAAAGATTTGGCAAGCTTTGCTTAAGTATTGAACTTGTCTAACATTAATTTATTTCGGTTGCAAAAGGCTAAGAAACCCTCACTT
>JBMYQA010000363.1:0-5396 GCA_049600855.1 Flammeovirgaceae bacterium | reverse complement strand
CTATATCCCAAAAGAGAACACTGTAAATAATTGTATTCTCTTTTTGGTATCGCTCTAATGTTGGACCAATATTGAAAACGAAGTAATGAAATAAGTGCTATCTGCATAATCTTGCTTATAGCGCAATAGGGAGTTCACGCCTGGGGCTTCACCTTTATTGGGTATACTTTTAACCTTAATTTGTAGGTTTTCAGGTGCTGTATCAAATAAATGAATGGCTTTAAAGAAAAGTGCATGCTCAAGCGTTAAACCTGTTTGTTCAATGTATTTATCATTTAACTGACGAATGGCATTCACACTTTCATCAATACCTTTTTGCTGAAATGTTAGTTGCAAGATCAATTTATTCCTTCTGATTTTATAGGGAGGATTCTTAAATACAAAATACGGATCTAGTTTTTGTTCCTTTAACCAAGATTCAAAAACTGTTACTTGCTTATCATAAAATGGGCGATCATCAGTTGAGTTAGGTGTTTGTTCAAGGGAGTGGTTCGTAACAAATAGTAAAAGTAATAAGGGTAAAAAATAGATTAATCGAGTTCTCATTTCTATTATCATTTTAATAAAGTTTAATATGGCTAAACCTCTATTTTATGTTGAGAAGCTAGTAATATGCTTGTCCTAAATATAACCGATAAGATAAGTATCGGCATCACCTGATGTCGGTATATTAACTCATCGAAAATAGGTAGAAAAGTAGTTAGAATTAGTAGAGTGTATCACGAATGATTAGGATTGATGTCATAAATTTAAAGCCCTACTTTTTCTAGGGCTTTAAATTTCATATGATGCGTAAATGGATATGCTTAAAATTAGTAATTCTATATCTTCGTTCCATTTAAAACTCTCCCGATCCCGTTAGCTTTCTTCGGATTATTTTTTCGAGGTAAACAATGATGAAAAGTGCAATCCCAGATGCAATGATCCCGATCCAGGAATCAAGACCTATGGGGGCAGAATTAAAGGCAACATTCATAAAAGGAGCATGAATGAACACGAGCTGAAGGATCAACATGCCTATTGGTCCATAATAAATCCATTTGTTGGAGAAAAAACCAATTTCTCTGATCTGCCTGTGTAAAGATCGACAGTTAAATAAGTAAGCGCCTTCCATCACAATAAAAACCGTGGTTGCTACCGTTTGAGCTTCTGCTAGACTGGCTCCATTGGCTAATTCATACTGAAATAAGATAAAAGATGCGATCATAATCAAGGTGCCTACTAGAAGTGTACGCATGATTAAGGGGAAGGTAATAATGGGTTTGCCAGCTGGTATTGGTGGTCTGTCCATGATGCCTGGTTCTTTGGGCTCAAAGGCGAGCATCAGTCCTAATAGAATGGCGGTAGTCATGTTAATCCACAAAATTTGCACTGGTGCCAAGGGCAATTGGGTAGCAAAAGCAATACTAGCAAGCACAACCAAGCCTTCACCCAAGTTTGTCGGAAGTGTCCACACAATGAACTTGGTGAGGTTGTCGAGTACGGCTCGGCCTTCTTCTACTGCTGCTTCGATGGAGGCGAAATTGTCATCAGTAAGTACCATATCGGAAGCATCTTTCGCAACTTCTGTACCTGCAATGCCCATCGCCACTCCAATGTTGGCTTGTTTTAGGGCAGGGCCATCATTTACACCATCTCCCGTCATGGCTACTACCTTGTCGGTAGCCTGCAAGGCTTTGACTAATCTGAATTTTTGGAATGGACTGACTCGCGCAAACACGGAAACCTCATTGGCAATTTCCAGTAGTTCATCGTCAGACAGTTTCTGTAGCTCAATTCCCGTAAGGGTTTTCAGTTTCCCATTTTCCATTTTTCCATTGATACCCAGTTGCTTGGCGATGGTTGCGGCTGTAAGGGCATGATCGCCCGTAACCATTTTTATATGAATGCCTGCTTGTTGACACAGGGCAATGGCTTCTATCGCTTCATTTCTTGGTGGGTCGATCATACATTGAAGGCCGATAAAAATCATATCTTCAGCCACATCATTTTGATCTACCGTTGTTTTGGAGGAATCGAATTTCTTAAAAGCAAAAGCCAATACCCGAAGTCCTTCCGCAGCCAAGGTTTCCGCATGTGTTTGAATGCTTGCTTTATCAATAGGTATCACCTCGCCCGTTTTGGTCATCATGTGATTAGACGATCGGAGTACGGCTTCCAATGAACCTTTTAAGAATACGATGTTTTCATCGTGTTTATGGAGCGTAGCCATGTACTGGTATTCCGATTGAAAGGGGATTTCGTCTAATCGGGGATAATACTGATCGATATAATGATCTTTAATTCCTGCCTTTTCTGCGGCACTGATTAGGGCAGCTTCTGTAGGGTCACCTTCAGCAATCCATCGGCCATCTTCTTCCAATATTCGGCTGTTATTACACAGCACGCCACCTCTCAACATGTAATGAAGGGCTGTTTTTTCGGTGAGTATCACTTCTTCTCCTTCATACAATACTTTGCCTTCTGGCTTATAACCTATTCCAGTCACCTCAAAAAGCTCTTCTCCTGCCAATATCTTTTGCACAGTCATCTGGTTTTCAGTGAGCGTTCCCGTTTTATCTGAACAGATTACATTGGTGCTGCCGAGCGTTTCTACGGCCACCAATTTACGGATAATGGCCCTTCTCTTAGCCATTTGAGCAACCCCAATGGCCAACATGATGGTAACGGCAGCAGGCAGGCCTTCAGGTATTGCGCCCACCATGAGTGCGACTGCTACCATAAAGGCATCGGCCAAGGTTTCACCGCGAAGGTAGGCCACCACCAAGATGAGTAGGGAAAGGCTCAGAATAATCCATAAAAGCGTATGGCTAAAACTTTTGATCTTTAAGGTCAAAGGGGTATCGAGTTCTTTGGCAGTGGTAATGGTTTGATTGATTTTACCCACTTCGGTATGATCGCCCGTACTGACCACAATTCCCCTGCCTGTACCATAGGTCACCACCGTAGTGGCAAAACCCATGTTCTGTCGATCGCCGATCATGGCATCGGCTTTCATTAATTCGATACTTTTTTCAGAAGCTACTGACTCTCCAGTAAGTGCTGATTCGTCAACTTGTAGGTTTTTAATCGACACTAAACGTAAGTCAGCGGGCATTTTATCGCCAGGTTGTACGAATACCACATCTCCGGGAACTAAATTCACGCTATTTATAATGTCCTTTTTTCCATTTCGGATTACCGTTGCCGTCGTGCTCATGCTCTTAGAAAGGGCATCAATGGCCTTCAATGCCTTGGTTTCTTGGATGTAGCCGATGATCGAATTGATCAGTACGACGGCAAAGATCACTGCCGAATCTGTATATTCCTTCAGCAATAGGGTCACGACGGTGGCGAATAAGAGAATATAAATTAGCGGCTGATGAAATTGTAGGAGAAAACGCATGAAACTACTTTGGCGTTTCTTGACGGTAATGCGGTTTTCACCATAACGCTCTAAACGGCTCTTGACTTCCTCATGCGATAGGCCCGTATCTATACTGGTTTCAAAGTCTTGAGCCATCTGCTCGACTGTGAAGGTATGCCATTTGGCCTGCCCATTTTCATAATTAGTCATCATTCTATTTTCAGTTTGCTTGCTGTCACAAATAGTATAAAGGTACTTGATTACAATCTACTTTCAACAGTCTACAAATCCAAATAATATGGGATGTGGAATGAAGCTTTTGCATTGTGCCAAATAGCTTAACTCTTTCTATATGAGCATCATCACTAAAAGGTGAGGGGTGATGATTTACACTAAAATTTTTGCGTTTTCAAAAATCTGTTGCGACAAATGCTCACGATCATCGGGGTGTGCAATTTTAATCATTTCTTTCGCACGTTCTTTCAGGTTTTTGGCATAAAGTGAGGCAATGCCATATTCGGTTACAATGTATTGCACATGAGCACGCGTGGTTACCACTGAAGCGCCTTGTTTTAGGCTGGCAACAATTCTCGGAATTCCTTTGTTTGTTCTGGATGGCAAGGCAAGTATTGCTTTTCCTCCCTCAGAAAGTGCGGCTCCTCTAATGAAGTCCATTTGTCCGCCTACGCCTGAGTAGTGCAGCATCCCGATGGAATCGGCACAAACTTGTCCGTATAAGTCAATTTCAATGGCACTATTAATAGCCGTTACTTTCGGATTTTTTCGAATGGTACGGGTATCATTCACATAGCTCACATCCATCATATTTACGAGTGGGTTTTTATCGATGAAATCATAAATTTTTCGCGTGCCAAAAGCAAATCCAGAAACGATTTTACCGTGTTCGGTAACTTTCTGACTGCCATTAATGACTCCTTTTTCGGCCAAATCCACAATGCCATCTGAACACATTTCGGTGTGTACACCCAGGCTTTTGTGATTAGTCAAATAAGACAAAGCCGCATCTGGAATTCCGCCAATTCCCATTTGTAAGGTTGCCCCATCTTCCACTAAACCTGCAATGTGCTTTCCAATGCTTTTTTCGATATCACTGAGGGGCTTCGCAGGTCTTTCAAATAAGGGATCTTCTACAGGCACACATGCGTGGATATTGCTGATGTGAATAATGCCATTGCCATGTACAAAAGGCATATTGGGATTGACTTGGGCAATGATGTATTTGGCATTATCCGCGGCTGCATTGGAGATATCCACTGAGCAGCCCAAAGAACAGAATCCTTTTTCATTTGGGGAGGAAACCGTTACTAAGGCAACATCAATGGGCATTTTTCCACTTTTGAATAGCATCGGGATTTCACTTAAAAAGACAGGAATGTAATGTGCTCGACCACGCTGTACATATTTTCGAACATTATGACCCACAAAAAAACAATTCACCTGGAAGCTATCCTTGCATTCATCTGCTAAATAAGGAACTTCTCCTTCGGTATGTGCCGAAACAATTTCAACATTTTTTAGCTCATGATGCCGCTCGGCCATGGCGCGAATTAGACGCGTTGGGGTAGCAGCAGCAGTATGAATAAAAACGCGATCTCCTGATTTTATAATTTCGACAGCCTCTTGAGCTGTTTTGATAGTTGGTGTCATGAAGTCTTTTTAGGTAAAACTAATTTTTTACATTGGTTTAAATAAGCGCATGGGAAAACATTTTTTTATAGTTAGGGTTAGTCTTTTATCCATTCAATTGCATGCTCAGACATTTTTCTGTAATTGTGTCCTACATTTTTTATGGTATCCATTTCCCAATTAAATGTCCAATTCTTTTTATCACATAATTCATCATTTTGGCGATAGAAATAAGTTCCACGTTCTAATCTATGGCCGCCTTGTTCCATGGCTAAATCAGTTGTTCTAAAAATTCCTAGTTTTGGATCATTATCTAATTCTCCCAACAGAACAATTAGCCTTTTTTCATAAGCTTTTTTTAGTTCAGCTATGGTAGTGATTGCTGTTTTTTTAAGGCCATACG
>JBMYQA010000362.1:0-5443 GCA_049600855.1 Flammeovirgaceae bacterium | reverse complement strand
TGGAATCTGTGCCAAAGGACAAACCAGTTCGCGCGGACTTTACCAGTTGTACCCCAGAGCAGCCTACTACGCACTGAGAGAAGCGCATAAGCTAAATCCTTACAAAGATGGGATGACATTGGAAAAAATTCAAGATCACTTTACCAGTGTTAAATTAGCAGATGCCGTTATTAAAGCACGGGGAGATAAAGCGTCATTACTCAGCGAGCAAGGAGGGAAATTGCGAATAAGCGAGTTGAGGGCCGAGTTTTCTACATTCATCACTGGCGGAAAACTCACCACTACTCCAGATACCCCAGATCCTACCAATCCTACCTTTCCCAACCAAAGAGGATTTGATAATATGGAATCGTTCTTTGTAGGAGTGGAAGCACGTCCATCTGAAAATGTACGGGCAAATGTCACTTTTAACGTGGTGGGAAATGTAGCACAAAACCCCATCAATGAAATTTTCTATGAAAACCGAGGTCGTCCTCAAGTAGTGCCTGTTCAGAATGGTGATCCCGTGAATACGGTATTGGATCGCGTACAATTGTACCAAGCAGAATACACATGGAGTCACAAGTATTTCGATTTGGAAGGTTTCTATCGTACCGGACACTATCATTGGGGGTATGAAGGCGATTTCTTTGGCTTATATCCTGAAGCCAACTATGGGGCAAATATTGACATCTATAATGGACTTGCTCCAAGTGGAATGGAAATTACGGGTAAAAAAATGTTTGATGGCTTTAAAGTCGCTTTTGGCCGTGAACTTTGGTGGGGAGCAAACCCTGCTGTTTTGGTGAAATACCATAAAGATATCGGCAAATTCAAATTTACAGGTATTTATCACGAAGACCTTCAAGAACCTGGTGCAGCAGTAAGTTCCATCGCGATTCCTCAACCTAAAACCAGAAGAGTAACCTTACAGACACAACGCAAATTTGGTAAGTTACAAGTGGAAGCTGGTGGTATTTGGGGTGGTCAACCACTCGTTGGTCGTGAATTCCAATATGCACAAGGCAATGAAGGAAATTATCAAGTATTTACGGATGAAATTAAAAACTCAGATACTTGGGGGGGTAAGGTAAAAATCACCTACGAAGGCGGACGTTTCAACTGGTATGCGCAAGCAGCAGCTATGGGATTGGTGGCGAATGGTGGTGGAGATAACACACAAACCTTCACAGGATGGCGACTAAGAGATAGTGGTAGTGGAAACCAAAATAATTTCTTAACAGGTTTTACCTACACCATAGGGAAACTGCAAATTGCCCCTAACTTCTTGTGGCAAAAGCCTTTAGTCGATCCAATGCCCGGAGATGTTGGTGGCCCAGGAAGATTGCGTAATATTTTAGTTGATCCGTTTGTAGTAAGAGCAAACAGAGAAACGGTAGCTGGTGAGCTTTTACTAACGTTCGATCCAACACCTGGTACTTGGATGTATGAGTGGGATAATGATCGTGCGGAAGATGCAGAGTTTGCTGCAAGTCTGGGGTTTGTTTATCGTCATTTACCTACCTCTCAAGATGCAGCCATCATTTTCCCTGGCACTGGCAGGATTCCAATGGCGGCAGATGGAGCAGCTCCAGCGCTTGACTTATGGGAAGTTAACGCACGTATTGTATCGAAGCCCTTGCCTCAATTTGGAGTAATTGCCAATTTATATGGAGGAAATGGACAAGCAAATGGCTCCGATCCAAGAACCATTGAGCGTTATGGAGGAGATTTGCGCTTAATCTACAAAACGTTTAAACTCTCTTCTCACCTTAAATTCAACGATTGGGGGCCTTTTGATTACCACCGTGACTTTAACTTAACCTTCCCTGTACAGGTAATGGCCGACCTTTCGACTACAGTAGGGAAACAAGATTGGTTTATCCTTCCCAATACAACTCTTGGTATGCAATTCACATGGCGTTCGCTTGATGAGAACTCTCCACGTTACTTGCCTAATGTGGCGGAAGAATTTGCGGATTCGCCCATCATTAGTCCTGTAGGTTTTCCTCATGGAAATGAATGGGAGCTCAGAACATACATAAAAATTAACGTCGGAAGATAAACAACACGAAAATGAAAATAATAAATTCAATCAACTTCAAGGTGTTCACCTATTTAACCGTGGTCATTTTAGTGGCTTCAGGTTGTGAACGCGAGTTATCGAGTGATGCTGAATTGGCGACTTATCCCGTAACTCCTGAGGTCTTTATCGATGGCTTTAGCAGTGGGTTAGAATACCTTCCTTTTGGAGGTTCGAAATTAGATGCTTTCACTGTAGATGAGACAACCTTTTATTCAGGCACTGCTGCTATGCGTTTTGATGTTCCCAATGTTGGCGATCCTGACGGGTCTTTTGCTGGAGCAATCTTTCCAGATAATGGAGGTCGGAACTTGACCGAATACGATGCCCTTACTTTTTGGGCAAAAGCGACCAAAGCGGCTACAATTAATGAAATTGGATTTGGAAATGATTTTGCCGCCAGCATGTATATCGTTACTAAACGAAATTTAAGAATAACCACAAATTGGAAGAAGTATACCATTCCAATACCAGACCCTTCTAAGTTAGTCTTTGAAAAAGGAATGTTTTGGTATTCTGAAGGGCCAGAAGATGGCGATGGCTATACGTTTTGGATTGATGAATTAAAGTTTGAGAATCTAGGTACGATCGCTCAACCTCGACCAGCAATTCTCGAAGGAGAGGCAGAAGTTGCACAAGCGTTCAATGGTTCATTTGTGCTCATGACTGGCTTAACACAAACGTATCATTTGGCAGATGGCACAAATGAAACGGTTTCAGCATCTCCTGTGTATTTTAACTTTACCTCTTCAAATCCGAATGTGGCGACTGTAAATGAGTTTGGGGTTGTGTTTGTTGTGGGAGAGGGTACTGCTGAAATTACAGCTTCATTAGGAGGCGTAAAAGCAGAAGGTTCACTAACGGTAGAATCATTAGGGGAATTTCAACCAGCACCTATTCCAACAAGAGATGCTGCAAATGTAATCTCTGTATTCAGCGATGCGTACACCAACATCCCCGTAGACTTCTACAACGGGTTTTTTGAGCCTTTTCAAACTACATTAGGGGGAGCAACACTGAATATTAACGGTGATAACCTGATTCAATATACACAGCTCAACTTTGTGGCTACCGAGTTTAAAAACCCGACCATTAATGTCACAGAAATGACCCACCTGCACGTAGATATCCAAATTCAAGAAAGCGTTGAACCAGGCGATTTTATTGAAATAGAGCTTGGCGATTTTGGCTCGGATGGTGCTTTTGGAGGCGGAGATGACTCTAGTGGTAGAGTACGCTTTTCAGATGCCGACTTATCAAGTAATCAATGGATTAGTCTTGATATTCCATTAGCCGATTTTGGCTTAGGAAGCCGAAGTAACTTGGCTCAGGTATTCTTCATATCTGATGCAACCATCTCAACCATCCTAGTGGACAATATGTATTTCTACAAAAACTAAAAAAGCGATGAATCTAAAAAATCTATATCTATCAAGTACACTACGAGTGCTGTTGAAAAGTGTTCTTTTAGGCGTCTTAGTAATTGTTTCAGGTTGTTCAGACGATACCCAAACGGTGGTGAATTTTAATAATTTGGTGATGCAAGACGAGTTCGATACAGATGGTGAACCCAATAGCAATATTTGGGGGTTTGATATTGGCACGGGTGCAAATGGTTGGGGGAATAACGAGTTACAATATTATACTGATCGTACAGAAAATGTTACCGTACAAAACGGTTATTTGCTAATCACTGCCAAACAAGAGTCATTTGAAGGTTCGGCATACACCTCTGCTCGACTGCTTACCAAAGACAAGTTTGAGCAACAGTATGGGCGGTTCGAAGCCCGCATCAAACTGCCATGGGGACGTGGGATTTGGCCTGCGTTTTGGATGTTAGGGGCCGATATTGATAGCAATCCTTGGCCGAGTGCTGGCGAAATTGATATCATGGAATTTCGAGGGCAAGAGCCCACCATCATTCATGGAAGTGTACACGGCCCAGGTTATTCTGCTGGTGAGGCAATTACTAAAACCTATGAGCTAGAAAATGATCGTTTTGATACAGGCTTTCACGTGTTTGGCATCGAATGGGGCCCTAATTATGTCAACTATTACGTAGATGATGTATTGTACAATCAAATTACGCCAGACGATGTTACGGGAGAGTGGGTCTTCAATAAGCCTTTTTATATCCTCATGAATGTTGCCGTGGGTGGTTCTTTTGTAGGTTCTCCAGACAGCGAGACTGTGTTTCCTCAAACCATGTTGGTTGACTATGTAAGGGTTTATAAATAATCAATAAGAAAATGAAACAACTAATAAGATATACCAGTATTGTAGCGATTTTCATCTTATCCATTTTTATGTATGGTTGTGAAGATGAAGAGCTCGTGATTGAAGTTTTTGCAGGCTTTACTCACACTACAGATACAGAAACAGGTACGGTAACCTTTATCAATACTTCTGAAAATGCAGAAGGCTTTTCATGGGATTTTGGTGATGGAACAACTTCTACTGAAATTAATCCAGCAAAAACTTATGTAACAGGTACTTATGTGGTACAATTAACGGCAACAAATGATGATATATCTGATGTATTCACGGATACCATCTCGATTTTTGTTCCAGAAGCCATTTCGTTGCCCGCTACTTTTGACGATAGTAATGTAGAATACATTGCAACGGTATTTAATGGCGCTTCATTTGAAGTAGTGGATAACCCTGATCTTTCAGGTGTAAACAACATGGCGACAAAGGTGGGTAAGGTCACCAACATAGGAGCAGCGTTTGAAGGCTTGTTTTTTGATTTAGGTGTTCCAATTGACTTAAGCACTAAGATGTCTATCACCATGAAGTTTTGGTCAGATACCCCAATCGATATTTTATTGAAATTGGAAGAGGGAACAACTGCACCGATTGAAACTTCTGCAAGTCATGGAGGTACGGGTTGGGAAATGATTACCTTCAATTTCAGTTCTACCGCAACATTCTCTCGATTAACCTTATTTGTTGATGCATTTGGTACGGCAACGGGAAGCTTCTACTTTGATGACATCAGCCAAGAAGAAACGGGAGATATCACCGCGCCAATCATTACCTTAAATGGCGATGTAATGATGGAATTACAAGTTGGCGATGTTTTCACAGACCCAGGAGCCACGGCTATGGATGATGTAGATGGCGATATTTCTGCAAATATTGTGGTTGGCGGTGATGTAGTAGACACGAGCACTGAAGGAACCTATACCATTACGTATAATGTAAGTGATGCCGCAGGAAATGCTGCAACAGAAGCAACAAGAACGGTAAATGTTGGGCCAGCTGTATTATTCCCAATCGACTTTGAAGATGGATTCGCATTTTCAGGTGCATTTGATAATGGTGCAAATGGCTCGAATGCCGATAATCCAAATCCAAGTGGCATTAATACGTCTGCAA
>JBMYQA010000361.1:0-5447 GCA_049600855.1 Flammeovirgaceae bacterium | reverse complement strand
CTCCCTTCACGGAAGGACAAGAGCCGTTTAACTTATGTAAACTCATTGCGGGCTCAGAAGGAACGTTGGCCTTTGTTACGGAGGCAAAGTTGGCGGTAGATTTATTACCGCCAGAATTCAAATGTTTAGTTTGTGCCCATTTTGATTCGGTGGATGAAGCGCTACGAGCAAATTTGGTGGCGTTAAAGTTTGAGCCAACGGCTTGTGAGTTAATGGATGCGTATATACTTGATTGTACCAAATCAAATATAGAGCAACAAAAGAATCGCTTTTTTGTAAAAGGCGATCCTGGGGCAATTTTGGTGGTGGAGTTTGCGAAACATGTAGAAGAGGAACTCAATATGACGGCTGCAGCTTTTCAAACAGCCTTGCGAATAGAAGAATTGGGTTATCACTATCCCATTGTAAAAGGAGATGATATCAAAAAAGTCTGGACACTCCGAAAAGCAGGTTTAGGCTTATTATCGAATATTCCTGGGGATGCTAAACCCGCTCCTGTGATTGAAGATACTGCGGTGGATGTCAATGACTTGCCCGACTACATTCGGGATTTTAATAAAATATTGGATAAATACGACTTGTATTGTGTGCATTATGCCCATGCGGGGTCGGGTGAGTTGCACTTGCGGCCAATCATCAACTTAAAGACTCAGGAAGGAAATCAAATGTTTCGCATCATTGCCGATGAGATTGCCAAACTGGTGAAAAAGTATCGAGGCTCGTTAAGTGGAGAACATGGCGATGGCCGTTTGCGTGGGGAGTTTATTCGCTACATGGTGGGGGCAAAAAATTACCAACTCTTCAAAGATGTAAAGCAATTATTTGATCCTGAAAATATCTTCAACCCAAATAAAATCGTGGATACGCCATCCATGAATACGATGTTGCGTTACACGCCTGGGCAAGATACTCCTGAGTTTGATACGGTTTATAACTTTGATAAAACACAAGGTTTTTTACGAGCCGCTGAGCTTTGTAATGGATCAGGCGATTGCCGAAAAACCGAGTTGAGTGGTGGTACCATGTGTCCGAGTTACATGGCTACTCGAAATGAAAAAGATACTACACGGGCACGTGCTAACCTATTGCGGGAATACCTCACGCATGGAGGAAAGCAAGAAATCGCTTCAGAAGAAGACGTTTACAATATCTTAGATTTATGCTTGTCTTGCAAAGCGTGTAAGTCGGAATGTCCATCTAATGTGGATATGGCGAAATTGAAAAGTGAATTTTTGCAAAGCTATAACGATCGGCATGGAGTGCCATTTAAAACGAAGCTCGTGGCGAACTTCTCTTCTCAAATGGCTTTAGCTTCGATGGCGCCTAAAGTGTATAACTTCTTATCGACTAACCGTTTGACGGCTCCAATCATCAAAGCGGTAACAGGATTTGCGCCAAATCGTTCCATCCCATTATTACACGAACAGACTTTTCGAGCTTGGTTTAAAAGCTATCGAACAAAAAGTAACCGAACCTTTGGCGATAAAGGGGTAGTTTATTTTTTTAATGATGAATTTACCAATTATTTGGATGTTGATATTGCGAAGAAAACGGTATTCCTGTTAGAAAAATTGGGCTATGAAGTAAAAATTCCGCCACATTTGGAAAGTGGTCGTACCTACATTTCTAAAGGGCTATTGCGAGAAGCTAAAGAACTTGCCATTAAGAATGTGGATCTGTTGAGTCGGGTCATTCCTGAAGGAGCTGCTTTGGTGGGGATTGAACCTTCTGCTATTTTGACTTTACGCGATGAATACCTCGACTTGGTGTATCCGAGTCAGCAAGAGAAAGCGCAGCAATTAGCCGCCCAAACGTTTTACATTGATGAGTTTATTGCCAAGGAAATTGATGCAGGGCATATTCATGGAGGGGTGTTTACAGACAAAGCACAACTGATTAAATTGCATGGACATTGTCATCAAAAAACACTGTCTTCACTGACGTATACCAAAAAGATGTTAGAGCTTCCTAAAAACTACAAAGTGCATTTAATTCGTTCAGGATGTTGTGGTATGGCGGGTTCTTTTGGGTATGAAAAAGAGCATTATGACGTGTCGATGAAGGTGGGTGAATTGGTATTATTTCCTACAATACGGAAGCAACCTGAAGAAGTATTAATTGCCGCACCAGGAACAAGCTGTCGTCATCAAATTAAAGATGGCACCAATCGCAAAGCGTATCATCCTGTTGAAATCTTGTATGGCGCGTTGAGGTAGTTGTTTAACCCGCATCATCAATAGCGAGAATGGTATATTCTACGCGTCTGTTGGCTTCGTGTTTTACAGCATCGCACTTTACCCCATTCTTGCATTCGTTCACCAATTGGGTTTCGCCATAACCTTTCACTTGAATGCGTTTGGCTTCAATGCCTCTGCCAATTAGGTAGTTGGCTGCACTGGCTGCACGTTTTTTAGAGAGTTGTAAATTGTACTCATCATCCCCTCTTGAATCGGTATGACAGCCCAGTTCTATGGAAATGCTGGGGTTATTTTTGAGTACGAGCAATAATTTGTTGAGTACTTCTTTTCCCGTTGGTGTGATAGACGTATCGTTGATGTTATAGTAAAGGTTACCCAATTTTACTTTATAGCCGATCGTGATTTTTTGGAGCGCAATATCTCGTCTGTAGGTTTTGTAATTCTTGATATCGATGTGTAAGGTTTCAAATCCACTGTGGAAATAGGCTTTTTTCCCACCTCCTAAAATAAACTTTCCTTCTTTTGGAATGGAAATAAAATACTTTCCTTCCGAATTGGTCAGTACCTTTTTGGTGATATTGGTTTTCGGGTCTTTTAAGGCAACTTCTACACCAGCTAAAGGACTTTGTGTATCTTCATCTATAAATCGTTCGCTCAAAAGAATACTATTTCCCTTTTTTAAAGGAATCTCAATTTTGATGTGTTCGCCTTCTACGACATTCTTTTTAGTGAAAGGGAAGGTTTCCATTAAAAAGCCATCCTTTACAAATTCAATCATGTATTCGTGGTTGCCAGAAAGCATCAAGGAAAAGCGTCCATCTACTTTGGTGATAAAAAAATTCTGTTCTCCACCAGAATGGTAATTCATAATGTTTCCCGCAGTATCGCGTTCTACCTGATAAGCAATGACATACACATCTGATTTAGACTTTTTATCTTTTTGACCAAACACATAGCCAGATACTTTATATTCATTAGCAGACTTTGCCTGAAGAGAAAGCGTGGAAAAGGTAAAAATCAGTAACAGCAAGTAACTGAGAAATGATCGGCAAGTTCTCGTTTCCATGATGATTTGGACCATTTGGTTTAAATGTGTTTTTGGTTGTTTGGTAGACTGTAAACTAAGTAATTTCAGATTTATAGTTCGAGTATCCACTTGCGAGCGATATGATATTACAAAGTACTTCAGATTGATTTTAAGCGATAACCTTTAAAATTAAAAACGTTTTTTTGTAAAGATCGGTATGCAAAGCTGAAAATTTAACGCTTTATTAAGTAGGTAGAAAGCGTTTTAGTTGCCTATTTAAACATCATTAAAAAGAAAACCGCTGCATCTTGTCGAAACAGCGGTTTGGAATTCGTAAGTAAACGATATGCAGATTTACAGCGTTAATGCAGTTTGGAATACTTTCACCACACCGTCATCTTCAGAGCTTACGATAAGGATAGCGCGGCCATTAGGACTATCCGCAGCATCCACAAAGAAAATGCCTTCAGGAGCATCACCTACTTCTAATACTTGCATGAATACAGGAGCATTCGGGTTGGTTACGTCATAGGTCACGACAGCATCTGCACGCTCCAAGCCAATGAAAGCGATGGTTTGATTACCAATTTGACCAATTGCAACGCCTTCTGGCTCAACACCTTTGTCATCGCTTCTGCCATCATCGTAACGATTAGGGAATGCAGCGTATAAGGCTTCTTCAAGATCGTTTCCACTGTCATATACTAAAGAACCATTGTCACCATTCCAGATGCTGAATGAACGAGCACCATACGAATACAATTTGTCAAAATCGCCATCACCATCTGTATCTCCAAGGGTTAAGGTTAACTTTAATCGGCCAAGCATGGCATCATCTTGCAAGGTAGCTGCATCAGGGAAAGCCGTTGGGTCTAAGTCTACATCGCCAATGCGATCTTCTTCCTCAAAACCATCGTATTCTCTTGCATCACCTTCGTTGGCACTGATGATGTAGTTGGTACCATTTACGTTAAAAGATTCAATGGCATCAGGCTGATACATGCCAAGTACAGGCCACGTATTGAACTCTACTTTATCGTCTTCATTGCTCGCATCAATAGCGTTTTCACTTAAGCTGTGATCTTTGAAGCCCAATGGGAAAATATCCGTGATGGTTTTCGTGCTCAGGTTGATTTTAGCGATACCATTGTTCTCTTGTAAGGCCACCCAAGCCGTTTGTGAATCATCAGAAACGGTAATGTACTCTGGCTCAACGTCAGCAGCAAGGTCAGCACCTGGACCAAACACACGGAAGCCAGCTGCTTCTAAAGTAGCTTCGCTTCCATTGAAGCTGGTAAAGTCTAAGGTAGTTACTGCAAAACCGCTTACAGTAATTACAGAAACACTACCGTCAGGGTCATTATCGTAATCGTCATTTGGTTCTCCTTCATTGGCAACCAAAATCATAGATCCATCAGGCGTGAAGGTTACCATATCAGGGAGTGCTCCAACAGTTACCGTAGCTTCTTCAGCTAAAGTAGTTGTGTTGAGAATAACCACTGTTCCATTTGCTTGTTTGTCTTCCGCTTCTACGGCAACAGCAAGTAAACCATTGCTCACGGCTACGCTATTTACGCCACCACCAGCAACGGTAAAGTTCGTAGCACTAGGGATACTGGTAGGATCGCTTAAATCTACCACATCAATTTTAGAATCACTTTCGTTGTTTACCACGAAGAGCTTGTTGGTGCTTGGGTCAAAAGCCGCAATTTCAGATGCGCCCTCTCCTCCTAAATCAATTTCTGCTACTCGCTTAAAGCTTGCAGGATCTTCTGTAGTTGAGATTGGTTCGTCATCATCACATGCCGTAAAACCAACTGTCAAGGCCAAAAGAAGAAGTAATTTTGTAGAAAATCTTGTCATTTTATTCAATCGTTTTAGTTGAATTAAACAAAACGCGAATGAAGTCAATACGTGTCACTTTGATTTTCTTTCTAGGTTATGATATTGTTAAGGTCTGTTTCGGAATGTTATGTAATGTTGAAATATGGAGCAGGGCATTATTTCTATACGCACCTAGCTGTAGGTGAAAAAAAACTGCTTTTAAGAAGTTTATTTACTGAATCGTTTTTTCGCTACTTTTCCAATAATAGGGGCTCCGCCATAAACCGCTAAATCGGGGAGAGAAGGGTCCATGAGTTGAATTTCGAATCTCAAACCAATGAAGATTTGCCCGGCAAGGTAAATGTTATCTTGTTGATCTGTAGACAAGAGAAAAGGGT
>JBMYQA010000360.1:0-5550 GCA_049600855.1 Flammeovirgaceae bacterium | reverse complement strand
ATCGGAATTGCCATGTTTTTTGTCGGGGCATTTTTCTTAATTTGGGATCACCTATTTACCGTAGCAGGCGTGTGGTCGTTTAATCCAGATTATATACTTGGTTATTACCTTTTTAGCCTGCCGTTAGAAGAGTGGTTATTTTTCTTAACGGTCCCTTTTGCGTGTGTATTTATTCATGAAGTGCTGAAATATTTCTTCCCAATCATTCCAAATCAAAAATTTGTTAAACCCTTAACCTTCGGTTTAATTTTCTTGTTTTTGCTCATTGCACTGACTAATACCGATCGTCAATATACCTTTGTGAATTTCTTAGTTGCCGCAATTACACTAGGCGCACATTGGGTGATTTTTGGCTCGCAATACCTTGGACGGTTTTACCTCAGCTATTTAGTACACCTCATTCCATTTTTACTCGTAAATGGCGTGCTCACTTCCTTACCTGTGGTAGAATACAATGATATGGAAAACTTAGGCATACGGTTAATTACCATTCCGATTGAAGATACGGTGTACTCCATGACTTTACTGTTTATGAACTTGAGTATTTATGAGTATTTACTCTCCAAATCGAAGCAGTTGAGTCACCCAAAAATCGCTTAAACTCTTTTTTGAATTATTTGTATACTAACTTTGTTCCCAGAAAATAAGCAGTTAATCGAATTTCTGCTTTAACCTATAAATTCAGAGGATTATGTCAGACATTAAATATAACAAGGAAGAACTGTATAATACTCCGTTAATTACCATTTATACAGAATCTAACCCTAATCCAAATTCCATGAAGTTCATGTTGAACTTTGTGTTGATTAAGAATGGAGAAAGCATTGATTTTCCGAATGCAGAAAGTGCAGCGAACTCGGTATTAGCGCAGGAGTTATTTGGCTTTAACTTTGTGAAGCGCGTGTTTTACATGGCTAACTTTATTACAGTAACCAAAGACGAGTCGGTAGAATGGATTGAAGTAGTTCCTGAATTAAAGGCGCATATTAAAGCCTATTTTGAAGCGAAAAAACCGTTATTTAACGAAGAACAAGCTGAGACGATTGTAGAAACAGGACATGATTCTGAAATAGTTGCGAAAATCAAAGGGGTGTTGGACGAATACATCAAACCTGCAGTAGAAATGGACGGAGGAGCGATTCAGTTTGATTCATTCGATCCTGAGAGCGGCCATTTAAAGGTGCTTCTACAAGGATCTTGTAGCGGTTGCCCATCTTCTACCATTACCTTGAAACAAGGCATTCAAAACCTCATGCAACGTATGGTACCTCAAGTAAAAGAGGTGATGGCCGAAGGGGTATAAATCCCACTTTAACGTCTTTACATCATTGAAATGAAAGTCCAGTGCCCCACTGGACTTTTGCTTTTTTAACCAATTTGTATTGATTTCATCGTGATAAGTTAACAAGACAAACGCTATCTTTATGGTACAAACAAGCTATCCTAAACTAAACCTTACCACTCATGTTCGGATTAATGAAGTACCGTACCGTTCAAAACGGTATGCAAACGGATTACACCTATCGTCAATTTTATTGTGGAACGTGTAAAACCTTGGGCAAAAGTTTTGGGCAAACGAGCCGGATGTTGTTAAATCATGATGCCATTTTTTTAGGTGAATTGCTCCACCATATTTCCTCGGAAGATCAAGAGGTATTTGAATATGCCAAGGCTTACGAATCCTTCAATTGCTTTCGTTTGCCCAAACAAGAGGAAATTCCTGCATCGCTACAATATGCAGCAGCAGCCAATGTATTATTAGGCGCACTTTCGGCTGAAGATCACATTACTGATGGAAGACGTATACAACGCATTGGCTGGAAAACTGTAAAAAATGCCCTTCGGCCAGCGTTAATGAAAGCCAATCCCGTATTAAATCAAGCCCAACTGCCACTCGACCAGATTTATGGTTGGATTGCTGAACAACAAATTAGAGAAAATACGAGTAAGCAATTTCAATCGTATGAAGATGCCGCATGCTATTTTGCCGAGCCTACCGCACAAATTACGGCATTGGTTTTTCAACACGGTGCTATTGCTGTGGGAAAACCAGCGTTTGCGACAGCATTTTTTGAATTTGGTTACCATTTTGGTCAGCTCATTTATTTATTAGACGCTTTTGATGATTTTGAAAAAGATGAACAAAAGCATGCATTTAATGGAATTCAAAAAGCATTTCAGCAGGCATCACGGGAGATGACACACGTCAGCGAAAGCTTACCATTGCTGCAACAGCAATTAGGAGCGACCAAAGCGGCCTTACTCGAATTACCCATTTCTGAGACACTTCAAACCATTGGGACTACCCGTTTGGTGGGCAATACACAGCGAATACTAGGAATTCATCAAGTCTGTTGCATCCATCAAGCTGTTGATTGTTCTTCTAAAATGACCTTTAAAAAAAAGTGGCAAGCAGTAAACGAACTGAGTCTGCGAATTTTGGCGAAAGGCAGGGTGTTGAAAGAAACTTGGTGGGGAAGAATGCATCAAAAAACTTCTCAGTATGCCTTAGCTTCCACCATGATGCTAGCGCCAGAATCACACATTCGGCAATTGGCCGAACAGCCTGAAGTAGCTGAATCTTATACCAGCTTGGCCTACCTTCCGCTATTGGGCGCTGCGATGCTTGGGGTAATTTCCCTAATTCCTTTTGTGTCGGCAGCAATGCCCAAAAATCCTGCACAAGGCTTGCGAAAGACACAAGATTGTTGGTCAGATTGCTTTAGCGAGTGCTGTACGAGTTGTTGCGAAAGTTGTTGTCAAGCGTGTTGCGATGCCGTTTGCGAAGAAACTTGTGGCGGAACAGCGGGGCCTTCTTAAATGATATGGGTTATTCGTAGAGTCAGTTTAACAAGCTCTACGAATAACTTTTTGAAAAAAAAAATGCCTTCACATACAACCTTTCCTACCACCAGCTTCACTATCAAGTGTAAACACTTTCGAAAACAGTGAAACTAATCGCAATCAATCCATATAAAAACGTGGAGGAGCAGCAACGGCCCAAAGATCGGTATCAACTAGATAAGCAATTGGCAGCAGCTTGTGTCAAACAAGACCGCCTCGCACAACGCACCTTATTTGAACGATATAAAGATGGACTCTATACGTTGCTTTGCCGAATGCTTATTGATGAAGCGGAGTCAACCGATGCACTTCAAGAAACCTTTATTAAAGCGTTTAAGGGAATCAATTCCTATCAAGGGAAGTCTTCATTGTGGACGTGGTTACGGACAATTGCGATTCGTACTGCAATTAACAAGCAGAAAAGGCTGAAATACCACGCGCCGATTGAAGAAGCAGATGCAGTGCTTGGAAACCATGCCATTCATTGGGATGATAATCTCACAGGCGAATATTTGGCAAAAGCTATTGCCCGACTTGCTACAGGTTATCGAAATGTGTTTGTGCTGATTGAAGTAGAGGGTTATACGCACAAAGAAGTTAGTGAAATGTTAGGCATTTCTTCTGGTACTTCTAAATCTCAACTCTATCATGCAAAGCGATTATTACAGAAGTATTTAAAGGAACTTTACCATTAACGCTTATGGAAACAGGAAAACAACACCTAAATAAAGCCATTGAGCAGCTTAACAATCGAAAAGCTCCTGACGGATTGTGGGATGCCATTGAACAAGAGTTAGCGCACGAACATCCCACTGAGCAAAACTACAATACCTTGCAAGAGGCCATCGCTGAACTTCCTGAGAAAGCCGTTGAGACAAAAGGAATGTTTGAGCAGATTATGGAAGAAGTTACCCCAGAACCTCATCGTAAACGTTTGACTTGGCCGATATGGGGCGTGGCTGCAAGTGTGGTAATCGTGCTGGGTTTATTTTTCCGAAGCCAATTGCCATCCTCTGAAGAGGTTACAATCACTTATGCAGAGCAGACAATCGAAGTAGCGACACAGGATATGTCAACCGTAGCGTTACTACATGCTCAGGATGAAGTGCTGAGCTTCATTAAGGCGAACTGCCGCACTTTTGAAATTCAATGTAAACAAGAAGGGTTTCAGTTGTTATTAGCCGAGTATGTCCAACTAGAATCTGATCGGCAAGAATTGATGAAAGCCATTCAAGAGCATCAAGAAGCGCCTCAACTCATGCAGTATTTAGTACGATTAGAAAAACGAAAAACACAATTGGGTAAGCAATTAATGCAAACCTTTATTTAACATTCAACGGTTGTTGAACAGCAAAAAGATGAAGAAGAAACTAATCATTCCCATATTTTTAGCACAAATCATAGGCTTGCAATGCGTTTTTGCACAGCGTATTACGGTACAAGTCATCTCAAAAACCATTGAAAAGCAATTTGATTGGAGTGCCAGAGAAGAAGTAAAGGTGGAAGGAGAAAAAGCAAAGGTTACGGTTTATGGTTGGGATAAGTCTAGTGTGAAGGTAACCTTGAAGCAAATTTCCAAAGCACCAACAAAGGAAATTGCGACAAAAGAATTAGCGTATCAACGCTATATTTTGGAAAAGCGTAAAGGTGTCATTCACATCAAAAACTACTTCGCGATTCCGAAAGGAACTCATCAAGTAGAGGGCATTCAAAAGGTAGAATATGAAATTTGGCTACCCAAAAAGAGTAAACTCACGCTGAAAAATAATTATGGCAATACCAGCCTGAAGAATTTGGCTGGTGATTTACACCTCAATACAAAGTATGGCAATATCATATTGGATCAGTACAGTGGCAATGCATCTGTAAAAAGCTATTTCGGGGATTTAACCGTGAACGATTTTGCAGGGAGCCTCTATACCGATAGTAATCATACCATGACCACACTTTCTAATGTTGCTGGTGATGTCGAACTCAATTCTGTTTTAGGCGATGTGATCATCAGTTATTCCACTCGGATTACCCGCTGCAAAGTAATGGCAAATAAAGCGGATGTTACGTTAAATCGACTAGATTGGAACCAAGCTTTCATACAGTTATCGAGCACTTACGGCGATTTATTATTACCCCCCGAACAAGAAAAAAATCTAAAAAAATCCAGTAGTTCCAAAATGGAATTTAAGAAAGGGGATAAATCACAAGTTTCTCACATTGAAATCCACACATCTTTTGGTAAAATCATTATTCCATGAAAACACAAATCAACTTGAGGTATTTTTGTAGATACTGCCTACTGCTGTGGGGGATAAGTATGGCTAGTCTGAGCTTTAGTCAAGAGGTAGCCACAGATACCACAGAAGAGCATATGGATGCCGCAACGTTTCAAAAGTTGAAAAATAGTTACAATTATGTGATTCAGGCTAACGAAGAAGAATTGAGCATGTTTAAAATCGATATGCTTCGTCCAGTATTGTATGCATTAAATGATTGGAAAACGGATACCGTAGGCATAGAGTTTATTCGTTTGGCTTTTGAACATAAATGGAAACCTGCTTGGTCGTGGAATGTAGGCGGAGCGTTAAAGGCGAATGGTGATGATTTGCTCAGGACAAGGATGTGGGGTGGCGTTCGGTACTACTACAATATGAATCGTAGGATATTGAAGGGGAAAAGTGCCAATAATTTTTCAGCTGATTATTTTGGAAC
>JBMYQA010000359.1:0-5556 GCA_049600855.1 Flammeovirgaceae bacterium | reverse complement strand
AATTCATCATTTCATCACCAAAGTACGGGTTTTTAATTACCTCTTCTTCACTTAACCAAAAAGCACCTTTATTATCAAATGCCATTGGACAGAATTGCTTGTATAACGTTATTGGAGTACTATTAGTTGCTTTCAAATCATCATAAACAGCAATAGAGATTTTGTTAAATAAATCACGTTGTTCTTTCAGGTCATCAGTAGCATATAAAGATTCTGACATGCTTCTCACATCCCCAAAGGCTTTGCCTGAGAGCTTTTTTGCTGAAATTCTAGCTTGGTTCACATCTGAAGCCACTAATGCATCTTTTAATTCCAAATATGCTTTTACAACTTTACGCGTATCAGCTTTACTTTTAGTGCTATTCGTTTCAACAGTTGTTGTATCCGTGTTTGTATTCTGATTTTCGTTACCACCACAGGCTACAAGTACTACCCCAACAAGAGCAATCAACAAGGTATTTAGAAATTGCTTTTTCATCGATTTTCAGTTTTAAAATTAAACCATTTGCAACGGAAGTTCCGAAGTTACTCAAAAAAGGTTAAAATTTCTCTTTGATTAAAATTTGTGAATCGTTCGTAAGTAAAGTTTGCACTGCTTTATCATACATGAACATGCTGCATTGCAAATTGGAAAATTAGAACTTTCCTAACTCTAAATCAACACCTAACGAAGCTAAATTGGCAGTAAGTACCCTAATTTTTATAGCACTTCATGCTACTTATTCTCAAAGTAGGACTTATTTTTTTGTCAGTGATGAATTGACGATCGTATGAATGTTGGCAAAAATGAGGCAAAAACTCACAACAATAGTGTTTATCACGAATGGTTTATTTTCATAGCTGGTGTGTTGGATGAACGGACAAATGTACGTGTGAAGCATAAAAATAGAGGGCTTGCTTCGGAATGAAACAAGCCCTCTAAGATTATTTTTAATTTCAATCGGTGATTATGCCAAATTCAAATCTTTAATGATCCCGTCAATAAACTGATCGAGCTCGTTGCCTACTTTTTCAAAATCAGCAGCCTTTTCCAGTTTGCCTTTTACACTGAAGTAAAATTTAATTTTGGGTTCCGTACCAGATGGTCGCGCAGAAATTTTACTCCCTTCAGCGGTAATAAACTGGAGCACATTCGATGAAGGAAGGTGAATGGCTTGGGTTTCTCCAGTTTTTAGATTCGTCGTTTTGCCTGCTTTAATGTCTCGCATTTCTACGACCTCAGAACCATTGAGTGTTTTGGGAGGATTGGCCCGCAAATTTGCCATCATTTCCTGAATTTCTTCTGCACCTTTTCGGCCTTCACGCTTAATGGAAATCAACTTTTCTTTGTAATAACCATACTGAATGTATAAGTCAACGAGCATGTCATGAAGTGATTGCCCTTTGTGTTTGGCATAAGCTGCCATTTCACAAATGAGTGCCACAGAAGCAATCGCATCTTTGTCGCGCACATCATCACCAATTAAGTAGCCATAACTCTCTTCACCCCCTACAATAAAGTTCATTTCTCCTTCCTTTTCTCGAATGAGTTCGGCAATGTATTTAAACCCGGTAAGTGTTTCAAAACAAGCGGCATCATTAGCGGCAGCAAGGTGCATGATGATGTCAGAAGTAACCACCGTTTTGGCCACAAAGTCGTTAGGCTGATTTAAACCCTTTTCTTTTCGTGCCTGAAGGACATAATTAAATAATAAGGTAGCCGTTTGATTTCCGTTAAGCAATACCCATTCGCCATTCATATCTTTAATGGCAATGCCTACACGATCTGAATCAGGATCAGTGCCCAATAAGATGTCTGCATCAATTTCTTTGGCTTTTTTTAAGGCAATGGATAAGGCTTCTTCTTCTTCAGGGTTTGGATAGACCACTGTGGGAAAGTTGCCATTCGGTTCGGCTTGCTCTTCAACAATGTTGATATTGGTAAAACCAAACTTTTTTAACACTTCAGGTACTAAGGTAATTCCAGTACCATGAATAGAAGTGTATAAAATTTTTAAATCGTGTTGAGCTGCAATGGCTTCTGGCGAAACGGAAAGCTTTTTCAGTACCGCTAAATAGGCTTGATCGACTTCATCTCCAATTTTTTCAATCAATTCTTCATTGCCTTCAAACTTCACTTCATCAATGGAATTAATGCGTTTTACTTCTGCAATGATATTGACATCGTGAGGGGGAATCACTTGACCGCCGTCATTCCAGTAAGCCTTGTATCCATTATATTCTTTGGGATTGTGTGAAGCGGTGATGACGATACCGCTGTGGCAATCTAAATGGCGAATGGCAAAGGAGAGCTCAGGAGTGGGGCGTAATTCATCAAACATATACACTTTAATGCCATTTGCTGCGAATACTTTCGCACTTACTTCGGCAAAGTAATCGCTACGGTTTCGGCTGTCATGAGCGATAGCCACCTTTATCTGCTCTTCAGGATAGGTTTGGATGAGGTAATTGGCTAATCCTTGTGTCGCAGAGCCTACGGTATAGCGATTCATTTTGTTAGAACCCACTCCCATGATGCCCCGCAATCCGCCTGTTCCAAATTCTAAATCTTTGTAGAAACTGTCTATTAGCGCTTCTTCATCATGATCCATCAACCTTCTGATTTCGGCTTTAGTTTCATCGTCATAACTTCCATTCAACCACAAATCTACCTTTTCTTGAATTGCTGCTTCCATAGTAATTTTCAGTTTCAAAATTGATTAAAGATTGACTGAGGCAATTTAGAAAGAATTGCCATAATCGTCAACAAGCTTTAAGGCTCTTTTAAGTACCTAATCATAATTACAGCATTAAATACCGTAATCTTTTTGAACAGATGCTTATGCCGGTGTTTTCATTTTTAGTAAAGCGAAAAGGCTCAAAGATTTTGTGATCTTCAAGCCTTTTTACATGCGGTTAACTGTAGCAAAAATTAATTCCCTGAATTATCTCTAAATGCACCTGTATCAATATCCAGTTCTGAATCGTAACGGGCTCTTCGTTCAATTTCCGCCTGCTGTATGCCGGGGATATTGACCACATTAACGGTAATGTTTTTTAGTGGGGCATGAGTAATGAAATTTTCGATGATTTCAATGACATCCAAATCAATCATATTAGAATTGCTTCCATCTAAGGTAATGGTAGAATTCTTAGGAACTTCTTCCAACATAATCATGATACTGGCTTTATTGAGGAAGGAAACTTCTTCAGAGAGTTTAATAGTAAGGTTGTCTCCTTCATGATGCTCTTCTTTCTGAAAATAGAAAGGCGTGCGGTAATTGGATTGGAGGATGTAGAAGATGGCAACCCCCATGCCTATCGAGATTCCTGTTAATAAATCAGTAAATACAATGGCAACAATGGTGACCACAAAAGGGATGAACTGCGTCCAGCCCTTTTTGTACATATTAACAAATAATGAGATGCGCGCAAGCTTATAACCGACGAAAAGGAGAATAACAGCTAGGCTCGCTAGCGGAATAAAGTTGAGGTAATCGGAGATGAAATAAACGCATAATAGTAATAAAACGCCATGAAATATAGCCGATACTTTGGTTTTACCCCCTGCGCTAATATTTGCCGAACTACGCACAATAACCTGAGTAACGGGCAAGCCACCAATCATTCCAGAAATAAAGTTCCCAATGCCTTGGGCACGCAATTCCCTATTGGTAGGTGTTACTCGCTTTAATGGGTCTAATTTATCCGTAGCTTCTACACAAAGCAAAGTTTCGAGACTGGCTATAATTGCAATCGTAATGCCTGTGAACCAAACGTCAATATCTGTCAGTCCTGAAAAGTCTGGGAAGGTGAAAAAGCTCAAAAAATGATCAAAACTCGTAGATACTGGAATATTCACCAAGTGATCATTTCCTTGATTATCTATACTGGTATTTTGTAAGGCGTATTCGGTAAGTGCGGGTTGTGTCCAGAAAAGGTAATTTGTAAAGGCTCCAACAATGACCACAAGTAACGCGCCTGGAACAATTTTGAGAAAGGGGACGCGCTTCACAATAATGCCATCCCATGTAAAGAGTACAATGAAAGAGATGATGGTAATAATTACGGCACCTTCGTTGTAATTTTCAAAGGCATGAAGAATCGCTGTAAAGGTGTTTTCATCACCTTGCTGAAGGAAATTAAAATCTCCTTCGAAGTCAGTATCTCTACCAAGTGCATGCGGAATTTGCTTAAGAATTAGGATGAGTCCAATACCAGCCAACATGCCTTGAATGACCGAGGAGGGGAAATAATAACCAATAATTCCTGCCCTAATTAAACCAAGAACAAATTGTATGATACCAGCTAACACAACAGTGAGCAGAAAAACCTCGAAACCTAGTTCCAGAACAGCATCGGCTACAATCACTGCTAAACCCGCAGCAGGGCCACTTACGCCAAGTGGTGAGTCGCTAAGAAAACCTACGACAATCCCACCGATAACACCTGAAATGATTCCAGCAAATGGAGGGGCGCCAGAAGCTAAGGCAATCCCCAAACACAAAGGGAGTGCGACTAAAAAAACTACTAATCCTGATGGTAAATCGTTTGGCAGACTTCTTACGTAGTTTGGCTTTTTCGAAATGAATTCATCTTCTATACTTGTAGCCATGTTAAAATAAAAATAGATAAGCTTGGTTGTCAATAAAAAACACAACTTGCGAAAGTTAGCAAGAAATGATCATTTTTCTAAATCAAAGTGCATAACTTCCGTTTGCTTTCTCTTGAAGTGTGATTTATCTTTCATTTTTTAGTATACTTATTTGATATGAAAAAGGTATATTAGTTTGTAAATCAGTTGATTAACTGTTTGTAGCTTTAGTAAATATAGGAATTTTCATGAGCGAATTCAACTATTATATTATTTATAAACCATTTGGCATGCTGCCCCAATTCAAGGATGAACACGGTCGGCCAACTTTAGGGCAGCTTTATCCATTTCCAAAAGACGTTTATCCAGTAGGTAGATTAGATATGGACAGTGAAGGTTTATTATTACTTACGAATGATACTACGTTAAACCACAAATTACTTAGTCCGAAGTTTAACCATGAGCGGACTTATTACGTGCAAGTAGAAGGTGCTCCTGACGCATCCATTATTCCGAAATTTAAAGCAGGGTTTACGATACGAATCAATAAAAAAGATTTTCGTACAAAACCTGCAAGGGCTTCGTGGATTGCTGATCCGCAATTGCCACCTCGCGAACCGCCCATCCGATTTCGTAAAACAGTGCCCGATTCGTGGTTGAGCCTTATCCTAACGGAAGGCAAGAATCGGCAAGTTCGGAAAATGACAGCAAAATTGGGCTTTCCTACACTGCGTTTGGTGAGAGTAGGCATTGAAGGGCTTGAGCTGGGAAATATGAAACCAAGCGATGTGATTGAATTATCGAGAGCCTCAGTTTATAAGAAATTATTCGAAAAATAACGCTTTCATAAGTATATCAAACTTTTTATTCCTAGATTAATCCAGTGAGTAAAAATGCGTATTTATTTTGCTTACCTCATTAAAATCTGTTTCGAATAAAACGGGCTACATTATGTATATTAAAAGAAGAATTCGCTTTAAAGT
>JBMYQA010000358.1:0-5580 GCA_049600855.1 Flammeovirgaceae bacterium | reverse complement strand
AAAGATTTTGCGCTAATCACAGATCCTTGGATAGAAGGTCGGGTATTTAATGATGCTTGGGCACACATGGTACCTTCATCATTCACTTACGAAGATTTCAAGGATATTACTCATATTTGGTTTTCTCATGAGCATCCTGATCACTTTTTTCCGCCAAATATTAGTAAGATTCCAGCTGAAGCAAAGCAGCAGATTACCATTTTATTTCAAGAAACCCAAGATAAAAAAGTCGTTAATTTTTGTAAGAAACAAGGATTTAAAGCAGTCATTGAATTACCCGAAATGCAATGGGTAACCATTACCCCTGATATTCAAGTAATTTTAGGAAAAGAAGACAACCACATTGACTCTTACCTCACCATTAAAACGCCAGAACTCACTTTTGTAAATCTAAATGATTGTGTAATTACCCGAAGTGAGTTAGAAGAACTTCGGCAACAGATTGGTGAGGTAGATGTACTATTTACACAATTCTCTTACGCAAATTGGATCGGAAATAAAGCAGATAAAGAAAGTCACAAGCGGCATGCAAATGAAAAGTTGGCGGAAATAAAATTACAGCTTGAACTATTACAACCCCGTTATGTCATTCCTTTTGCAAGCTATGTTTGGTTTTGCCATGAAGATAATTTCTACATGAACGAAGGCGTAAATCGTATTTCTAGCATTTACGAGTACATATCGAGTTTGAACATTGCAAAACCTGTCGTGCTTTATCCAGATGATACTTGGGCTTACAATACGGCGATTGATTCTAAAATCGCTATTGAACGCTACGAACAAGCGTTTGAAGCCATTATTCAAGCGCCTCAACTGACTAGTCCTTCGTCCATTCCATTAGAGGATTTAAAAGCAGTATCCGAAGATTTTAAAGAAAAATCATTGAAATTGAACAATCCAGGTAAATTAAAATCATTACCAGCCTGTGTTTTTTACGTTACTGACTATGATTATGCCCTGTCGTTTTCATTTAGTGAAGGCTTACAAAGGCAAGCACATGCCTACGAGCAATGCGATGTGGCCTTATCTTCTCAAGCCTTATGGTATTGTTTGAAATTTTTGTGGGGATGGGATACCTTATTAGTCGCGGGTATTTTCCAAAAGCCCCCTCAAGGCAACTTTCAACATTACATGGAATACGAATGGGTAGCCAAATTAAATAACAATGGCTTACGCATGGGAGGTATTTTGGAAAGACTGGGACAAAAAATTAAGGATTACTTTAACAAGTAAAATTGGTTTTATGTGTGGAATAGCAGGTATTTGGAGAAACACTCATGCTGATGAATTACGCTCATCGATTCAGGCAATGACGGATACGCTCATCCATCGCGGGCCAGATGGGGAAGGACATTGGGTGAAACCAGACAGTGGATTAGCTTTTGGACATAGACGGCTTTCGATTATTGATTTATCGCAGAACGGGAAGCAACCCATGCATTATTTGGATCGCTACGTCATTACCTATAATGGGGAAATCTATAATTACTTAGAACTTAAAGTAGAGTTGGAAGCAAAAGGAGCCAGCTTTCGTACCGATAGTGATACGGAAGTGTTGTTAGCGGCCTATCACTTTTGGGGGCATGCCTGTTTGGAACAGTTAGATGGGATGTTTGCCTTTGCCATTTACGACCAAGAGGAACAAACCATCTTTTGTGTCAGAGATCGCTTTGGCGAAAAGCCTTTCTATTATTTTAAAGATCAAGAGCAATTTGTGTTTGCCTCAGAAATGAAGGCGATTTTTGCCATAGATATCCCGAAAAAGGTATCGCATAGCATGTTGTACAGGTACTTGGTGTTTGATGTAATTGAAAATCCTTACGATAAAGCAGAAACATTTTACGAAGAGATTTATCAATTACCTCCTGCACATTGTTTGTTAGTTGACCTCAACAGCAATTCATTTAAAATTTGGCAATATTGGGACATAAACCCCAATCATCAAATTGAAATCTCAGTGCAAGAGGCAGTAGCGCGTTTTCAAGAATTATTTTATGAGTCGGTGAAAACACGCATGCGTTCCGATGTAAAAGTCGGTTCTTCATTATCTGGAGGAGTGGATTCTTCCTCTGTACTGGCGAGTATTAAAACCTTATTTCCTAATGCTGAATTAAATACCTTCACCGCACGTTTTAACGATAAAAACTACGATGAAGGTCACTTTGTAGAGATTCTACGAAAAGCGCATACATTCAATACTAACTTTTGCTTTCCCAAGTCTTCCCAAATTATTGATGAGCTCGATCAAATCTTTCATCATCAAGAAGAACCCTTTGGCTCTACGAGTATTATAGCTCAATGGGAAGTGATGAAATTGGCTAAAGAGAAAGGGGTAACGGTGCTGCTCGATGGGCAGGGAGCCGATGAGACCTTAGCTGGCTACTTTACGTATTTTATGCCCTTTTTAGACGAATTATACCGTACAGATCGCCCAAGCTTTAAAAGAGAACTAGCAGCCATTGAAAGTTTCTTTGATCAATCGCCTTATTTACCAAAATCATTCTATCTGAGAGCAAACTTTCCGATACTTTACGTTTCTTTAGCTAATATGACTCGTCCATTTCGTATGGGGAATATCGCTCCTGATTTATCGAAAGACTTTATCGGTCAGTTTAAAAGGCAAGCTTCTCCATTTAAGCCAATATTTAAACTAAATCCTTTTTTGTATTCCGATACGTTTAAATATGGATTAGGAAAGTTACTTCGGTTTTCTGACCGAAATGCCATGGCACATTCGCGGGAGGTGAGATTACCGTACTTATCTCATCGCTTGGTAGAGTTTGCCTTTTCTTTGCCCAATCAGTTG
Source organism: Flammeovirgaceae bacterium (assembly GCA_049600855.1). Lineage (GTDB taxonomy): Bacteria > Bacteroidota > Bacteroidia > Cytophagales > Flammeovirgaceae > JBMYQA01. The sequence continues at coordinate 2,774 of JBMYQA010000358.1, read as the reverse complement.
AAAATTAATTCCAGTTGGACCAAATACATCTTGAGGAAAAGCATGGAAGATATAGTGCCCAAAGAAATTGTTTATCGAAAAGATAAGAAAGGTTTTCAAGCACCAAGTAGCTGGTTAAAACAAAAAGCTACCCAAGAGCTCATCGATGATAGTGTGCAATTACTCATGCGTGAGGGCATACTTCAACAGCCAGATGCTTCAAAAAGTTGGCAATACATTATGGCTGCAAAAACGATAAATCATGCATAAAAAAGTAGCAGTGCTGTTGAATAATCCAATTCAGCACGATTACCGTGTCATTAAGGTCATTACGACCTTAAGCCAAACTGCTCAAGTAGATTTGTATTACATTGATGGAAATCGTGAACAAGATCAAGCCTTGTTTAATGATCGGGTAAAGCTATTTCCGGTAAAGCATGAAATGACCAAAAGGGTAAAGCTCTTGAAGCATACTTTTTTTTGCTATGAGTTTAATTTTTTTGAGCGTATCGTTAAACAGCAAGCAGTCAATTACGATATCATTTGGGCGAATGACCTTCCAACATTATACCCCGCATATCGCCTCGCAAAAGCCTTGAATGCTCAATTAGTTTATGATTCCCACGAAATTTATACGGAAACGATTAATCAGTTCTTTCCAAGGAATATACAAGGGGTAAAAGGAATTATATTTTCGCTATTCATTGCGTTTATGCGGGCTCATGGAAAGAAAATAGAAAAAAGACTTGTGCCCTTTACCAGTACCTTTTTTACTGTAAATGGCTCCATACTTGATTACTTTCAGCAACGGTATACGATTCCCAATGGAAAAGTGCTCATGAATTTGCCTCGAAAGACGGATAATCCAGATGGTAAAATTGATTATCGGGAACAATTTTCTTGGACTGACCAGGATGTAATAGCGATCTATCAAGGGCGCTTAAACGAGGGAAGAGGATTACATTTGCTCGTGCAAGTTATGCAACACGTAGAAGAACGATTTAAATTAGTGATTGTTGGCGATGGTACCCTCAGAAGCAATTTGGAGCACTTTGTGCAGGAAAATAATTTAGAAGCACGCGTGAAGTTTTTGGGTATGGTTCCGCTCAGCGAATTACCCAAATATACCAAAGGGAGCGATTTTGGCGTAAGCTTATTGGAGGATTTTAACCTCAGTAAAAAGATGGCCTCTCCCAATAAGCTTTTTGAATACATTCATTCAACGATTCCTATTATTGCATCAAATAGCTTGGAATCTAAAAAAGTATTTGATCAGTTTAACATAGGCATACTGGTAGAAAATGACCTTCATAAAATTGTTGAAGCGTTTCGAAAAATGAGTTTGCTAGATCGTCAGCGATTTATCAAAGATTGTAAGGCTGCACAAGCGTATTACAATTGGGAACGCCAAGAAGAAGTGATTTCTCAGGTTTTAGCATGAAAAGAGTTCTAATTTTAGCTTATGACTTCCCTCCCTATGTATCTGTAGGAGGATTACGGCCTTATGCGTGGTACAAGTATTTGCACCATTATGGAATATATCCTATTGTGGTTACACGACAATGGGAGAATAACTATCAAAATCACTTGGATTACATTGCTCCAAGTAAGTCAACAGAGAATATTGTAGAGGAAAGTGAATATGGAACCATTATTCGAACTCCTTATCAACCCAACTTGGCAAATCGGATCATGCTGAAGTATGGTACGACAAAGTATCAACTCATTCGTAAGGCCATTAGCGGTTTTTATGAATTTGCACAATGGATGTATGCGATTGGCCCAAAGGTTCAATTATACTTTGCGGCACGCGATTACCTCAAATCGAATCAAGTCGATGTCATTATTGCTACAGGCGATCCCTTTATTTTATTCAAGTACGCTTCTAAATTAAGCAAACAGTTTCAGCTTCCTTGGTATGCAGATTATCGCGACCCTTGGGTACAAGATAAAAGCCGTGAAAAAAATAAGTTATTCCAACAATGGGATAGCTATTGGGAGCGTAAGTGTTTGCGTCATGTAAAAGGAATCATTACGGTATCCTCTTTTGTGCAAAAGCAAATTGCGAGTTTGGTTAAAGGGAAAACCTACCATATAGTACCCAACGGATATGACCCAGAAAACATTGATCAGGTAAAGCATATTCAGCAAAATGAAACTTGTATGAGTATTGCTTTTGTAGGAACAGTCTACGATTGGCATCCATTGGAAAGTTTTTTGCGTGTATGCAACCAATTGATTCAAGATAAGGCTATTGAGCTTCGCATCAACTTTTATGGAACTTCTGCGGAATTAGAGATTAAAAAACTCATTGCGAATCAGTTTCCACAGTTAAAAGCATGGGTCACAATTGAAAAACGGATGCCTAATCTGCAGTTGTTACAAAAATTAGCACATAACAACCTCTTCTTATTATTTAATGATTATTCTATTTTAGGCACTAAAATCTTTGATTATGTAGCACTGAAACGAAAAGTATTATTGTGCTATCAGGAAGATGAAGAAGCGATGCAGTTGAAAAGGCAATATTTTTTAATTCGAGAATTTGATTCTGAAAGTCAACAGCTACAAGCTGATTTATTGGAAGAAACGCAAGGCGGTTATGTGGTGAAAAACTCAAATGAATTGGCTGAAGTGCTTCGAGATTTGTATCACGAATTTAAAACAACGCGAAACATTCATTGCGCATCTATAAATACTGAAAAATATTCTAGAGCAGAACAGCTCAAAAAAATTGTAAAACTCATTGAAGTGGCATAAAAATTTGGGTGGTACATCAAATGGATTGATATGGC
>JBMYQA010000357.1:0-5583 GCA_049600855.1 Flammeovirgaceae bacterium | reverse complement strand
AAAGACCCTTCAAAAGTTCCATCAACTGGGCTAAACCCTGATGTTCAAAACTTGCATGAGGAATTTCATGATGTAAATCAACATGGCAATTTCTAACCGAACGCTTTTAGTCTCTTTATAAAATGCAACTACGCGCTTTGTGCTTTGGTTAATTGCATCGGCAATATCGGATTGAATGTAACGCCGCTGAGGTGTAAAGTTCATCAACTCATCAATATCTTGCTGGCATTTTATGTATAGATCGTAAGTATCCGTAAACTCGTATTCAATGTATTCGTAAGCTTCTGGAAATAAACGCGATACCTTAAAAATAATTTCCTCTTTCTGTTTCTCAGATAATAATTTGATGGCGTTCTTATATCGGGTAGGTAATCTCATAAAATCAACTCAAATTCGATCATTTAATTGGCAGCACCTTCCTGCTAAACTTTAATAGATTTGCTAAAATAGTCAGTAAAATGAAGAATGAAAGATTCTTGAGATTTTCTGATTTGGGAAGGAGGTTTTCGGGCGAACGGTTTCTTGGGTGAAAAGTTTTTATGGGCGAAAGGTTTTTTGGGCGAAAGGTTTTTCGCCCGTACTTGTTTCTAGGATTGCACTACGGCAGATTCTAATTGGCGGATGATGCCTGTGTCGGCATCCATTTCCACTTCAATGCCTATCGGGAAGGTAAATTTTTGTTGGATGTGCCCAATAGCGGTTCCATAAAAAGCAGGTATTTTTAAATCTTTGAAGTTTTCTTCGAGTACTTGCTCAAGGGTCAGTGCCCGATCGGGAAACTCCGCATCACAACGCCTGCATTTTCCGAATATGATTCCCTTCACACGATTCAAAATACCCGATAATTTCAGCTGAGTCAACATCCGATCTACACGGTAAGGTTCTTCGCCAATTTCTTCAATGAAAAGAATCTTATCTTCCCATTCTGGTAGAAATTCGCTTCCCACCATGCTGCTCAATACCGTTAGGTTCCCTCCAACCAGTCTTCCTTTGGTCTTTCCTGTCGTAATGGTCAAATGATCTGTATCGTCTTTAGGTACTTGGAAAATCACTTGTTTGCCTTCCATGACAATGCGGTCGAAATAGCTGGTAGAAAAATGATCCCAAGTAGAATAGCCCATCAAACCGTGAAACGTAATCATTCGGGTTTTGGCAAAAATGCCAATCAGCAGCGCGGTAATGTCACTGTAACCCATCAGCACTTTTGGGTTTTTAGCAATCATTTTATAATCCAATTGATCCAAAATGCGCGCACAGCCCCAGCCGCCACGCATGGCAATGATGCCATCAATCTGTGGGTTTTCAAACATGCTATTGACTTCTCGTGCTCTAAACTCGTCAGATCCTGAAAAATAGCCGTATTGCGAATAGATGGTATTTCCAAACACCACTTTAAATCCCTTTTTAGCCAGAATTTTTTCAAACTCCGCGATGCTCGTTTTATCGTATACGTAACCAGCAGGAGCGATAACACCTATGGTATCCCCTTCTTTTAGGGCTTTAGGGCGTATAAATGCCTTTTTAACACTTTCTCCCGAAAATGAGCTACAGGCTACCAAACCAAGGCTAGCTAGTCCAAGTTTTTCTAAAAATTTTCTTCGGGATTCGGAGGTTAACATATACAGTTCGAGCCGCTTAAAAATTGAATTTTAACAGTAGTGGCAATGATGACAGAAAACATGGAAAAGTTAGCAGTTTCCTAATATAAACTTCATCGTCTAAAATAAGTAAAGAGTTTTTACATGTACAAATTCCTTCATCATCATTCGTAAAACTTACGTTTAATATCCTAACGTTCAATTTACGATTTTCTTGACAAGAATTTATCTTATCTTTGCCCCTCATAAAAAAATAAAAATCGCCTTGGATTTTAAATTAAAACATACCGATACGCAAACTGCTGCCCGATTAGGAGAAATTACAACAGATCATGGCAATATCCAGACTCCGATTTTCATGCCTGTAGGTACTGCGGGAACGGTAAAAGCGGTGCATCAACGCGAGCTTAAAAATGACATCAATGCTGAAATCATTCTGGGTAATACGTATCACCTTTACCTCAGACCGGGCTTAGAAATACTAGAAGCCGCAGGAGGCTTACACCAATTTAATGGCTGGGATCGTCCAATTTTAACCGATAGCGGGGGGTATCAAGTGTATTCTCTCGCCGAAAATCGAAAAATCAAAGAGGAAGGTGTGACGTTTACCTCTCACATTGATGGTTCCAAACACTTTTTTAGCCCTGAAAGAGCCATAGACATTCAGAAATCTATTGGCGGAGACATCATCATGGCATTTGATGAATGTCCCCCCTACCCTTGCGATTACAACTATGCCAAACAATCCATGGAGATGACCCACCGTTGGTTAAAGCGTTGTTGTGATCAAATGGATAATACGCCCAGTAAATATGGGTATAGTCAAGCCTTATTTCCCATTGTTCAAGGTAGTGTTTATAAAGATTTACGGATTCAATCTGCCGAAACGATTGCTAGTTTTGAGCGAGAAGGGAATGCCATTGGCGGACTATCGGTTGGTGAACCTCACGAAGAGATGTACGAAACTACGGAATTGGTATGTGGCATCTTACCCAAAGATAAACCGCGCTATTTGATGGGCGTTGGTACACCTGCCAATATTCTCGAATGCATTGCACTTGGCGTGGATATGTTTGATTGTGTGATGCCAACTCGTAATGCTCGAAATGGCATGTTATTCACCACCCAAGGAATCATGAATATGAAAAATGCCAAATGGAAGAATGATCATAGTCCGATTGATGAAACCTTAGGAGGCTATGTGAGCACCTTTTATTCTAAGGCTTATGTGCGCCATTTGTTTGCCGCTAAAGAATATTTATCGGCACAAATCGCTTCTGTTCATAACCTGACTTTTTACCTTTGGTTAGTACGCAAAGCGCGCAAGCACATTCAAGAAGGTGATTTTTTGGAATGGAAAAATAGGATGGTAAAACAGTTGATGACAAGATTGTAGGAGTTAAACCTCATAAAAAAGTGATTCGCTAATCGCATGCGTTAAATAAATCGCAAATACCGCTCATCACAAAAACATTTAATTTCATTAACAAAGTATCGACTTTCCTTGATCTTCTGCAAGGTTATTCTATTTTTGCAAGCATTAAATCTTTAATCAACTATTAAAAGCATTACTATGAAAAAGACGAAAAAGCCTTTTTTTGCTAAATTTTTAGAAAAACAAGTAAAAAAAGATAGCCAAAAAAATGTAAAGGGTGGTGTTTGGCCTCCTTATGATGTTACAATGAAATACCCTTCTGATGGTGACGACTACGAAACCCATTAATGGTTCATTTCTATAAAGTTAATGGTGTCTACTAATATAGTAGGCACTTTTTTATTTATTAGCCCTTTCTCATTCCTTTTATGAAAGTCCTCTTACTCACACACAGTGGAGATTATTTTACCATAGATCGCGTTCAAGATGCACTAACCAATCTAGGTTTACACCCCATCCGAGTAAATACAGACTTATTTCCTCAAGAGCTGAAATTAATTGTTTCCATTGATGAACATGGCTTAAAAGCCACCTTAGAAACTGCTTCAGAAGTAGTATCCTTAGATGATGTTGCAGCCGTTTGGTTACGTAGAATCTGGCATCCGAAAATTGATGAAGACATTGAAGAAGTATTTAGAGAAATATGCATCAAAGAATCACAAACAGTCATTAAAGATCTTCTTAACCTACTTGATCATGCATTTTGGTTCGATCGCTTAGCTACTGTTCAGCAGGGCAATAATAAAATGCTCCAACTGAAATTAGCTGTTCAGTCTGGTTTAAAGATTCCCACCACACGCATTACCAACGATACGGAAACAGCCATTTCCTTTTACCACAACCAAAGTAGCATCATCACTAAAATGAATGCACAAACCAGTTATGGTATGGGGCGTTCAAGTATGTCGATGCATACCTATCGTGTTGAAGAAGAACATCTTGAAGAATTGGATTCGCTCCAATATTGTCCGATGGTATTTCAACAAGAAATCGCCAAGGCACAAGAGTTAAGGGTAATCTATGTTGCTGGGAAATTCTTTGTGGGTGCCATTGATGCTTCAGGCAGTGAAGAAGGGCAAGTAGATTGGCGAATGGTTAAAATTGGAGAAACGCGCTGGAAAAAGGCTCACTTACCCATACACATCCAACAGCAATTAACCTTATTCATGAATAAATTGAACCTTCAATTTGGCGCGATTGATTTAATCCAAACGCCTGATCAGGAATACATTTTTTTAGAAGTAAATCCAGTAGGAGAATGGGGCATGCTAGAAAATGAACTTGATTTACCCATCTCCAAAGCCATTGCACAGGCCATTTACGACAACATACAACAAGATTAATATGAACATCTTAATAATTACATGGAGTGAAGATAACAACAGTGTAGAACTTGTGTCATCTGCCATTCAAGCAAAAGGAGGAACTGTTTACCGTTTTGATACAGATTTATATCCCGTTGAAACAATGATGTCGGCAGAGTATGTCGCTGGAAAACGATCGCTCAAGCTGAAGTCTTCTACCTTTGAAATTGACCTAAATACCATAGATGCGGTTTGGTACAGAAGGTTACGTGTAGGCAAAAACATTCCAAAAGACCTTGAAGAACAGCTTTACAAAGCATCAGTAGAAGAATCCAGAAGGACGTATGCAGGCATGTTGGGCAGTTTGGGAAAGTTTTCGATCGATCCTTATCAAAAAATTAGGTACACCGAAAATAAGCAACTCCAGCTCCAACTTGCCGCCGAAGTTGGATTGGAAATTCCAAAAACGCTTTTCACCAACGATGCGGAGGAAGTATTGGCCTTTTACAAGAAAGTAAATGCACCTTTAATCACTAAGATGCAACATGCTTTTGCCGTGTATGAGGGAGATGAAGAAAATGTAGTATTTACCAATGAGCTAACGGAAGAACATTTAGAAAACTTGGAAGGACTTGAATTGTGCCCCATGACCTTCCAAGAGAAAATCGAAAAGCAGGTAGAACTCCGTATTACTATTGTTGGTAATCAAGTATTTACAGCAGCAATTGATTCGAATGCATCGGAATTAGCTAAGACAGATTGGCGTAGACAGGGCAATGAGATGATTAACGATTGGCAAAAATATGAGCTACCCGAAAGCATTCAGGCAAAAATCTTACAGCTGATGGATCGACTCGCACTCAATTATGGAGCAGCGGATGTCATTGTCACGCCAGACAATCGCTATGTTTTCCTAGAAGTGAACCCTTCCGGAGAGTTTTTCTGGTTGGATAAGCTATTTGATGGACAAATTTCTGTGGCCTTGGCAGATGTTTTACTTGGAAATAGCCCCAGAAGAACTAATAATGTGCTGATTGAAGAAAATTGGGTGTAGCATAATTGATTTCCCAATAAAAGAGCCGTTTAAAATGAGTTTCATCTTAAACGGCTCTTTCGTATCAAAGTAATGCTAACTTTCTTCTTCTACTCCCTTTTTAGGTTTCTTAGGTGCGCCATTTTCATTTGCCTCTTTCGGCACCCGAATCTGATTTGTCACTTGGCTGCCACGGGCTTTTGCAATATCAAT
>JBMYQA010000356.1:0-5613 GCA_049600855.1 Flammeovirgaceae bacterium | reverse complement strand
GCGAAAACAAATTCCATTTTTAGTCAGTTTATTGGGGATTGGCATCCCTTCATTGGGAGCCTTAAGTTTGGCTGGGCTTATATTTTACCGTACGGGTCAACGACTCGTGAAGAAAAAAGAAGAATTATTAGGGCAAATAGAAGTGAAGTTAACACAGGTGTTGAATTGGCTCCATCAACTTCCGGGTATGGAAGAGATTCTGAAAGATGTGATTACTTCGGCAGATATGATTGAAAAAGTAGAACCTCTTTTTTCTGTAGATTGGTTAGTGAGTTCCTACAATTCGGTGGTTGGGGTTGTGGGAAACTTTACAGGTTTATTTTTTATGACTTTGCTCTATTTTATTGTGTTGCTGAGTGGGATTTTAAAATATGAGCAATACCTACATTATTTGGAAGAAGGCAGCAAAAGGATGCGCATTTTGCAGGCTTTTGAGCAAGTAAAACAATCGGTCGTAACCTATATGAAAGTAAAGGTGTTGATTAGCTTTCTCACGGGATTGGGGTATTGGCTAATTTGCCTGTTTTTTGAGATTGAGTTCGCCCTTTTTTGGGGATTTTTAGCTTTCATCCTCAATTTTATTCCAACTTTTGGCTCCATCATCGCTACTATCCCTCCTTTGCTTTTAGGAATGGTGATGCTAGATTCATTCAGTAGCTTAGGTTTTTTGTTGCTCGCTTTATTTTCGGTTCAAATTACGATGGGGAATATTGTAGAACCTAAATTGATGGGGGAGCAACTTTCGTTAAATACCATCACCGTACTGCTTGGTCTCCTATTTTGGGGCTATTTGTGGGGAATTACAGGAATGATTCTTTCTATGCCGTTATTGGTATTGGTAAAAGTAATTCTTTCGCAATTACCTGAAGCCACGGTATTGGTTCGACTCATGGGAACAGCGCCATCCAATTACCAAGAAGAGGAAGCAGTGGAATAAGCTTGGGGCGTTTTCACGATTTTTTAACACGAAAATAGCTGCGGAGCATCATCGTTCTATAAACAATCCTTTTCAGTACACGTTATTAACTAGGAGTGTTTACAGGTATTTACGGAACATTGATAAAAAACGTAAGGATATGCCTTACCTTTACAAATTATTTTTCAAATTTATTTTTTGCGGGAATTTCCCATCATGGTGAAGCAATATGGATTACAATCAAGTGATATTGGTAGATGAGCAGGACAATGCAATTGGAACTATGGAAAAAATGCAGGCTCATCGGGAAGGGAAGTTGCATCGTGCCTTTTCTGTTTTTGTCTTTAATGAGCACAATGAATTATTGATCCATCAACGTGCTGAGCATAAATACCACTCAGGCGGTTTGTGGACGAATACCTGTTGTAGCCATCCGATGCCCCACGAAACCGTTGAAGAAGCGGCACATAGGCGGTTAGTTGAGGAAATGGGCTTTGATTGTGACCTCTTCGAAGTGTTTGCCTTTTCTTATTATGCAGAGTTAGATAAGGGACTTACAGAGCATGAATACGACCATGTATTCTTTGGGCGTTACAAAGGAAAACCGAACATCAATCCAGCGGAGGTTTCCGACTATAAGTATCGGTCAATATCTGCTATAAAAACGGATATTGCTGAAAACCCAAACCACTATACCGAATGGTTCAAGTTGATTTTTCAGCAGATAGATCCTCATTTGAATGCTTACATTACAAAATGATTGGAGCATTCAAAAAAGAAAGCCTTATGAAGTGATTCATAAGGCTTAATTATTTTCTGAACTATCAATTAGGCTTCAATGCCTGCTCCTTTAAGAGCTTCTTCTAACTTTTGGATAGGCATGCCACCAATCATTTTATTCACTACTTCACCTCCTTTGAAGACTGCAAAAGTAGGGATGCTACGTACACCAAATTGTCCAGCAATTGCGCGGTTTTCGTCCACATCAATTTTTACTACTTTGGCTTTACCCTGAAATTTATCTGCAACGGCATCTACTACTGGAGCCATAGCCAAACAAGGCCCACACCAAGTTGCCCAAAAATCTACTAATACAGGCACATCAGAGTTCAATACTTCTGCCTCAAAGTTCTCCTCTGTTACTACTAATGCTTTGCTCATTATTTTAATAATTAAAGTTTGTAAATCCGACTTCAAATTAGAACGCAAAATTAATGCAATCTAGTTAACTTATAAATCAATCTGTACACAAAAAAGTTCAAACAAGTCTTTATGCTTGTATAATGCTTTGATTATAAATAACTTAACTTGTGTGTTGTACAGTTGGAAATAGGGTAGAAAGCCAATTAGAAAACACCATTTCACTGTAATAGACTAACAGACTATTAACCAAAAACGTGATTCAATAGTTTATTGATCAACAAAATTCTTTGACTTTTTTTAAATTTGTAAATAAGGAACAGTTGTGTTTTTGAAAAGTACCTACATATTTTGATTCGAGCGATTGTTTCCATTAAGTCCCATAAGTCTCATGATTTGTAGCTTTCACACGCTTGGTCAACTCAATACGATATCGAAGTTTTAACTATTTTTTCGGAGTCATATGCTTCATGCTCATGGGCTCTAATGCCATTTTTTCCCAACAACTAAACCCCTCTTTTTTTAATCCCGAAAAAAAATTATCGCATTTTATTATGCGTAATTGGACTACGGATGATGGTTTGCCTTCGAGTACGTTGCTAGAAGTGGTTCAAGGTGCTGATGGTTACATCTGGATGTCGAGCTACGATGGTCTCATTCGGTTCGATGGACATGTCTTCCACACATTGAACAAACGGAATGGAAAAAAGCTGCAAAGTAATCGTTTTTCGAAGTTAGTAGTGCATGCAAATCAAGAAGTATGGATTGGTACGAATCAGGATGGCTTATTACAAGTGCAGCGAGATACCCTAGTGAGCATATCCGAAGAGGTAGAAAGTTTGCAGGTTCATTCGTTTTGTATCGATTCACTCCATAATCGCGTGTGGTTAGGTACCCGCAAAGGGCTATATTTTTTAGAAAATCAGGCATTGAGAAGTGTGCAATTTGAGGGAGTAACGGAGGTGAATATTAACGACATCCATCAAGATGAAAAAGGGGCGATTTGGGTGGCTACTGAAGGCAAGGGATTGAGTAAATATGAACATGGGAAATGGGAGACACTAGGCCTGCATGAGCCGTTTTTATACCGAATCAATGGAGGGAGTAATGGCAAGTTATGGGTTTGTCATTCGAAAGGCTTGTTTTCCATTCAACATCATCAGGTTAAAAAATACCCAGCTTTTGATGGTTTGTGGACGTATCGTGTGATTGAGAATGCCAAAGGCGACCTGCTCGTTGCAACCATAAAAGGCTTGTGCCGCATTACAAAAGAAAAACACTATGAGTGGCTACAGGAAGAAAATGGGCTTCCTGATGATGAAATTACAGATATGACTTTTGATCGGGAAGGGAGTTTATGGCTGAGCACCTATCGAGGAGGGTTGGTACAATTAGCTGAAGGTAAATTTGACAACTACGGGGAGGCAGAAGGCTTGACAGCTAAAGGAGTCAGTGTGGTTGCTGAAATAGAACCTGGAGTATTTTGGGTAGGAGGAATTAACAATGAGATTCATGTCATTCAAGATGGAAAAGTATCTACGCTCTCATTAACTACTAAACTTCCGAGTGGACGTATTTATGCCTTATTAAAAGACCGTCAGGCGAGAGTTTGGATTGCCACTTATTATGGGCTAATCCTAATAATGCCCGATGGAAAAAGCATCCATTACACACATCAAAATGGTTTCCCTAATGAGCAAATACGTGTGTTGTTAGAAGATAGCCAAGGAAATATTTGGGTTGGAACCAAAAAAGGAGGTTTAGTGAAAATTGATCACGATTTAGCGTTTCAACTGGTAAACATGAACACGAGGGGCCTTTCTGATGATTTTATCATGGATATCGTAGAAAGCCAACAGCAACAACTACTGGTTGCCACCAATAATGGAGGGCTAAATATAGTTCATCCTGATTTGAGTATCGAACAATACACCGTGTCGGATGGACTTCCGAGTAATTTGATTTTTAACATCCACATTGATGCTGCTGGGATTGTTTGGTTAGCCACTAAAGATGGTATTAGCCGTTTTGACGGTAAAAAATTTGTCAATATTCAAGAGGAACAAGGTTTGCCAAGTAAAACGGTATACGATATTCTGGAAGATGATTATGGTTTCTTTTGGATGTCATCAAGTACAGGAGTAATTAAGGTAGCTAAAGAATCGCTGAATGCATATGCTGCGGGAAATCGTACGGCTATACATTGGCAGCGTTATGATAAGCAAGATGGCATGAGCCAGTCAGAATGTACGGCAGCAACAAGCTCGTTAAAAGCGACTGATGGGACATTGTGGTTTCCTACGCTTGATGGCGTTTCTGTGATTCATCCCAAAAATGATAAAATCAATCAAGTGCCCCCTTATGTTAAAATTACTGCTTTTTCAGCAGATAATACCCCAAAGCACTTAGTGAACGAATTGCTGCTCAACGCATCTACAAAACGATTGGTTTTCGAATATGCGGGCTTAAGTTTATTGGCACCTGATAAGGTACACTATCGCTATAAATTGGAAGGCTTTGATGAAGTGTTGTTATTTACGGATGAGCGAAAGGCGATTTATACCAATTTGCAATATGGTACTTATACGTTTAAAGTTTGGGCAAGTAATAACGATGGGATCTGGAGTGAAGAGCCCGCTCAATTTACCTTTTCCATTAATCGGCCATACTGGGCACAATGGTGGTTTGTTTTAGGTAGTCTCGTGCTGATTATCACATTAGGCGTAATTGCGCACAAGGTTCGAGTGCATACCATTAAGGAACAACGAAATGCGCTAGAGGCGAAAGTGCTTGAGCGAACAAAAGATTTGCGCAGTGCAAAAGAACGCGTAGAAGCAACGAATAAACGAGTAGTTAATCAAAATCAGCAACTCGAACAGCAGCAAGAGGAAATTTTAGCACAACGAGATGAGATTGAAGCACAAAATAAAAACCTATTCGTTCAGAAGAATGAAATAGAAAAAAAGAATATTGAAATTCAACGTAATCAAGAAGTGATTGAGCAACAAAATAATCAATTGCGTAGCATGAACTTGGAGCTAGAATCTAAAGTTCAGAAACGAACCATTGAATTGCAACGTGCTTATCAAGAGCTCTTAAAAGCGCACAAACAAGTAGATCACTTCACCTATCGCTCGGCTCATGATTTAAAAGGACCTATTGCCCGCCTACTCGGTTTGTGCTATTTAGGACGGATGGAAGTGAAAGACGAGCTTGGTTTAAAGTACATGAATATGTTGGAAGGAACCGCGCAGCAAATGGGAAGCTTACTTAATAAATTACTCCAAACGCATGAAATTCGAACCACAAAAATTAAACTTGAAGTGGTAAACCTCAATCAACTCATCCAATCCATTTGGGATCGGTTACATGGCTTTTCAGATTCCATATCGTTTAGCATTTCGTCAAAAGAAGAAGTTCAGCATCGTGCAGATCGCAAGTTGATTGCGGTATTGTTTGAAAATCTGATTCAAAATGCGCTTCAATATCAAGATCGTAATAAGGATAATAGCTATCTGAAAGTAGCTATGGAGCAAGATCAATACAGCACCATGATC
>JBMYQA010000355.1:0-5618 GCA_049600855.1 Flammeovirgaceae bacterium | reverse complement strand
TTTCGTATTCCATGTAATGAAATACAGAACTCAAATAGTCACTTGCTTTTGTGATCTTTGCCGCTACCCAACCTTCTAAACCTTTTTCTTCTGAAACATTTTTTAAAAGTTCGTGTAGTTTGATGATAAGCAATGGAGGTTCGACCAATTAACCTAGCATAAATTTAAGTAAGTTAATAGCGCTAACTACATTATTTGTAAACCAAATGACTTTTAAAAAGATACTTTTACTATCGGTATTTCACATTTTACTAGGTGTAACAACAATTCAGGGCCAGCAAAGCAATAAAGCTCAAGAAGCTTGGGTTGAAAAAACATTTCAATCTTTAAGTGAAGACGAGCGAATTGGGCAACTGTTTATGGTAGCGGCCTATTCGAATAAAGACGCTGCGCATGTGCGTACTATCCAAAACTTGGTGACGAAGCATCACATTGGTGGGTTAATTTTTATGCAAGGGGGGCCAGTACGACAAGCGAATTTGACAAATCGTTACCAATCTAAAGCGAAAGTACCTTTATTAATCTCGATGGATGCAGAATGGGGATTAGGCATGCGCTTAGATAGCACCATTAGCTATCCTAGACAAATGACACTTGGTGCAATTCACGATGATCAATACATCTACGAAATGGGCAAAGAGATTGCCCGGCAATGTAAGCGACTTGGGGTACATGTAAATTTTGCACCAGTAGTAGATGTGAATGTAAACCCAAGAAACCCAGTAATTGGAACGCGTTCTTTTGGAGAAAATAAAGAAAATGTGGCGCGTAAAGGCATTGCCTATGCGAAGGGCATGCAAGATCATGGCGTAATTGCCAATGCCAAACATTTTCCAGGACATGGCGATACCGATAAAGACTCTCACCTGACCTTACCCATTATTAAGCATAACAAGGCTCGTTTAGACAGTATTGAACTGTATCCCTTCAAGCGATTAATTGCGGATAGCATCATGAGTATGATGGTGGCTCATTTGTATATTCCTGCTTTAGATAGTACTAAAAATTTGGCCACTACACTTTCGCCTAAAGTGGTGAATGGCTTGTTAAAAGATAGCCTTGGGTTTAACGGGTTGATTTTTACCGATGCCTTAAGTATGCAAGGCGTAGCCAAGTATTTTGCCGCTGGTGAAGTGGATGCAAAAGCATTATTGGCTGGTAATGATGTGTTACTTTTTTCGGAGAATGTACCCACAGGAGTAAAGGCAATTAAGAAAGCAATTGAGGATGGTAAAATCACTTGGGACGAGATTAATCAGCGGGTAAAGAAAATTCTTCGAGCCAAGTATTTTGTAGGATTGGATCGGTTTAAACCGATTGAAACAAAAGGTTTATTTAAAGAGTTGAATTCCAACCAAGCCTTATTGGTAAAAGCGCAACTATACGAACAAGCCGTTACCATGGTGAAGAATGCGAATAATTTACTGCCCTTTCAAATGATTGATAGTTTAAGCTTTGCTTCTGTAGCTATTGGGACCAAACGAACGAATGTTTTTCAACGTTACCTTTCCAAATATGCGCCATTCGAAAACCATGTAATTAGTAGCAAAGGCTCATCCTTAACAACTTATCAAAACATCTTGAATAAAGTTAAAAAGAAGAAAGTAGTCGTAGTGGGCGTGATGGGCATGAATAACAGTAGAGGGAGAAAGTATGGTTTGCATGCGAATACTTTAGAATTTATTAAACGCTTAGAGAAAGAAACTACCGTAGTTGTAGTGGTATTTGGCAATCCATATAGCCTAAAGTATTTTGAGAATTCACGTCATTTGGTATGCGCTTATGAAAAAGATGCGCTGATGCAAAAAGCAGTACCGCAAGTATTATTTGGAGCGATTAAGAATCAGGCAAAACTACCCGTTAGCGCTTCCAGTAAAATTAAAGCAGGGCTAGGAGCTGTAGGATTAGATTTGAGACGTTTACAATACAGCTTTCCAGAAGCAGTAGGCATCAACAGTGACTTCCTCACCAATAAAGTAGATAGTATCGTTAATCAAGCCATTAAAGATGATGCAATGCCTGGTTGTCAAGTGTTAGTGGCTAAAGATGGCATTGTGGTTTTTGAAAAGGCATATGGATATACATCCTACAGTAAAGTAAGTAAAACAACTCTAGAAACCATCTACGATGTGGCTTCGCTGACTAAAGTCTGTGCCACCTTACAAGCACTGATGAAATTAGAAGGCTATGGAAAGTTTGACTTAAATAAGAAAGTCTCAGATTATTTATCAGATACCAAAGAGACAAATAAGGGTAATTTAGTCTACAAGGAGATTTTGACACACCAAGCTGGTTTACCAAGCTTTATTCCACTTTTTGCTTGGCTGATGGATGAAAGTGGTTCGGGGTATAAAGCTGGCTATTTTTCCAAAACCCGCTCTGAAAAGTATCCGATCGAAATCACAAAAACATTATTTGGGCTAAAGACCTTACCCGATTCAGTAAAGAAATGGACCTACGACTATGATTTGAGAAAACGTCGAAACATTTATCGACCTTATTCTTACCGATACAGTGATATCGGCTTTTATTTGTTAAAGTGGACCTTAGAGAAACAAACAGGCCAGCGGCTAGATCACTATGTAGAAAGTCAATTTTACAAGCCACTAGGCTTGAGTACAATGCGATACCTCCCATTAAAGAAAGGAATCAGCCAACGAAGCATTGCGCCAACAGAATACGATTCAGATTATCGAAAGGGCTTGGTACACGGTCGGGTGCATGATCCTGGAGCAGCGCTAATTGGTGGAGTAGGAGGGCATGCTGGGGTGTTTAGCAATGCCAATGATATGGCGATTTTGATGCAGATGAATTTACAAGATGGGTATTATGGTGGCAAGCGTTATTTAAGAACTGGAACCATCAAACGATTTAATACGCGTCCGTATCGCTCCAATAATAATCGGAGAGGCATTGGTTGGGATAAACCCGTATTGAGTGGACATGGAGGTTCTACTTCCAAATATTCTCCCCATACCACTTTTGGACATACAGGATTTACAGGTACCTGCACTTGGGTTGATCCTGAAAACCAATTGGTGTATGTCTTTCTTTCAAATCGCATCAATCCATATGCACGTAATACCAAATTAATTAAAACAGATGTACGAGAAAATATCTTAAGCGCAGTGTACGAGTCGTTTGGTATCAAAAAAGCGCGTTAAACTAAGCCTCCGCCAATTCCTCGGCTAAATCCTTTTCTACCATCAAATTATCAATGATAAACCGCTGACGGTCAGGTGTATTTTTACCCATATAGTAGGTAAGTAATTGTTTAATTGAAGTTTCTTTTTTCAAGATAATGGGTTCTAAGCGGATGTTTTCGCCAATGAATTCACCAAACTCATCGGGCGAAATCTCTCCCAATCCCTTAAATCGCGTGATTTCAGGCTTGCCACCAAGCTCTTGAATAGCACGCTGCCTTTCCTCATCACTGTAACAGTAGATGGTTTTCTTTTTGTTTCGCACACGGAATAAAGGCGTTTCCAAAATATAAACGTGGCCTTGACGCACCAAATCTGGAAAAAACTGCAAGAAGAAGGTGAGCATCAATAAACGAATGTGCATGCCATCTACATCGGCATCGGTCGCAATCACCACTTTGTTATACCTCAAGTCCTCTAAGCCATCTTCAATGTTTAATGCATGGTGTAAGAGGTTAAATTCTTCATTTTGGTAAACTGTTTTTTTGGTGTGTCCAAAACAATTTAAGGGTTTACCGCGCAAACTAAATACGGCTTGTGTTTCTACATCCCTAGATTTGGTAATACTTCCACTTGCAGAATCTCCCTCGGTGATAAATAAGGTAGTTTCGTAGCGTTTTTCCTCATTTTTCATCTTTTTATCACTCAAATGCAGGCGGCAATCCCGAAGCTTTTTGTTGTGTAGATTGGCCTTTTTCGCCTTTTCACGTGCTAACTTCTTAATGCCTGCAATATCTTTACGCTCTTTCTCCGATTGTTGGATACGTTTTAATAAAGCTTCGGCAATGGGTTGATTTTTATGTAAGAAATCATCTAAATGCTTCTTCACAAAATCGTTGATAAAGGTACGGATAGTTACGCCATCAGGTGCTATTTGCGTAGAACCGAGCTTAGTTTTGGTTTGAGATTCAAAAACAGGATCTTGCACCCTTACGCTGATGGCGGCCACAATGGACTGACGAACATCAGAAGCATCAAAGTTCTTATTGTAAAACTCACGCACCGTTTTTACAATGGCTTCCCTGAAGGCTGCTAAATGGGTCCCCCCTTGTGTCGTATATTGTCCGTTTACAAAAGAATAGTAATTTTCTCCGTATTGGTTGGTATGTGTTAAGGCTAGTTCAATATCATCGCCTTTGAGGTGAACAATGGGATAGCGTAAATTATCATCATCTACTTTACGGGTAAGCAAGTCGTAAAGCCCTTTTTTCGAATAGAATTTCCGTCCATTGAAGTTGATGGATAAACCTGCATTTAAGAAGGCATAATTCCAGATTTGATCTTCGAGAAAATCAGGGATATAGTGATAGTTTTTGAAAATGTCATTATCGGGGCGGAAGGTAACTAAGGTTCCGTTTTTTTCTGTAGTAGCCCCTTCTTTATGCTCCTTAATCAGCTTACCCATTTCAAACTCGGCTACTTTGGTACGGCCCTCACGGAATGATTGCACCTTAAAATAATGAGATAAGGCATTTACCGCTTTGGTACCTACACCGTTTAGTCCTACCGATTTTTGGAAAGCGCTTGAATCATATTTACCACCCGTATTGATTTTAGACACACAATCGACCACTTTCCCCAAAGGAATACCACGGCCATAGTCGCGAATGCTCACCTCGTGTTCTTTAATTCGGATTTCGATATTTTTACCAAAACCCATCATGTGCTCATCAATACTGTTATCAAGAATTTCCTTCACCAATACATAAACCCCATCATCAGGAGCGGAGCCATCACCTAACTTACCAATGTACATCCCTGGCCTCAACCGAATGTGTTCGCGCCAATCGAGTGATTTAATACTATCTTCGGTGTAGTTGTGATTTGAAGTCATATTCTTAACTGATAAATCTGAACTATTAAATGAGTTATGTTTTGGAATCTGATAACAAATCCCTAAATTAAGTTAATTCGTATTTTTTGTTAGCTTGCAAAATAAGCTAATATTATGATTAAACTAAAATCTATACTGCCTAAAGGAAAATGGTTTTCTTACTTCTTAAATAGAAGCAATAGAAGAAATTATTGCATTTTCCATAAGAGGAAGTTCACTATTTAATCAAAAATTATACAAATATAGCATTTTAATGTTTGAAATTTAAACATTAGTTGTTAATATTGACAGTAAGTTCTTAATAAGTGTTGATATTCAAAAAAAGCAATTGACTTCATTCATAATTATTTGATAGTTAATTGAATTCAATTACCTTTGTAATGATCCTAAACGAAAGGATTAAATAAGATTAATCTAGTGATTGCTTCATTTGGAATTTATCCTTGAAATATTATATTTGCAGTCGCTTTTAAAATAAGATATTAAGAGTTTCTTTAAATATCCTTAACAAGAGTTTAAAGTTTGTATTTTTTGTGGTTTTTGTTTTGCCGGCTCTCTTCCTTGAGGAGGGCGGGCTTTTT
>JBMYQA010000354.1:0-5620 GCA_049600855.1 Flammeovirgaceae bacterium | reverse complement strand
CGGGCTTTCCGAACAATATTACTAGACGAGAAAACGGAAACTTCTGGCTTGGGTTTACCACAAAAAGAAATGACCAATTAGACGAAATTCACGCGAAAGCTGGACTGAAAAAGTTCGTATATGGCTTGCCAAACTTTATACAGCCTAAAGCTGAAAGGTTTGGGATGATTTTAGAGATCAATGAACAAGGAAACGTTATTCAAGCACTTTATGATACCAAAGGAACCACAGTCATGGAAGCTGGCTCCATTATAGAAAAACACGACAAACTATACATTGGAGGCGATGTGGCATCCTACATCGCAATTTATGATTTATAACAGTGAGTCGGGCAACACTGCGATCTTATGGAGGCAACCTCTTTTTTCCACTTCATAAGCTTCCGCACATTTCATTATATTTGTTTACCTTAGCTATGCTTGGAGTCTCACGATTACTACCACAAACTTGCATAGCAATGAAAACAGCCTTGCTTTCACTATGTTGCTTCCTCCTCCTTCACACTACTGGTATTGCACAAGTAGTGGTAAAAGGCGAAGCCAATCTGGAATCTTATCACTTTGAAGAACAAGGAGCTATTGCCTTAGATGGGGAATGGTGTTTTCAGTTTGAACAATACTTAAGTTATGAAGAAGCCAGTGAACGGTTGCAATCTCCCCAACATTTTTTACCCGTTCCCATGGCTTGGTATGGACAAGTGTGGGATGGTAAAGCACTTCCAGGAAAAGGATTTGGAACTTATGCGATTAAATTAAAATTACCTGAAAATCATCAAGGGCTAGCCCTAAAAGTGACAGATGCGTCTAATGCCTGTCGAATATATGTGAATGAACATTTGGTGTCCACGGTAGGGCAAGCAGGAACTAGTCGAGATGCTACTATTCCCCATTCCAAATCTCATATTATTCCAATTCACAGTCAAGAGTCAGACATTATCCTGCGCATTCAGATGGCTAATTTTCATTACCGAGTTGGCGGACTTTGGGAGTCGATTTACCTTGGTACAGAAACAGCATTGAGCACTCAGCGCTACCGCATTACCATGCAAACGGTACTGATTACAGGTATCGCTTTAGCTTTCTTATGCTACCATTTGGGATTATTTTATTTAAGACGGCAAAACCGATCTTATTTGTACTTTGCTTTATTTTGTCTCACAATTGCCCTCCGACTGTTATCGTCGGATCAGATGATTATTCTAGATTTTTTCCCCAATCTTTCGTGGTTTTGGCGCATTCGAATGGATGTGTTTTCATTTTATTTATCAGTTCCTACTTCATTATTGTTCACAAGGAGTGTTTTTCCAGCTGAATTCCCTAAAAAGCTGACCAATATCATCATCGCCATTGGTATAAGCACAAGTATCTGTTGCTTAATCACTCCTGCAGACTTCTACTCTCAGCTCATTCCCTATTACCGATATTATGCATTAGCCGTTTTCGTCTTGCTCATTTATGGTTTTGTAAACGCCATACAGCGAAATCGCAATGGCTCCATTTTACTCGCAAGCGCTGCGTTTATCTTTGTCATTTTTGCCATTCACGATATTTTACTTGGAGCCAATGTGATTGAATCGGTGGAATTAGTTTCTTATGGCATTGTCATCCTCATTATTGCCAAAGCCATGGTACTGTCTAAACAGTTTGTCACTACATTTCATCAAGCAGAATTGCTTTCTACCAAACTACAAAATATCAATCAAGAACTCGAAGAAAAGGTAAAAGTGCGTACTAAAGAAATTGAAGAGAAAAATCAGATATTGGCACAAAAAAATCAGTACCTCACGGTTTCGGAAGAGGAATTGGTGCAAAGTACGGAAGAACTAAAAATCATTAATACGAATCTTGAACAAGCAAAAAGAGAGATTGAGAAAATGCTGATGCAAGAACAAAAAAGCTTAAAAGCCTTAAAAGAAGCCCAAGCAAAACTGATTCAATCAGAGAAAATGGCGAGCCTTGGGCAAATGACGGCAGGTATTGCACATGAAATTAATAACCCGATCAACTTTGTTACCGGTGGAGCCCAAAGCATTCGATTAGCCTTACAAGATTTAGCAAGAATTCTCAAACACTATGAGGAACTTAAAGACTTAAGTGACACCAAAGACATTCAGAAAAAACTAGCGAAAATTGCTTCCCTCGAAAAGCAAATTTCCTTTGAGGAAACCAAAGAAGAAGTGGCTAACTTGGTTGAGGATATTGAAATGGGCGCTCAACGCACAGCAGAAATCGTGAAAGGGTTACAAAACTTTTCCCGATCTACGCAAGCCCAATTAACCTTGTCTAATCTCCACGAAGGAATTGATTCGTGCTTGGTCATCTTAAGACATAAATACAAGGATCATATCCAAATTATGAAGGATTATGATCCAAATTTACAGCCGATTTACTGTTATTTCAGTCAGCTCAATCAGGTGTTTATGAACCTGATTAATAATGCGATTGATGCGATTGCTGAGAAAGGAACGATTGAAATCATCACCAAATCATTAGCGAATACACTCGAAATTCGAATTAAAGATTCTGGTTCGGGCATTCCGCCAGACATTCTTCCAAAAATTTTCGACCCATTTTTTACGACTAAAGAGGTCGGCAAAGGCACAGGTTTAGGGTTGTCAATTTCTTACGGAGTGATTGAACATCATCAAGGCACGATGGAAGTGGAGAATACCTCTGACAAAGGCACTACCTTTTTAATTACCCTCCCCAAATCCACTTCAAAAGATTGAGTCAAGATGCCGACTTTTACATGTACGGTCAAAATCTCCCCTTTTTTTTACCTAATATTGTCAGTCTAAATCACAGCAGCAGCGTTAGGTTTTAACCTGCTGTCAACAATTAGCCTCTCACAAAGAACTAAACAAACTCCAAACAGATCGATTGACTTGAAACTTAACTAAGTATTCCAAAATACGGAACTACTGTCAGTAGCTATTTATTAGTACTGAATAACCATATTACTTAAACAACAATCTTATGAAAAAACGCTACTTCAAAGTATTGGTGATGGTATTCACCTGCTTTTTGATTGGGCATCCAGCTTCTTTTGCCCAAAAAGATAAGAAGAAGAAAAAAGGCAAAGGGGCAGTAACGGCACCCACCAAAGCTCCGACCAAAAAACCTCCTATGCGCAAAAAAGGCCCTAAGCCTTATGATAAGGTTATTACTAAGGATGCCAAATCTGATGAGGGGCTTTTCAGTACCCACGAAGTAAAGGGGAAATTTTACTTTGAAATTCCAGACTCTTTGCTAGAACGAGAAATCTTGTTGGTCAGCAGAATTGCTGGAACAATCCAGAACCTCAACTTTGGTGGTGCCGGCATGAAGTCGCGCCCGCAGCAGGTCATTAGATGGCAAAAACACGGCGATAAACTATTACTACGTTCGGTATCACACAATAGTGTAGCCGATGAAAATTTACCCATCTATGAATCAGTACGAAACAACAATTTCGAACCCATCATTAGTGCATTCAATATTGCAGCTTACAGCAAAGATTCTACAAGCAGCGTAGTGGATGTAACCAAGCTATTCACTTCAGATGTTGCCATGATTGGCCCATTGAGTTCGAGTCAACGCAGACGATTTGGCGTAAGGAGATTAGATAGCCAACGTAGCATGATTATGCGCATGAGCAGCTACCCAATGAATGTAGAAGTTCGCCATGTACTCACCTACAGTGCAACCCAACTTCCTGCAAACTCCTTAACCAATACCTTATCCTTAGAGATGAGTCAATCCTTTGTGTTATTGCCCGAAGAACCCATGATGCCTCGTGAGTTTGACCGCAGAGTCGGATACTTCTCCGTTTCGCAATACGATTATGGTTTGGATGAACAAAAAGCGAAACGTAAGACTTACATTACCCGTTGGAGATTAGAACCTAAAGATCCAGAAGCATTCAGACGTGGCGAATTAGTAGAACCCATCAAACCTATTGTCTACTACATTGACCCAGCAACGCCTATGAAGTGGAGAAAATACCTCAAGCAAGGCATTGAAGATTGGCAAGTAGCGTTTGAAGCGGCAGGATTTAAAAATGCCATCATTGCCAAAGATCCACCATCCAAAGAAGAAGACCCTGAGTTTAATCCTGAGGACGTTCGCTATTCTGTGATTCGATACATTACCACACCCATCCAAAATGCGCAAGGCCCTCACGTACACGATCCGCGCTCTGGTGAAATCATTGAAAGTGATATTTTGTGGTATCATAATGTGATGAATTTACTGCGTAACTGGTATTTTGTACAAACAGCAGCCATTAATCCTGATGCTCGAAAACTAAAGTTTGATGATGAGGTGATGGGAGAATGCATTCGTTTTGTATCGGCCCATGAAGTTGGTCACACCTTGGGTTTACCACACAACATGGGCGCTAGCTCGTCATACCCTGTTGATTCCTTGCGCTCAGCGACCTTTACTAAAGAGATGGGAACAGCACCTTCTATTATGGACTATGCTCGTTTCAATTATGTAGCACAACCAGAAGACAAAGGCGTAGCTTTAATGCCTGGTATTGGTATCTATGACAAACATTCCATCAAATGGGGCTACCGTCCAATACTCGATGCCAAGTCATCTGAAGAAGAGAAGAAAACCTTGCATGCCTGGATAAAAGAACATGAAGACGATAAAATGTATCGCTTTGGTCAGCAAATGATTCAACCGCTTGATCCAAGTTCACAAACCGAAGATTTAGGGGATGATGCGATGAAAGCAAGCGACTATGGCATTGCCAACCTCAAACGCATTTTGCCCAACCTCATTGAGTGGACAAAAGCAGATGGTGCCAATTACGATGATTTACAAGAATTATATAGAGCGGTCATTTCACAGTGGAATCGTTACATGGGGCATGTAGCCACCAACGTTGGAGGCGTTTACGTGGATAATAAAACCTATGATCAAGAAGGGGCAGTATTTACACACATTGCGAAAGATCGCCAAGAGCGTGCTGTAAAATTCTTAATCGACCAAGCGTTTAACACCCCAGATTGGATGATTGAACGCGATATCCTAAATAAAATTGAGTCGGCTGGTATTGTGAATCGCATTCGTGGAGGGCAAGCAAGAGTTTTAGGTAACTTATTATCATTCAGCAGGTTAGCTCGCATGTTAGAAAACGAAACGCTAAATGGAAATGAAGCGTATTCTGTTCTTGCCATGATGGACGATCTTAGAGCGGGCATTTGGACAGAAACCAGTCAAGGTAAAAAAGTAGACACTTATCGCAGGAACTTACAGCGTGCTTATATCGAAGGTTTAGAGTCATTGATGAAGTCTGAGCAACGACCTGTGCCGAGCGCATTCCGTTCTTTTGTGGGCTATACGCCTATTGATGTGAGTCAATCAGACATTCGTCCGATTGCCAGAGGAGAATTAAAGAAGATACAATCATTAATTAAACGCAATGCTTCAAGAACGAGTGATACCTTAACGCGTTATCATTACGATGAGCTGTTGGCTCGAATTGACCAAGTATTGAATCCAAAATGATGATCTTTTGTAAAATGTCCTTTTTTAGCTCTAGCTAAACATACCGCTAAAAATATTGTTCCAATGATAACATGAAATCCATGAAATCCAGTTGCCATATAGAATACTGCGCCATAAATATG
>JBMYQA010000353.1:0-5648 GCA_049600855.1 Flammeovirgaceae bacterium | reverse complement strand
GTAGCTTTATGCCACATTTCAAAAAAATCAACCGTAAGCTCAAGAGCATGACACGAATTTACCACGTATCCTTTTATTATTTAATCTTATCATTTGTATTATTTTTTGTTTCTTGTAATGTTCCAACTCCACCTCAAAAAGCGCCTGCGCGTGGGGTAATTGCCGAAAATGGAATGGTCGTTACTGCTCATCCACTTGCCTCAGAAGCTGGTGTAGCCATTTTGAAGAAAGGGGGGAATGCCGTAGATGCTGCCATTGCGGTACAGTTTGCTTTAGCCGTAGTGTATCCTCGAGCGGGTAATATTGGTGGCGGTGGTTTTGCGGTAATCCGAACCAAGTCAGGAGAAACGGCAGCCTTAGATTTTAGGGAAAAAGCACCATTAAAATCCAGTCGAGATATGTTTTTGAATGAGGATGGAGAGGTGATTAAAGGGAAAAGCTTACTAGGGCATTGGGCTGCTGGTGTGCCTGGATCGGTAGATGGCATGGTTACCTTGCATGCTAAATACGGTAGTTTGCCGTTTAATGAGTTGGTACAACCAAGCATCGATATTGCAAAAGCGGGTGTGGTACTTACAGAAGCAATGGCCTTTCAGTTAAATCGTTTTCGAGATCAATTTATTGAAGTAAATGTGGATACACCCTATGTGGTAAAGGCAAACGAGTGGCTCGCAGGAGATACCATTTTCCATACAGATTTAATCACCACATTAGCGCGCATTCGTGATGAAGGAAGAGCTGGGTTTTATGAAGGCAAAACTGCGGAACTGATTTTAAAGGAAATGGAAAAAGGACGTGGGTTGATGACGCAGGATGACCTCAATCAATACCGATCAGTATGGCGGACACCTGTAGTGGGAGATTACAAAAATTACCGAGTCATCTCCATGCCACCTCCATCAAGTGGAGGAATTGCCTTAATCCAACTGATGAAAGGAATCGAAGGGTTTGATTTGAAAAGTTATGGACATAATTCAACAGCAGCGATTCATGCCATGACGGAAGTGCAGCGAAGAGTCTATGCAGATCGTGCAACCCATTTGGGTGATCCCGACTTTTATGAAGTCCCTCAGCAAATGTTGCTTGACCCGGCATATATCAACAAGCGCATGGAGTCAATTGCGATGGATGCAAAAACGGCTTCTTCCGAAATAAAAGAGGGAAAAGTAGAGGTGATTGAAAGTGTGGAGACTACCCACTTTTCAATTGTGGATAAAGACGGAAATGCGGTATCAATTACCACGACATTAAACAGTTATTTCGGTTGTAAAGTGTTGGTAGATGGAGCGGGTTTCTTTTTAAATAATGAGATGGATGATTTTAGTGCCAAGCCAGGAATCCCAAATCAATTTGGCTTAGTTGGCGCTGAAGCGAATGCGATTGCCCCTGAAAAGCGGATGCTCAGTTCCATGACACCTACCATTTTAGAGAAAGAGGGTCAACTCCATTTAGTGGTAGGATCTCCCGGTGGCTCTACCATCATCACTAGCGTATATCAAACCATTTTAAATGTAATTGAACACGATATGCCTTTGCAGGAAGCGGTCAATGCAAAGCGTACCCATCATCAGTGGTTACCTGATTTGATCATTCATGAACCCAATACCTTAGATACCACTACTAGGACTGAATTGAAGACGTTGGGACATGCCTTTCATGAAGAAAAAGTGCTTGGTAGAATTGCCGCTATTTTAGTATTGCCTGATGGAAAATTAGAAGGAGCAGCAGATTACATCCGAGGAATTGACGATAAAGCCGTTGGGTATTAACGATGCTTACAGCAATACGCTTCTTAATCTTTACGATGTGGCGTTTGGAAACTCCATGTAGGCAGAGTTGAAGCTAGGAAGCTTCAACTAGCATCTTAAAAAAGTCTAGATTACAGTCAATCCCGAAATGGAATCACCTTTCGGGATTGATGACTTTGGATGGCTAACTCAATCACCTTAATGACGACTCTAGCTGATTCAGGACTTACAGCAAGTGGATGATTTTTGGTAATCGCTTGATAAAGGTTTTGATAAAATAGGCCATAATTTCCAGCTTCACTTTCGATACGTCCGACAAAGTGACTGTGATTCATATTGGTATTCAAGCTACCCCAAGTGGCTTCTTTTTCAAGGCCCCAATTTGTTTTCATAGTTGGTCGCTGATTGGCTAATAAATCGGCTTCTTGTGGGTCAGAACCGTGTTTTACAAAAGTGCCTTCTTGCCCAAATAATAAAAACTTGGGCAAATCTTGACGGACGAGCATACTCGCTTTTAGCGTTGCCTTTAGTTGAGGATAATATAAGATGACTTCAAAGTTATCAATTACTTCGGATTGGGCGCGTTGCGCTCTTAAATCAGCAAATACCGCTTCGGGTAAACCAAATAATTGGAGGGCTTGGTCGATGAGGTGACTGCCTAAATCATATAATATTCCACCACCTATTTCGGGTTCTTCTTTCCATGCATTCGGTTTGATGTAATTTCGGAAACGGTCAAAGTGAGCTTCGTACTCTACCAGCTTACCGAGCCAATTGTTGGCAATGACTTTTTTGATGGTGAGAAAATCACTATCCCATCTTCTGTTGTGGTGAACCGTAAGCAGTTTTTGTTGCTGCTGAGCCAGCTCAATGAGTGTCTTGGCTTCTTGTGAAGTAACCGTAAATGGCTTTTCGACTACTACGTGCTTTCCCGCTTCCAAGGCTTTTTGGGCATAGTCAAAATGAAAACGATTGGGAATCGCCAACACGATGAGCAGTATGGAGGAATCTGCCAATACTGCTTCATAATCTGAAACGATGGACGCAGTTGGGTATTCCTTTTGGGCTAAAGCGATATTTTTTGGATTTGAAGTTTGAATGAGCTTCAATTCGAACCCTACAGTTTGAGTGATAAACGGCGCGTGAAAAATGCGTCCTCCGAGTCCAAATCCAATTAAGGCTACGTTGATGGGTTGCATAGGTAAAGGCATTATAGAACTTCTAAGTTAGGGAAGCTTGAGAAATAAAAAAGCGAGTCTCAAAAAAGAGACTCGCAATAGTTGTTCGGTTTGGTAAAGCTCACGAGTGAGCTTATCCTTCAAGTTTATCCAAATGCACATCCATTTGAGGGAAAGGAATTTCGATTCCTGCCTCATCAAGAGCGATTTTGCATTGCTCGTAAATATCGAAATAAACGTCCCAGTAGTCATCAGGGTGGCAATGTGGACGAACCGCAAGGTTTATGGAGCTATCTCCGAGTTCTAACACACCCACAAAAGGAGCAGGCTCTTTAGATACTTTGTCGTGCGCTTCCATTACTTTTACCATTACTTCGCGGGCTTTTCGAATATCTTCGCCGTAGGCGATGCCAATGACTAGGTCTACACGGATATTCCCTAATGCGGTGTAATTGACAATACTTCCTGCTCCAACAGAACCATTAGGAATAATCACTTTTTTATTGTCGTGTGTAGCCAAGATGGTATTGAATACTTGAATTTCTTTCACAAAACCTAAGCTTCCTGCAGCTTCTACCAAGTCGCCTACTTTATAAGGGCGGAAAATGAGGAGTAACACACCTGATGCAAAATTGGCTAATGTACCTTGAAGGGCAAATCCTACGGCTAAGCCTGCAGCACCTAATACGGCTACAAATGAAGTGGTTTCAATGCCAACTTGGGCGGCAACGCTAATGACTAACATTGCGGTTAAACCCCATTTGATGAGGCTTAATAAGAACGGTCGAAGGGTTTCATCAATCTTATTGCGATGTAATAGCTTTCTGATAAATTTTACAACAACACCAATCACATACAAACCAATAATGAGTATGGCTAATGCCTTGGTAAAATTGATTAAGTATGGAAGAGATAAGTTGAAAAGTTCAGTCAATTTTTCTAACATAAGATATTAATTTGGTTGGTAAGAATGTTTAGGTTTGATGAAGTGCTATAAAATGGAGTAAACCTACAGTCTATATCACTTCGATATTTGGATTGCCAAATAAAAGAAAAAATATAATGGATTATTTCCTTTTTTTGTTAACAGATTCAAGTTTTTTCATACCATTGGACTGGAAGCTCGATTAAACCAAATTTTTATCTCCTTTTGGTGTCATTAAGTGCTTAAAACATCAATTCAATAGTTTCTTCTCAAACAAGCACATAAAAAAAGCCTACCAAAATGGTAGACTTCATTTGTGATTGGAAAAGACTAGTATTCTTCTACTATACCGCCAGTTAATCGCATCAGCTGTACATTGGCATCAATGAGGTTGTAAATCGCTTGTAACTCATTGAGAGAAGAAGTTAAAAACCGGTTTTGAATCGTGCGATAATCAAAAGAGTTAATTGTTCCATTCTTGAATCGTTCTTGGCTCACTTGTAGGTTCAAATCAGCCGCTTTTTTATTTCTAATGGCAATCCCTCGAAGTTGCATACGAATGTTATACAAATCTAAGGCTGCTTCTAAATCTCTGTGGAGTTCTAACTTTAATTTGTCGATACGTACTTTTCCAATTTCTTCTTGGATAACCGCATTTTGAATCGCTCGCTTAATTCTACCTCCATTAAATAAATTATAGGTAATGGTGAAATTTGCACTTGTATTTACAGTACTACCCAATATTGGAATTTGCGGTGCTCCATCCAATGTCGTTCTGCTAAAATCGGAAGAATTTATATTATTAGAGTAATTTAGACCTACAGAAACAGTCGGATAAAGACTCGCACGCGCTAAATCTGTAGCATTTTGCAGAATTTTCTGAGATAAATATTGCTTCTTCAGATTCGCATTATTACTAGACATTTTCTGAAATAAATCTTCAATGGTATAAGACTTATCTTTAAAGCTCAGTTTATCTGTAAAATTATATTCCGTGTTTACATCATCGATTCCCAACAAGTTATTGAGTGTACGTAACGCTCCTCGGTATGCTAACACTTGATTTACATAATTTGTTGAATCAGTGAGGTAATTTCCTTCTTCTAAGAGTAAATCTGCGGTAACGGCACTTCCTAAATCCTTTTTTAATTGAACATACGCATATTTTTCTCTCGACAAATTCAAGGAAGTTTCAAATACATGGAGTCTTTCTTTTTCCAATACAGCTTTATAATAGCCTTGCACAATAGACTGTAAGGTATTTTGAACCACAATAGCAGCGTTTCCCTCCGTTTCACCTTGTAAGTTCCGCAACCGATCGCGTGTGATGCGTGCGCGGAATCCATCAAAAATCGTCCAGTTCACACTAACGATTGGGTTAATACTTCGGGTAATGATATCTCCTTGAATGGCAAAAGGGTTAGGACTTTCGTTGTTGGTGATATTATTATTTTGATTCAACGTGAGGGATAAAGTGGGTAAAAAACCCGCTTCTCCGATGTTGTTGTTATTCGTTGCTACTTCAATATTTTTCTTTTCAATTTGAATGTCGAAGTTATTCGCTAAGCCTGTTGTGATTGCCTCTGAAAGCGATAAGTTTTCTTGGGCAATGGCAGCCGAGCTAAAAAATAAAAGGAGCAAGCAAAAAGTAATTTTTACTTTCATGATCTGATCTGTTTTAGGAATAAGTAACTGTAAGTCAAATTATTGTACCGTGTGTATTTTCCAGACGTTAAAATTTAAAACCCATAATAACTTGTACCGATTTATTGTTGAATGAACCATCACTGATGGTTC
>JBMYQA010000352.1:0-5686 GCA_049600855.1 Flammeovirgaceae bacterium | reverse complement strand
TGCTTTTAAATACCGTGAGAAAAGCTAGAAATCCAGAGATAGCAGCAACTACCCCACTCATCACGACAAACCAACCGAAAATGCTGTATTTTCGCCTGAGTTTAAGCTCCCAGTGTTGCACTTCTGCAGGATCAACGCCTGCGCATCTCCAATAGAATTCTTTAAGCATATAATAAAGGTGTGTGGTTAGCTTTTGAGTAATGGGCGAAAAGTTTTTCGCCCGTACGATGGATATTTGGATTGATGTGGAGGCGCAAAACCTTGCGCCTATACGATCGATCATTAATCGGAATCTATTTTTTTAGTTGCTTTTCGATGGTATCGTAGAATACCTCAGGGTTTTCCTCAATTTTCTTGATTTGTTCCGCTTTCCACTTGCTGATAATCAGATCGGCAATCTCTTCTTGTGCTTGAAGAATCTTCTCGTGTGTCGCTTTAATTTCAGCTTCTTGTGCTTCAACCTCAACTTGCGCTTTGTACATGATGAGATCTTCGCGTTCTTTTTTCACTTTATCGAATGGGCCTATCGTCAACATCATTTTGAAGAAGATGGGACAGGTTTCAATCGCTAAAAATAGAAAAGTAATGACCCAAGAGATGGTAGGCGCAATTTCATGAAGCAACTGCATGCGAATGATGAGCCCATCTAATGAAGCAATGGCCGCATCATTGGTGTCGAGTGATTGCTGACGTTTTTCTTTACGCTCTTTAATGTACTCCTTCAGTTCAGCAATTTCCTCATTATTCTGTTCCTCCAACTGATCAAGCTCTTGTTGTAAACGCGCCAAAGCTTCTTCTACTCGCTTGGAGGCAGGGCCAGCTCCCGGTCTACCTGAAACTGCACCAGCAATTTCATCTTGTAAACGTTTAGAAAGCTCATCACGCTTCGCATACTTCGCTTTTACTTCCTCTTTTAGCTTATCAATTTTGGAATAGGTGCTGTCAATATCTGCATTAAAGATGCTTTCAGTAAGCTCTTTTCTGCGTTGCGATTCTTTGAGTTGAAGCTCTTGAAGCTTGGAATTAATCTCTGGTTCAAAAATTTTGAGTTCTAAGGGTTTGGAAATAATCAGGCCAAGCAACGTAGCTAGGATTAATCGAGGAAGGGCACTTTTTAATTCCCCCCATGTAATGGCATCTGTACCATCACCTTTACCACTACTCGACACAATGAAGCGGTCGAGGTTAAAGATCATTAAGCCCCATAAGAAGCCAAAGATGGTAGCGCCTAATACGCTTTTAAATACGGTATAAAAACCGAAGGCTCCTGCCGAACCTGCCATAATACCAGTGGCTAGTACAATGCCTCCTAAACTGGCATAGCGTACATGTTCAGAATAGGGACTTCGCTCTAAAATCTCTTTATCAGCCCCAGCGCAAAACCAGAAAAATCTCTTTGTCATAGTTCGATCTGTTTAAAATTGTGTCAATTATGATTTTTGTGAATCTCGTTAGAATAGTTTATTTATTATCTAATCCTAAAAAATATAGGATTGCCTTTTTGCATTTAGCACAGTTAAGAACGAATCTCATCTGGATGATTGTAATCAATGTCATTCAATTTATCGAGTAAATCTGTTTGTTTTAAATCGGCCAGTTTTGCCTCTAAAATGGCTGCTTCTTTGATTTGAAAAGCTTCTTTTAGCTCACTTTTCAATTGCTTTAGCTCTACAGATTCTGGTTTACTGGGTAATTGCACATTTAATCGAGGAATTCCATATTCATTTACCTGCTGAAATTTAGCACCTTTTCCTTGGCTTTCCGAATGACTTGCCCGCAGTTTGGGTAATTTCATAGCCATTTTAGGTTCATGAATCACCGCTACTGGCATTTTGTGGTCGTGAAAGGCAACAGGCTCAATCTGAATGGTTTTACTGACCTTGCCAAAGCCGCCATAAGCCGTAATGGTATATGATTTTACATGAGGTTCTAATCGAACGGTGATTTCATTTCGATGGGTAACGTCACCTACTCTTTGATTGATTTTGAGGTAATGATAGTGATTTGCCTTCCAATACAACTGAATTTTCCCATGTTCTGCCATAAACAGTTCATCGGTATAAAATGCCTCAATACTAGGCTTTTTACCCGATTGTACTAAAGCAAACTTCCGCTTTAAGCGATGGATTCGTTTAGTAAACCATTGTTGGAGTTGTTCTAAATCAGTTTGTTCTTCCATAATCATGTATTTTATTTAATTGACGTAGGTAGGCGTAAGTAGGTTGGAAGGTTAACCTGCTCTAAATTTAAGAAACAAGAATAGAGTTTGAGTAAAATCCTGAAATAAAAAAACGCATATCGTCAGTTGATTCTTTATTCAGCCGAATCGTAATTCAAGGCAATCTTTTATTCTTGCAATTGAATATAATCAAGGGGTAATCCAACGATTCTTTTTATGCTTTTTATAGGCTAGAATGTGAAAAACGCTTAAATTCGATGGCTTTGGAACGAGTTATGCTTATTTTATGCTCAAGAAATGATTGATCTTATACTTTCAATCAATTCTGATAACAAATAAACCAATTGCAGCAACGTTAGCAACCAATCTTTAATTAGCTTTGTCTAGCGAATGCAACCAATAATCTATAACAAGCAATGAACTTAAAAAAGTATGCCTTCCTATTTTTATGTATCCTTTTCCCTTTGTTAGCATCCGCTCAAGAGGAAGATGATAAATGGGTAGAAGAATCGGATATCGAGGATGCCGAGTTGGTTATTGAAAAACAAAAAAAGTTAACCCTTCCACGGGCGAGTCGTCAGTTTAAAAAGATGACCGCAGTGAGCCGACAAGGTACCTCCAACGAGGAAGTGAATTACCAGTTGCGCATGGTGAATTATAACCTCCAAGACATTGAGCCCAGCATCCGAGTGCGAAAGATGCAAAAAGAGCCACTCGATAAATTGTATGGCAACTACATCAAAGGTGGAATTGGAAACTTCCTTACGCCTTATCTCGAAGGCCATTTTAATTCCAAACGAAACGAAAAGTATTTATATGGTTTGAGTCTCAGGCACTTGTCATCTCGAAATGGCCCCGTTCACAAGAATAATTCGGGCGTTGGGCATAGCGATATCAGGGCTTATGGAAAATACATATTTGATTATGCCTCATTGGGCGCACAATTGGGTTATGAACGAAGAAGGGTACACTTCTATGGTTATGATGACGCATTTGTAGAAGGCGATATTGAGGCCGATAGCATTAGGCAAAACTTTAATGACTTCGCCATTAGTTTGATGCTCGAAGGTACTGGAGGAAAACGCTCTCCATTAAGCTACAAAGCAAGCACCGATGTAAACTTATTCTCCGATACTTTTCATGACCTTTCTGAACTAAATATTGATGTGAATTTGTCAGGTCGCTATGATTTGAACGATGAATCGAATGTGTCTTTCCATCTAAATCCCATCATCAACAATAATCAATATGGGTCGGATAAAACGAATCGGGGAATTTTAAAAGCGGGTGGTGCCTTCCATTACTTACAAGAAGGTTTGGAATTGAAAGTAGGTGCGCGGTTGGCTTATAACTTAGATTCTACCACAAACCTCAGCCGATTTGGAATTTATCCAGACATTAGCGTGAATTATGCCTTGAAAGATGTGGTTTCTGTATTTGCCAAAGCAGAAGGTGATTTGCGGCAGCAAAGTTTTAGGGAGTTAACGCTTGAAAATCCATTTTTAGCAGATACCGTTACGTTAAGACATACACATAATATTGCCGATCTAGCCTTAGGCGTGCAATTAACTCCTATGGATAAATTAGGCATTCGTTTACAAGGTGGCTATGGATTATATAAGAACTTCCACTATTTCGTCAATGATTATGGCGTTGATTCGAGCCAGTTTCGTTTAGCTTTTGATACGGGAACTACAGGTGTATTCAATTTTACAGGTGAAGTGACGGTTAACTTTTCCAACTTTAGAACCATGCTGAAAAGTACCTTCTACAGCTACAATACCCAAGATTTTGCGGAAGCCATTCACCGCCCAACGCTCGAAAACAATCTATTAGTGACTTATAATTATAGAGACAAGGTCTTTTTTAATGTAGATGTATTCCATGTAGGTGGCTTACAAGCCCTCAATGCAAACGGAACAGCCTTTGACTTAGACGATATTGTTGATGTGAGCTTTAAGGTAGATTATTTATTCTCAGATGTAGTCTCGGTATTTCTATCGGCAAAGAACCTTACCGGTCAAGAGTATCAGCGTTATTACCGTTATCCTGTTCGTGGAATAAATATCATGGCAGGTGGTACTTATGCGTTCTAGTTCCATATTAAAGTTGGATACAAAGCTTATTTTTTCCGCTCTTTTTTCTATGCTTGATTGTAGCTGTTAGTGTTTGTATTTTTAAAGAAAGATTAATGCAATCATGGAATTCGCAGAAAAATATATCAATCCTTTTACCGATTTTGGTTTTAAAAAGCTTTTTGGTGAAGAGCCAAATAAAGACTTATTATTAGATTTTTTAAATGAATTGCTCAAAGAAGAGCAAGGGGAAATTATAGCGCTTACTTATCTAAAAAATGAACATCTTGATCAAGATTTAAATCGAAAAGCCATCTTTGACATCTATTGTACAAATGAAAGAGGTGAACGATTTATAGTGGAACTTCAAAAGGCCAAACAGAACTTTTTTAAAGATCGAACAGTTTATTATTCTACTTTTCCGATACGAGAACAAGCTAAAAGAGCAGATTGGAATTATGAACTAAAAGCTGTCTATACGATTGCTATTTTAGATTTTGTTTTTGAAGAAGATCAACATGAACAACAAAAATATCGCTATGATGTAAAGTTAACAGATGTAGATACTTGTGAGGTGTTCTATGATAAGCTTACCTTTATTTATCTGGAGATGCCTAAATTTCAAAAGACTATTGATGAGCTAGAGAGTCGCTTTGATAAATGGTTATATGTGCTCAAAAATCTAAATAAACTAGATCGTATTCCTGACAAGTTAAAGGAAAGAATATTTGAAAAGCTCTTTGAAACAGCTGAAATTGCCAGGTTTAATCAACAAGAGTTGATGAGTTATGAAGATAGTTTGAAATACTACCGAGATTTGAAAAACTCATTAGATACCGCTTTTGAAAAGGGAATAGCACAAGGAATAGAGAAGGGAATAGAGAAGGGAATAGAGAAAGTAGCAATCGCCCTATTACAGGAAAAAATCGATGATCAAATCATTTTAGCATCTACTGGGCTAACTGAACAACAATTGAACTTTTTGAAAACAAAAATTGGTTTGAGTTAGGTAAGCTTCCCGCTATTTTAAAGGAATTTTCACTTCGTTACATTATTAGTTAGTTTTGCAGACTGCGCTGCGTGATTTAGCGCGTCACTTCTAAGATATAAATTGTTATGATAGATAAATTAGAGCGAGTAAGAGAACGATTTGAGGAAGTTAGCCAGATTATTGTGAAGCCAGAAACAATGTCTGATATGAAATACTATGCTCAAATCAATAAAGAATATAAAGAACTCGAAAAGATTGTTGCAGAATACAAGAAGTATGAGGATGTATTGAGTAACCTGAATGAGGCGAAAGATATTTTGGAGCATGAGTCTGATCCTGAGTTCAAAGAAATGGCAAAGATGGAATTGGACGAGCTTTCTGAACAGAAAGTAGCGTTAGAAGAAGCCTTAAAAATTATGTTGGTGCCTAAAGATCCAAATG
>JBMYQA010000351.1:0-5760 GCA_049600855.1 Flammeovirgaceae bacterium | reverse complement strand
TTTTAGCTTAAAAAGAATCAGTAAAAATGCCGTATTCATTTTGCTTACATGCTTAAATTCAATTTACTGAAACTACTTTAATTTCTCTTCAATCATTTCCATTCGTTTGTAGGCATCAGTTCGGCCTGCTTCAAATGATTTCTTGAAAAGATCGTAGGCATCTTGCAAGTGTTCTTTCTTCTTTTTAGGAGCCAATTTCGTTTTTTGAGCCAACTGCTCACTTGCTTCAGCTTGAGCAAAATAAGCATCTGCTTCTGCTTTCTTAGCATCTTTCTTCATTTGATCTACTCTTGCTTCTAATAGCGCCAACTCTCGTTTTTTGTCTTTGATCATGCGCTCTTGGGCAAGAATCTCTCCTTTTTGTAAATCAACCGTTTTTACTAATGCGGCATTCTCTTCTCTAAACTCTTCTACTTGCTCACTCAATTTAATAATATTTGCCTCACGATCTGAAATATCTTGTTTCAATTTCTTGATTTGACGCATAAAGAAACTATTCTTAGACAGTGCTTTTGAAAGGTTCTTCTCCAATTTAGCTACCTCTGCTTTAGAGTTTTCAATATAGTCTTTTACCGCTCTAAGGCGTTCGGAGTAATCATCGTAGTTGGTGCCTTCTGCTAGGCTTAGTGTTAATGATTCCTCCGCAATTTCAATGGAGTCTAATAACACATCAATGGTATTCATTTTCGTATTTAGTTCTTCCGAAAACTCATTGCTTTCTCCTAAAGCAGCTTTTAGTTGACCATTTTCCATTTTAAGCTGTTCCAATTCTTCTTTGTTACAAGAAAACAAGCTTATTGCCAACAGGCAGATTAAAATCTTTTTCATTCTTGATTTAGTTTAGTTTAGCGTAACGAACGAATTACAAGCATTAACCAACAATTAGCACATTATTTTTGCTTATCTGCTTAAAGGTACACAAATCAACGCTCCCGATGCAACAACTGTTCGGTAAAGCTTCTTAAAAAACCTTTCTTTACTTCATCGGCATGAATACGTTCTAATGCGTTGAATCCTTGATCAAAGTATTCATTCATCAACTTCTCCGTTTTTTCTTGAATATGTAATTGCTGGTAAATGCTTTTTACAGCCGCTACCTTTTCATCCATATCAAACTCTTTCAACGAAATCCAATGCTCAAGGTTATCTTTTAGTGCTCCTTCGGCTTCCTTTAATGCCGTAATGAGTAAATAAGTTTTCTTATTGGCAATAATATCCATCCCTACTCTTTTGCCAAATTTATCAGGATCACCAAACACATCCAATAAATCGTCTTTTAATTGAAACCCGATTCCTATACTCACCCCAAATTCTCTTAAGGCATCTGCATCTGTATCCGATGCTCCTCCAATTAACGCTCCTAATTGGATGGCAAACCCTAACAATACCGATGTTTTTAACCGAATCATGTTGGTGTAAGCTTCTTCTGAAACTTCTTCCAACTGCTCAAAGTTCATATCGAATTGTTGTCCTTCACAAACTTCTAAAGCACAGCGATTAAATAGTTTTAAGATTTTCGGTAATAACTCAGGAGAAATGTCTAACAACAAATTATA
Source organism: Flammeovirgaceae bacterium (assembly GCA_049600855.1). GTDB lineage: Bacteria > Bacteroidota > Bacteroidia > Cytophagales > Flammeovirgaceae > JBMYQA01. Next base: position 4,204 of record JBMYQA010000351.1, on the reverse strand, counting down.
GGCTTCAACCAGCATCGCATCTCCTGAAAGGATGGCAATGTCTGAACTCCACTTTTCGTGTACTGTTGGTTTACCTCTCCGTTTAGGCGAACCGTCCATCAAGTCATCATGCATCAAGGTGAAATTATGGAATACTTCTGTCACCAAAGCAGGTTTCATGGCTTTTTGGTAGTCATCCGAATACAAATAACAGCCCAGCAGGGTCAATAAAGGGCGCATTCGTTTTCCCCCAATCGTCAAAATGTAACGAATTGGTTCGTAGAGTTCAGGAGGATTATCACTAAATTTTAATTGGGATAATTCTTGGTTGATTTGGTTTCTAAGTTGTTGAATTTCCATAGGTTATACTAAAAACATATAGCAAGCAAAGTGTGCTATTTTTGATCTTTTTTCAGAAGGAATTTACCTTTAACAAATTGTATAAAATCTTTAAAAACAGCTTTAGAGGTAAACACGTCTTTTACTACCCGAATGTATTCTTTTGTAGATAGTGGCGGAGTGGTTGATGTGGACTTAATCTCATCTTGCTGTGTTTTTATGGATTGATTGGGGGACTTATCTCGAGCAAGTGTTTTTTCTGTTGAAGGCGTAACGGACACTTTAGGACGTGGCGTATTATTTTCTTTGTTTGCCTTAATGATTTCGTCTAAATCAGGCTTTTCAAATGTTTGGCCTTCATCGGCAATTCCGTCTGCCTTTTTAAAGCGTTCTTGAGCAGATTGTTTATACCCAATGGCATCTTCTAGTAAGCCTAAATTATTCCAAGCAATGGCATCTTCAGGATCTAGTTCTAAAGCTTTTTTATAATCGTCTTGCGCCCCAAATACATCTCCCACCTTAGCTCTAATAAATGCCCTACTCGAATAACGATAGGCGTTAGTAGGTTCCAAGACTTGTGCTTGATCTAAATCTTTAAGCCCAGCTTCGCTATTTCCCATCAAATGTTTTGTGACACCCCGTTGACTTAAGATATCCGCATTATTGGGGTTCAAATCTAGTGCCTCGTCAAAATCTTGAATGGCATCTAAATAACGCTCCAACCTAAATTTAGCCATTCCACGATTGTAAAAACACTCCATATGTGCCGGATTTAGAAGTAATGAACGATTGAACTCGCTAATTGCTTCTTCAAATTGTTCATTTTTACAATGCTCTAATCCTTTGATGTAATACTCATTCATGAGTTACTCATTAATTTCCATGCAATTTTACAAAACTATCTCCCAGTATATACACAATTATAAACAAATGTGTTTACAAGCTATAATAACAGTTAGAACCTTGTAAGGTTAGATTTGTTGGGTATTACACCCTCTTTTTAGATTTTTAAGCAGTTAATTGCCTATTTTATTTCAAGTCGCTTTCTTTTTATGGGAAATGATGCTGATCGTTTCGGGCAGATTGGAGGGCCTGCAATACATGGTATGGGTTAACTTGACAAATCTGCTTAAACTATAAAAGGGCTGGAATCATCCAGCCCCTTTAGCTATCCAACACAATTGATTAAATCACTAGGCATTTTGTTGTTTAATCAAGTTCAATGCAGAACCTGCTTTAAACCATTTAATCTGCCCTTCATTATAAGTGTGATTACAAACAATAGTATCTGTTGATCCATCAGCATGCGTTACCTTTAAGGTAATTGGTTTATCAGGCGCAAACTCTGATAGATCTAATGTATCAAAGGTATCGTCTTCTTGAATCTTATCGTAATCTGCAGGATCAGCGAAAGTCAAGCCTAACATACCTTGTTTCTTTAAGTTTGTTTCGTGAATTCGAGCAAAAGAGCGTACTAATACGATCAATACTCCTAAATGTCTGGGTTCCATGGCAGCATGCTCACGAGAAGAACCTTCACCATAATTTTCGTCACCCACTACAATTGTTGTTATACCAGCAGCTTTGTAAGCTCTTTGCGTAGCAGGAACTTCTCCATATTCGCCTGTTAATTGGTTTTTCACCCAGTTAGACTTCTCATTGAAGTAGTTGTTGGCACCAATCAACATATTATTCGAAATATTGTCTAAGTGTCCTCTATAACGCAACCAAGGGCCAGCCATTGAGATGTGGTCTGTAGTACATTTTCCTTTGGCTTTAATCAAGAGCTTCATGCCTGTCACTTCTTTGCCATTCCAAGGTTCAAAAGGCGTAAGTAATTGCAAACGATCCGAATCGGGATTTACTACTACTTCAACCTTAGAGCCATCTTCTGCAGGAGCTTGATAACCAGCATCTTCTACATCAAAACCCTTGGTAGGTAACTCATCGCCAGTTGGTGGATCGAGCATTACCTCTTCACCATCTTCATTGATTAACTTATCCGTTAATGGGTTAAAGTTGAGCGTTCCTGCAATAGCTAGTGCAGTAACCAACTCAGGGGAAGCTACAAATGCATGCGTGTTTGGGTTACCATCAGCACGCTTCTTAAAGTTACGGTTAAATGAGTGAACAATGGTATTCGTTTCTTCCTTATCTGCTCCTTCCCTAGCCCACTGTCCAATGCAAGGTCCACAAGCATTTGCAAAAACAGAAGCGCCAATATCATTGAAAATATCAATAAAACCATCCCGCTCAATGGTAAAGCGTACTTGCTCTGAACCAGGCGTAATGGTAAACTCAGATTTTGTTTTTAAGTTTTTATCAATGGCTTGCTTCGCTAGTGAAGCGGCTCTAGAAATATCTTCGTAAGAAGAGTTTGTACAAGAACCAATCAAACCAACTTCTATTTTAGTAGGCCATCCATGTGCCGCTGCTTCTTCACCCATTTTCGAGATAGGTGTAGCCTTATCTGGCGTAAATGGACCATTTAAGTGTGGCTCTAATTCGTCTAAGTTGATCTCAATGAGTTGATCGAAGTATTTCTCAGGATTAGCGTATACTTCAGGGTCAGCGGTTAAGTGTTCTTTCACTGTATTAGCCAAGTCAGCTACATCGGCACGATCAGTAGCACGTAAGTAACGCTCCATGGATTCATCGTAACCAAAAGTAGAAGTAGTTGCTCCTATTTCAGCTCCCATATTACAAATGGTACCTTTACCTGTACAAGACATGCTGATAGCACCTTCACCAAAATATTCAACTACACAACCTGTACCACCTTTTACGGTTAAAATACCGGCAACTTTCAAAATAACATCTTTAGCGGAAGTCCAACCGTTGAGTTTACCGGTTAACTTTACACCAATTAATTTAGGAAACTTCAATTCCCAAGGCATGTCTGCCATTACATCTACTGCATCAGCTCCACCTACACCAATTGCAATCATTCCTAAACCACCTGCATTTACAGTGTGTGAGTCAGTACCAATCATCATACCGCCAGGGAATGCATAGTTTTCTAACACCACTTGGTGGATAATACCCGCACCAGGTTTCCAGAATCCGATTCCATACTTATTAGATACCGACTCTAGGAAGTTAAACACTTCATTATTTCGGTTAATGGCTTCTTGAAGGTCTTTGCTGGCACCTATTCTAGCTTGAATCAAGTGGTCTGCATGAACCGTAGAAGGAACAGCTACTTGGGGTTTACCAGCTTGCATAAATTGCAATAACGCCATTTGGGCAGTTGCGTCTTGCATAGCCACCCGATCAGGGGCAAAGTCTACATAGGATTTTCCTCGTACAAACGCTTCGGTGGCATCACCTTGCGTTAAATGAGAATATAAGATTTTTTCCGTTAAGCTTAGGGGTTTCCCCACCACCTTACGTGCTTTTTCAATTCTGTCGGCCATTCTTTCATAGACCGCTTTGATCATATCAATATCAAATGCCATAATCCTATCCAGATAAAGGTTTAATGAAAAGATAATAACATAAACAGGCTAAATTGCAATATGATTCCACAAAACTCTTAACCTCTGCCACGATTAATTGCTATCCTCCCAAAAATTGGAGTTGGGATGCCCATTAATTAGACCTGCCTTGTAAACAGGTAAAGTTAATATTATTAGCGATAGAAACGATAAAATAGTGGGAATTCTGCACAAGATCGTATCATAAATTCAGCTATTTTATTCATTTAATCGCCAATTGAACGAATTAAAAAATTAATTCACCACTACAACATTACTAACTACAAAGTAGTTATAAGTGTTTTTTATTGTATCTTTTATGAAGAATCCAAGCTATAAATCAAGATACTTGACCGTTAAGCTATCTTCTATCTCGTAAAATATTACTTTATATTCATATTTAAGTGCTT
>JBMYQA010000350.1:0-5802 GCA_049600855.1 Flammeovirgaceae bacterium | reverse complement strand
AAAAAGTCCTTTTTTTGCAGAATAACAAGTATTTTTTACAAAGTGAGAATTGCTGAGAAATAATGTAAGTAACCTGTAAACTTCATGGGCACAATCACTTACTTCCCGCACAGAAAAAATATGCGATTAATTGTGGTCAAGCACTTACCAAACCTATACTAGCTACAGGTAAGATTAAAACGTTTGAAACGCTATTAGCAAAACACAAATTTATGAGAGTACACAACTCTCACCTCATTAATATTAATTGCTTAAAACAATACATCAGAGCGGAAGGTGGTTTTGCCATCATGATTGATGGTGCTCATGTGCCGATCTCCAGAAGACGAAAAGATGAGTTTTTAGCACATTTGCAAATTGTATAATTTGACGTGAAGTAGATGGACAGAGCACTAGCATTATTTTTTGGTGTAGAAGCTGCCAAAAAACACGGTTATTTTCTACTGCCTACTTAAAAATAAGTACAAGTGCTTATTTTTTCTATCAATCGCTTACTTTATCATTGCACTAATTCTTTTAGTTAACATCTGTTAATATGATATGAATTACTATCTTTGCTTAAGAATACAATCATACTAGTACTTTTAATGTCAGGCAATAGAAGTTAAACGGTTGATTACTCAACAAAATCATTTCTATTCATTCTAAGAACATAATCATAAAGAGGAAGTATTCGAAACTAACATAACAAGCGATTTTACTGATTTTCTTATTTACTTCATCTTGAAACGGATTAATTATGTACGCACCTGAACTTATCGAAGTGAAAGAGTTGATGAATTCTTTAAAAAATGACGGACTAATTTCAGCTTGGGAGTTACCTTATGAAAAATTACTCACCAGAAGAAGCGCTGCTATCTTCTTTGTAAACCCATCTAATGATTCTTGTTGGAGTGAAGTGCAAGAACGCCTAACTCAAATTGATAATTTTAGCTTTTGTGAAAATGGAACAAAAGAATTATCAAAAATGAAGTACCGAATCACCTTCTAAAGAGATAATATAATATACTATGCTATTCGTTATTTCCAGTAGTTTAATGGAAATGTGTAGAATATAGCTTTACTACCTCAACGCGCTAAACTGTGTGGAGAGCGCGTGGTAATGGCTTATTTCCTTGAATAGTTCTTGGGTTGCGCTACTTACATCTATTCCTTTTTGATAACTACTTAAATAAGCTGTGTGCTTGTTTGAGTGAGCACTTCTTGCATCAGCGAAAAGCTGTAGGAGTTCGTTATGCATGGTATGCAGATTGGATATAACGCATAACAAAGTGCCTCAGCTTGTACCTGAATGATAAATGATAGATTTCTTTACAAAGCTTTTCTTATAAAACGCATAACTATTGTGTAACAGAAACTTAATGATTGGGAATGCATTGCCCTAAACGTTAAACGTCTATTTCCAATAATCTCTACTTCGCGATTTATGAGTAAGAAAGCGGTTTGAGTTCTCATGGTTTATTGTGTGCAGTAGTGAACTAGATGATACATTGATATATTAAAATATAAAAGCATCCATTATCCTTTACCTAAAACCGATTATGTCTACTCGAGCATCTGAAACTGAAAAACATACGATTTTAGTTGATTTTAATCAAACAAAATCCGTTGGTGAAATACAGGAAACAGTAGTTGATTTAATTGAACAACAAGCTGCATTAGCTCCATCATCAACAGCACTGATCTTCGAAGAGACGGAGATGACCTATCAAGAATTAAACGAGCGTGCAAATCAATTAGCACATCGTTTAATCGAATTAGGTGTAAAAGAGGAGACCATTGTTGGGCTGTGTATTCATCGCTCCATTGAGATGTATATAGGTATTTTGGGGATTATGAAATCGGGTGGTGCTTATTTGCCGATAGAACCAACATTGCCCACAGGACGGATGCAATACATGTTGGAAGATGCAAAAGCGAATATAGTGCTATCCAACACTGCATCTAAAGACGGTGTAGAGGAATTGGAACAGCTTACCCTTGTTGAGCTAAATGACACGAAAATACAAAATGCACCAGTAGAAAACGTAGAGCTTAAATTGAAGCCAACACGATTGGCGTACGTGATTTATACATCAGGTTCTACTGGAGCACCTAAAGGCGTGATGATTCAACACAATTCGTTGACGAATTTGCAGCTTGTGATGAAAGATGCCTTGCAGGCAGATCATACCACAAGCTTTTTATCATTAGCGAGTTATGGTTTTGACATGTCCTGCTTAGAATTATACCTTCCGTTAACAGTAGGTGGGCAACTCATGCTTGCTCGCGTAGGGCTAGCAGCAGATGGCTATGTGTTAAAAGAGCTGATTAATAAGCACAAACCTTCGCATATGCAAGCTACGGCTTCCACCTGGCAAATTTTAATAGACAGTGGTTGGAAAAATGAGGAAGGGGTCGTCATTATGACTGGGGGAGAACCGACAAGTGAAATGCTTAAAAATCAGCTCGTGCAACTTTCAACGAGCAGGGTATTGAATATGTATGGGCCAACGGAAGCAACGGTGTGGGCTACCATGGATGTACTTACCTTAGAGAAAAAGATTTCAATCGGTAAGCCCCTAGCGAATTATCAAGTATATATTTTAGATGAGGAAGATCAACTAAGTGCCATTGGCGAAATCGGGGAATTGTGTATTGCAGGAGTCGGCTTGGCACGAGGTTACTTGAATCGAGAAGCGCTCACGCAAGAGAAGTTTGTCACTAGCGTCAATCAAGATTTAACAGGGACTCGCATTTACCGAACGGGCGATTTAGCGCGATGGCTTCCTGATGGCACCATTGAATGTTTAGGACGAAAAGACTCTCAAGTGAAAGTCCGAGGTTATCGGATTGAATTAGGGGAGATTGAGGCCGTTTTTCAAGCAATGTCAGCCATTCATAGTGTCGTTGTACTGATAAAAGAAGGAAAGAATGAGGCTAAAAACCTAGTCGCCTTTGTGGTGAAGCATGCGGAAATTACCACGGATGAATTACTAGAGGCAGCAAAAACCTTTTTACCTGATTACATGTTGCCAACATTTTTTGTTGAGTTGGATGAACTGCCTCGCAATGCAAATGGGAAAATCGATCGGAAAGCATTGGCTCAGTTTGATGTTTTTTCAATGCAAAATAGCATTTATGAGGCACCAAAAACACCGATAGAACGCCAAATTGTAGCAATTTGGGAGGATTTACTTGGAAGAGAGCGCATCGGACGTGACGAGCATTTTTTTAAATTAGGCGGGCATTCTTTATTAGCAACTCGGGTTGTTTCAGCACTTAGAAATATTTACACTATTGAGTTAACAATTACCGATCTGTTTAAGCATTCTACCGTAAAAGAACTCGCTCATTATGTAGAAAGTCTTGAGAAAAAAGAAAAAATCGTCATTGAAGCTGCTGAGCGCCCTGAATTGGTTCCGCTATCATTTGCTCAAGAACGTCTATGGTTTATTGATCAACTGGAAGGTAGTGTGAATTATCATATTCCTTATGTGTTTTTTATAAACGGACGGCTTGACCAAGCAGCGTTAGCACAGGCATTCCAATCGGTGATCAATCGACATGAGGCGCTTAGAACCGTTTTTAAATCCTCTAAAGGGGAGGCTTATCAGTATGTGTTAGCAGAAAATACGTGGGAATTAGAACGGAGTGTGGTACAAGGAACAAGTGATCAGCTAGAGCGCTTTATCCAACAGCAATTGGAGAAGCCATTCAACCTAGAGACTGATCATATGCTCAGGGCTCACCTCATGGAATGTAGCGAACAAGAGCATTACCTGCTTGTGGTGATTCATCATATTGCCGCAGATGGTTGGTCGCTCCCTATTTTGATGGAAGAACTCAACCATTTTTATACTTGCCATAAACATCATACTGCCTCAGACTTAGCGCCATTACCGATACAGTATGCCGATTTTGCCCTGTGGCAAAAGGCGCGGCTTTCTGGAGAAGTACTCGCAAAAAAAATGCTGTATTGGGAAGAGAAATTAAAGGACATTAAAACCATTACCCTCCCAGAAGATTTTGAACGTCCTAATAAATTAAGTCGTGCTGGTAAAACCTTGAAGTTCCTGCTAAAAAAAGAGTTATCTACCAAATTGTATGACTTTGCACGCCAAGAAAACGCTACCCTATTCATGGTGATGTTGTCGGTGTTTAAAGTATTGCTGCATAAATACTCCAACCAAACGGATATCTGTGTAGGAAGTGGAATTGCGAATCGAACACAATCCGAAATTGAAAGTTTGATCGGATTCTTTGTGAATGCAATTGTGATTCGTTCAGATTTATCCGCTCCACTTACGTTTCAAGAATTATTGCAACAAATTAAGGCAACCACGCTTGAAGCATATCATAACCAAGAGGTGCCTTTTGAGAAGGTAGTGGATCGCATTGAGCAAAATAGAGACTTGAGTAGAGACCCATTATTTCAAGTGTTATTTGTGGTACAAAATACGCCAGGAGACGATACTTTGTTCCTCAATGAGTTGAAAGTGAAAGAAGTAACACCTAGCAACCAAACTTCGAAATTTGATTTATACTTTGATATTACGGAGACGGCTGATGGGTTGGTACTAGCCATTGAATACAATGCTGATATTTTTGCCTCTTCAACCATTATGAGGATGAAAGAGCAGTATGAGCTATTGCTAGCAGCCGCCATCGCGAATCCTCATCGTAAAATTGAGCAATTAGAACTGATTGATGCGCGCACGCAAAAGCAGTTACTCGAAAGTTTCAATAACACGTCATTTGCGTATCCGAGGGAAAAGCATGTACCCATGCTATTTGAACAACAGGTGAAACGTAATCCAAGTAGTGTTGCTTTAGCGTTTGGAAAAGAGCAACTCACCTATGCTCAATTAAATGAAAAAAGTAACCAAGTAGCGCATTACCTAATCGATAAGGGCATTCAACCTGAAGACCTCGTTGGATTGTGTATTGAGCGTTCTATGAATACCATTATCGCGATAGTAGGGATAGTAAAGGCTGGAGCTGCCTATGTTCCCATTGATCCTGAATATCCGACGGAACGGATCAAGTTTATGATGCAGGATGTGGCAATGGATATGATGATCACAGAAAGCAAATATGTAGCATTATTTCAGGAAAAAGTTCAACACCTGCTTTTACTAGATGAGGCTTCTGAACTACTGGAAGGCTATGCGAACTCAAATCCTGAAATTGAGCTAACCGCTAACCAGTTGGCCTATGTGATGTATACTTCGGGCTCTACAGGAAACCCAAAAGGAGTTTTAATCGAGCATCGTGCTATTGTACGTTTAATCTTTAGTAAAGAGTTTGAGTTTTTAACGGATTACTCCGTGCTTTACCAATATGCTCCAATTACGTTTGATGCGTCTACTTTCGAAATTTGGGGCGCTTTATTAAAAGGTGGAAAATTAGTCATTGCCTTACCAACACAACTCTCGTTAGAGGCCATTGCGAAAGAACTACAGCAGCACAACGTCAATACCTTATGGTTAACCGCAGGCTTATTCCATTCAGCGATTGATAGCTGCATGGAATTATTTAGCCCCATTTCGTATATGTTATCAGGTGGAGATTCGATTCGGGTAGAAAGTATTCAGGCTTTATTGACGACTTATCCTGAAATTACCTTTATCAATGGCTATGGCCCAACAGAATCGACAACCTTTACGAGCATCAATCGAGTGGATAATGTTGAACAACTCGTTAGCCATCAAAATTGCATTGGGAAACCGATTAGCAATACACAAGTATATATTTTGAGTGAAGGGGGCTCCATTTTACCTGTAGGCGCGATTGGAGAACTCCATATTGGCGGAGATGGAC